>JANOPS010000651.1:0-2366 GCA_031421995.1 Gemmatimonadaceae bacterium
GCCACACTCTATGCCCAGGCATTCGTGCAACAGCGGAGCAACGAACTCCGTCGCGGCGTGACCCTGGTTGGTCCACACCGCGACGACCTTGCCCTGCTGCTTGGCGGACGGGAGTTGCGCACCTTTGGATCTGCGGGACAACAACGGAGCGCAGCGATCGCGTTGCGGCTGCTGGAGCTCTCGACGTTACGGACGGCCTTAGGCCGCACACCACTGCTGTTGCTCGATGACCCATTCGCCGAACTGGATCTCGGGCGTGCATCGCGCGTGCTCGCTTTGCTCAGCGACGCGGGCGTAGAACAAGTGCTGCTCGCGGTGCCGCGTGTCGAAGATATTCCCTCCGCGTTCACCCGTCTCACGCGCGCCACGATGCACGAAGGCGTCCTGACATGAGCGCCCGTGTCAGACGCTAAGAAGCGCGCGCCTTCACTCGTTGGCGACGTGTTGGCCTCGGTGCTGCAAAAGGCCGGGCTGACCGATCGTGTCGCGCAGGCAACCGTCTTCCCCGAGTGGCCCCGCCTCGTGGGCGGGCAGATCGCGTCCGTCACCGAACCCGTTGCCCTCGGTCAAGACGGAACGCTGGTGGTCATGGTGACCACGCACGGCTGGATGCAGGAGCTGTCCTTGCTGGAACCGGAGCTGCTCAGGTCGCTCAACCGGGATACCACACGCCTGCCGGTGACGAAGCTCCGGTTGATCCTGCGGCGCGACTAGAGTTCGATCTGTAAGCTATTGTTAATCAACAACTTACAAACTACCCCTACCGTTGCTTGCGAGGCTGACCTTGGGTATATTTCAGGCTTGTGATTGCGACGCAGTCCGGAGGCGAACCGGCCTTGGTGATTGTTCGTTGCTCGTGGATGTTTCTCCGCACGTTTTACCCCGCCCATGGCCAATAAGGACGCCAATCAGAACTCGCCAGACAATGGCTACGGTGCCGACAGCATTACGGTCCTCAAGGGACTCGAGGCCGTGCGCATGCGGCCCGGCATGTACATCGGCTCAACGTCAGCACGCGGTCTCCATCACCTCGTCTACGAAGTCGTCGACAACTCGATCGACGAAGCGTTGGCCGGATACGCGAATCGCATCTCGGTCACCATCCACCTCGACGATTCCATTTCCGTCGAAGACAACGGGCGCGGCATTCCCGTCGACGTGCATCGCACGGAAGGACTGCCCGGCGTTGAGTTGGCCATGACGGTGCTGCATGCCGGCGGCAAGTTCGACAAGAACACCTATAAAGTGTCCGGCGGTCTGCACGGCGTCGGCGTGTCTGTCGTGAACGCGTTGTCCACCGAACTCAAGGTGTGGGTCAAGCGCGACGGGAAGCATCACTACATGGATTTCCGCACCGGCATCACGCACACCAAGCTCAAAGTGCTGGGCAACGTGCCCGCCAAGGAGACGGGCACCAAGGTGTGGTTCAAGCCCGACGGCTCCATCTTCACCGAAACGCTGCGGTACGAGTGGGCCACCCTCGCCAACCGGCTGCGTGAGCTGGCGTACTTGAACAAGGGCGTCTCGATCACGCTGCATGACGAGCGCGAAGGCGAGAAGCGCGAAGAAACCTTCTTCGCGCAAGGCGGCCTGCGAGAGTTTGTGGTCTATCTCAATAGCCACAAGAAAGCGCTGCACCCCGACGTCGTCTACCTCGACACCGAGAAGGACGATATCGGCATCGAGATGGCACTCCAGTACAACGACAGCTACGCAGACAACGTCTTTTCGTTCGTCAACAACATTAATACGCACGAGGGCGGGACGCACCTCACCGGGTTCAAGAGCGCGCTCACGTCGGTGATCAACAAGTACATCGCCGAGTCCAGCAACTTGTCGAAGAAGGACAAGGAAGTGCGACTGTCCGGCGATGACGTGCGCGAAGGGCTCACGGCCGTGCTGTCGGTGAAGGTGCGCGAGCCGCAGTTCGAAGGGCAGACCAAAACCAAGCTCGGCAACTCCGAAGTCGAAGGTGCGGTGCGCAGCGTGATGAACGAGCTGCTGCAGCAGTACCTGAGTGAGCATCCGAAAACGGCCAACATCGTGATCGAAAAAGCGATGTCTGCCGCGCGCGCACGCGAGGCCGCTCGAAAGGCCCGCGACCTGACGCGCAAGAAGTCGGCGCTCGACGTCGGCAACCTGCCGGGCAAGCTCGCCGACTGCTCGCTCTCCGATCCCGCCATGTGCGAGATCTACCTCGTCGAGGGCGACTCCGCCGGCGGCTCGGCCAAGCAGGGCCGCAAGCGCGACTTCCAGGCGATCCTGCCGCTGCGCGGCAAGATCATCAACGTCGAGAAAGCCCGCATCGACAGGGTGTTTGCGAACGAGGAGATCCGGACGATCATCACGGCCATCGGCAGCGGCAT
>JANOPS010000652.1:0-6248 GCA_031421995.1 Gemmatimonadaceae bacterium
CCGTACGACAGCAGACGGACCGCACTACTGATCATCGACGGCACGGTATTCCCCAGCGCCTGGAACATGCCGGAGCACGTGAACACCACGCCGGTCGCCACAAAGTTGAACGAGATGATACGCAGAAAGTCCGCCCCCACCGCAACGACGGGCGCTTCGGGGGTAAAAACGCCGATTGGCAGATCCGGCCGGATTTGGCACACCACGGTGAGCAGCGCCATCGGCACGCAGGCAAAAAGTGCGGCCCACTTGAAGGTGTCCCGAACGCGCGCGACGTTGCCCGCGCCGACGTTTTGTCCCGCCAAAGGAGCCGCGGAGAAGGTGATCGCCATGACGGGCATGAGTATCGCCTGCAACACGCGCGACCCAATGCCGTAGCCCGCCTGTGACGCGGCACCGAAACTTCGAATCACGTAATAGGTGAGCGCCGTGCTCACGAACATCAGCGCGAACTCGACACCAGGTGGCACACCGATACCGAGGATGCGCTTGAGCACCGCGCCTCGCAGGCGCATCAGCGCGGACGAGAACGCGACGTAGTGCTCGAGCCGCAAAAAATAGATCGTCATCAGCACAACGCTCAGGCCAATCGCGATCGAGCTCGCAAGGCCGGCGCCCGCGGCACCCATGGGGTGACCCGTCCCCCACCCTGCGATCAGAATGGGTGCCAGTACAATGTTGACGCCGACGGTCAACATCTGCACCACCATCGTCGGCTTCACGATGCCGGTGCCGCGGAGCGCAGCGCCCATCGTGACCAACGGGAACTGGAGCGCGAGTCCCGGCACGTAGGCGCGCAAATACGCCGTGCCGGCCTCCACCGTCGCGGTGTCGGCGCCAACGGCCGCCATATATACGGGACTCAGGATCATGCCACCAACCAGCACGACCACACTGCAGGCCGCCGCCAACAGCGTACTCTGATTGAATACGAGATTGGCGTCGTCACGGTCTTTGCGACCCACCGCCTGCGCGATCAACGCCATGGTGCCGACGCCGAGGATTTGCGTCAAGGACATCACAACGAACTGCACGTTGCCCGCCGAGCTCACGCCGGCCACCGTTGCGTCGCCCAACTTCGCCACGAAAAACAGATCGACCAGATAGTACATCGTCTGGAAGATCATGCCCGCCGCCATGGGCAGCGCGAGGCGGATGATGTGTCGCGGGATGGAGCCTGTGGTCAGGTCCTTCATCGGATGTCGCGAAGTACGCGTGGCGGAAACAGCATCGGAGAACAATCGACTGGGGAACCCACTGGCACAACCGTGTGGGCTCATCCCGACAGCGGGCAGGCCGCAAGCGCCGCGTGACCACGCGCCGACGCATTGCCGCGCGGCAGATCGCGCGCCACACTTATGCAGCACCCTGCGGTTCGTCCCGTCCCTTCTCCCATACGCCATGTCGTCCCTTCAAGCGAACGCGCGACCACGCCGGCCAGTTCGCCTGCGGTCCCTGGCTGCGCACCTCGTCGCGGTGCTTGCCCCCGCATTCAGTGCATCCGTCGCCTTCGCGCAGGGCGCCGCGATGGCGCCTGTCAACGATCCGCCAAATCCCTACACGACGATCACGGGGTGGGCCAAGCTCGGCGCTGGACGGGCGTGGGGCTCAACCAGCGCGGTCGATGTCGACAAAGATGGCAAACACATTTGGGTGGCCGAGCGCTGCGCGGTGAATAGCTGCGCCACTTCGACGTTGCCGTCCATTTTCAAATTCGACGCCAGCGGCAACCTCGTGAAGGCGTTCGGTGAAGGACTGCTCATGTCGCCGCACGGGATTCACGTGGACCGTGACGGCAACATCTGGGTCACCGACTGCGCGTGCACCGGCGGCACTGCCCCGGCAACGCCCGGCGCGCCGCCGGCCGCTCCCCGTGGCCATCAGATCTTCAAGTTCAGTCCCGACGGAAAACTGCTCATGACGCTTGGTGCCGCCGGTGGCGGCCGGGACAGCGCGTTCTTCTGGATGCCGAACGACGTCGCCACGGCCCCCAATGGCGACATCTTCGTGGCCGAAGGGCACGCGTCGCGCGCGGGCTCGAACGCGCGGTTGTTCAAGTTCGACAAGACCGGCAAACTGCTGAAAACGTGGGGCACCTTCGGCAAGGGTCCCACCGATATGGATCAACCCCATGCGTTGGCGTTCGATTCGCGTGGGCGCCTGTTTGTGGGCGACCGTGGCAACGATCGCATCTTCATCATGGACCAGAATTTCACCTTACTGGATACGTGGTATCAGTTCAGTCGACCCAGTGGGATCTTCATCGACAAGCAGGACAACATGTATGTGGCCGACAGTGAGTCCGGCTCGGTGAACCCGCCGCATGTAGCTTGGAAGCGCGGCATTCGCATTGGCAGCGCGAAGACCGGCAAGGTGACCGCGTTCATTCCCGATCCCGACGAGAAAGCGCCCAGCACCAGCTCGGCGGAGGGCGTGGCGGTCGATGCGAAAGGAAACATCTACGGGGCTGAAGTTGGACAGCGTGCCTTGAAGCGTTACGAGAAGAAGAAGTAAGCAAAACGCATCGTCTGGAGAGGGAAAAACGGCGAGCCCATAGCATCATGGGCTCGCCGTTTTCTTGTGCGCTCGACACGAGCAGTCGGTCGCTCGTGTCGCGGAGAGTACGCTACTTCCGCTTCAACACCAGCGCCGTCATGCCGGCCTCGTCTTCCTGTCCGGTGGCAAACAGCAGGTACTGCTTTCCGTTGTGCATATAGGTCATGGGGACCGCCGAGGTGCGCGACTCCAGCTTCACTGCACCAATCTGCTTTCCCGTAGCCTTATCCACTGCGTAGAGCATGGGCTCTGATCCGGGGACGCCACCGCCACGTCCGGTGCCGTAGATCATGAGCGTCTTGGTATTCATGACCTGCGCTTGACCACGCGCACCCTGCTCAGGAAGCGTGACGCCCGCGAAGAGTGGATCACGACTCGTAACCTTCGCCATGCCGCCGTTGGGAATCCACCACGACTTATCGCCACTATTCATGTTGTATGCGGTAATGCCGCCGAACTGCTTCGGCTTGACGATGGACACTCCGCCGATGATCGAACCGTTGGCGCGTCCGGAGAACCCGTCACCGCGTCCACCGTCTGTGGGCTTCTTGTAACCCGCAGGCTCCGGCAACGCGCCAAGCAACCCACAGCTATCATGTGCTGAGCTGTAGTCAAACTCAGAGCACGGATCCTTCGACAATTGCGCGGTGCTCATGCCGGTGATTGATGCGACAAACAGCATGCCCTTCTCAGGATCAACCGCGGCGCCGCCGTCGATATTCACACCGCCGCTGGCGCCGGGCGCGTACCACGAGCAGCGAAAGCCCGTCGAGCCTTTTCCGTCTGCCGCCGCCGGAGGAATGTAGTACGGACCCATGCGGCACTTCTTGGCCATCTTGAGCGCCGAGTCTTTGATCGCGGGCGTGTAGTCAATCAGATCCGACTCCACGAGCCCCTGTTGCGAGTATGGTGCGGGCTTGGAGGGAATAGGCTGCGTGGGCGCGGAGATCTCGCCCGGCACGTCGCTCTTCATCACGGGGGTTTCTGGCATCGGCCAAATCGGCTGTCCCGTGACGCGATCAAACGTGTAGACCCATCCCTGCTTCGTGGTCTGCGCGACCACCTTGCGCATTTTTCCGTCGACCATCACGTCCATCAAGTTCGGGGACATCGGCGTATCGTAGTCCCAGATGTCATGATGAACCATCTGGAAGTGCCACTTGCGCAGGCCGGTTTTCGCGTCAAGCGCTACCAGGCTGTTGCCATAGAGGTTGTCGCCCGGACGATGCCCGCCGTACTCGTCCATCAACGGCATACCAACGGGGATGTACACCAGGCCCAGGTCCGGATCGGCAGCGTACGGCGCCCATGCATCGTTCTTGCCAACGCCTTTGGTGCCCACCTTGGAACCGTTCTTCCACGTGTCCGCGCCAAACTCACCCGGCTGCGGCACGAGATTGAACTTCCACGCTTGCTTGCCCGTGCGAATATCGATGCCACGGATCGTGCCAGGCACGTTGTGCGTGCGAATGGGATAGTAGCCATGGATGGAAGAATTCCCGACCACCAACATGTTGCCAACAACAATCGGCGGCGAGCTGGCAGCGATCTGTCCGGCCGCAGGGTCAAGGCCCACCGTGCCGTCTGCACCAATTTTCTTGATCGGATCCCACTTCTCCCCAACCTTCGCTTTGCGCATCGGCGCGGCGTCGCTGATGATCAGCGGACCAGAGTCGTCGACGGCAAGCGGCACCATGGCATAGCCAAGTCCGTCCATCAAGTCGACCACGCCATTCTTGCCGAAGAGCGGATCAGGACGTCCCGTCTTGGCGTCAAGCGACACCAGGTGATAGCCCGGCGTGACCAGCAACACGCGCTCCTTCACACCGTCGGTCCAATAGGACAACCCGCGGCCCGCGAATTGGCGCGGGGCCTTCTGCCACCGAATGCCTTCCTCCAGTCGATACATCCAGAGCGTCTCACCGGTCGCTGGGTCGAGCGCCATCGCGACGCGTCGCGTAGAGGCGACGGTGAACAAACGCCCGTTCGCGTACAACGGCGTGGTGCGATAGTACTCGTCTTTGCCAAACGCGCTCGCATTCCACTTCCACGCCACCTTGAGCGAGTCGAAGTTGCTCGCGTTGATCTGCTCCAGTGGTGAGTAGCGCGTACTCCACGCATCGCCACCCCAGTAGCGCCACTCGCCGTAGGCGTTGCCGCGCACCAGCGGATTGCCTGCCTGCGCCACCGACTGCGTGGATTGCACACTGAGTGCGCCGATGGCGACAGCTCCCGCTGCCGCCGCTATGCCGAACGCCTGCTTGATGGAACGCTGCATCATGAATTCTCCGTTCGAGCTACGATTCGACCTGCGCCCCGCGCCATCATCGGATGTGCGCGCCCTTCCCCTCTCTATCACCACTGCGACCGACAACGCCCATCGCAGTATCAATGCGAATGGCCTTCAGCACCGTGGGTTCGGCCTCCAACTCTTTGGGCCCCGGCGGCATGCCGTTGAGTCGCAGCACGTAGGCCGTGACCCAGACGTATTCATCTTCGGTGAGTGTGGCCGGTGCCGACTTGGGCATCAGCCCACTGACATAGTTGAAAAAATCGGACAGCGGGCGCCCCATCCACTTCGCCCAGAACACATCGCCACTGTGCGACGCCACAGTGTGACAGCCGCTGCACGAACCGGCGAACACCTGCTTGCCCTTGTTCGCCTGGGCAGCAGTGTACACACCCGCCATCGTGCTGCGTTTGGCGACACTCGGTTGCGCAGCAAGCGGTGCGACCGACGTCAACGACACCGTCGCGCCGATCAAGCCCACCGCGAGCGCGAGCGTCAGCAATGAGTCACGCGTCCGGGGCGACGCCAATCGCGTCATCATCCCGGAGATCGCCCACGCCACACCACCGATGATCAACAACCCCATCACGAATCGTATCCCCGAAATCGCCAGGCTTGTGTCGAAGGCTGGCCATGCCAACCGGTAGGCCCGCACGACCTCAAAACGCTCGGTCGTCCAGTGCCACGCGGTGTGCGCAACCAGTGCTGACACAATAATAATCCCCATCCGCTCCGCCACCACACGCCGAAACACCCACGATGCCACCGGTACCGCCACCGCGATGGCCAGCAGCTGTGCAAATTCGATGCCCACGTTGAAGGCCGCCAGCGCCAGCACCAGATGGGCGCCGGCAAACTGGAGAGACTCCCCTAGCGCGTACGAAAAACCGAAGCCATGCACCAACCCAAAGGCAAAGGCCACCATCCAGCGGCGTTCAGACTTCGCGCCAATCACATTCTCGATCGCCATAACGACGATCGACGCCGCGATCAGGAATTCGACAAGCGGCGGGAACCACAACCCCGACGGTCCAAACCCCAAGGCCGCGGCACTCAGTGTGATCGAGTGCGCGACGGTGAATGCGGTGACAATGCCGACCAGCGGTCGGAACCGCCGCACGGGAAGAACGAGGCAGAGCAGAAACAGCAGGTGATCGACACCGGTGAACAGGTGTTCCATCCCCATGCCGACAAAGCGTGACACCGCGTACCACCAGCGGGGCTCCAACTGCAGCACCCCCGGATCACCGTCGTACACGAACGCCCGCTCGGCCCCACTCGGCAGCACGAGGCGCAGCACGGTGGACGTGTGCACGCCAAGATGCGCAAGGCGCGGTTGAATCGCCAGCCGTTCGCCCGACGAGGCGGCGGCAGCATCTCGCGGGTACTCCAAGAACACGTC
>JANOPS010000653.1:0-3634 GCA_031421995.1 Gemmatimonadaceae bacterium
CGCCCGCTCGGCCCCACTCGGCAGCACGAGGCGCAGCACGGTGGACGTGTGCACGCCAAGATGCGCAAGGCGCGGTTGAATCGCCAGCCGTTCGCCCGACGAGGCGGCGGCAGCATCTCGCGGGTACTCCAAGAACACGTCGAGCATGGCCTGCGGCGCCGGGATCTGCGTTCCCACCGCAAGCGGCGCGCCGGTGACGGTGGCGAGCGCCGCCGCATACGACTCGAAGGCACGATCCGAGGGCAACGATGCCCGGACGGCCTTGATCATTCCCTTTGGCAGCGCGGTGTTGTTTGCGAAGAGCGAAATGCCGTCGACAACCCAGAGCTGGGCAGCCTCCCGCAGAGCACTGTCGGCACGCGCAAGATCCAGGAAGCCCGCGTCGGTGCGCGGCATCGTCACGTCGCGCATCGCCTCGATGGGGACGCGAACCAGCACACGCACCACCTGCCCGTCCGGCCGCACAAACATCTGCACGGCGACCCGACGCGGGATCTCGTGCGCCTCTAGCGATCGGGGCCACGCGCTGACCATACCGAGCACGCCGAGGGCCAACAGCGTGGCCCCCCGTTGGCGCATCGCGAACCGCGCCGGGGCCGCGTAACGGCCAAGCGCGTTCAAGGAGATGGTCCACTTCGCGAAACGAAAAACGCGCACAGTTCTCTGGACAGGCGAAGGAAGGCGGGTAACTTCTCGATCACGAGAGTGACCGATCGTTCGGGTCGCTCGCGGAACAGCCACGAACATACCACCAAGTTGCACAACGCACAGGGGCCGGTGCCCGCTGGCGTTGCGCCTAAGGGAGTCCTCGCATGACGCGTTCGAAGAAGGTCGCTGTGGGTTCGGGTCTTGTCATCGCCGTAGCCGCGCTGGGCGCGGCGCAGGCCACCTTGGGGGCCTCCGATCGGCAGCTGGTGCAGGCGCCGAAGTTCGAAGTAGATCCGGTGTGGCCGAAACCGATGCCCAACCATTGGCTGCTGGGATCCGTCATCGGCGTCGGCATCGACAGCCGGGACCACATCTTCATCATCCATCGTGGCGACTCCACGCTCAATCAGCGCACCGAAGTGGGCATGAAGGCCAATCCGCCGATCGCCGAGTGCTGCCAATCGGCTCCGCCAATTGTCGAGTTCGACCCGGCAGGCAATCTGGTCAAGGCGTGGGGCGGTCCTGGGGAAGGCTACGAGTGGCCAACATCTAATCACGGCATCGCGATCGACGACAAAGACAACGTCTGGATTGGCGGCAATGGCGCGGTGGACTCGCACATTCTCAAGTTCACGCACGACGGCAAGTTCCTGATGCAGATCGGTACGCCGGGGCAGCGGGCGGCGAGCAATGACAGCACGCACTTCGGGAAAGTCGCCAAGATCTCCTTTGACGCCAAGGCGAGCGAAGCGTATGTGGCGGACGGATACGCAAATAAGCGTGTCGCCGTCCTCGACATGAATAGTGGCAAGTTGAAGCGCTTTTGGGGCGCGTACGGTAACAAGCCCGACGACGCGAACCTCGGACCGTACAACCCCGATGCACCGCTCGCGAAGCAGTTCCGCAATCCGGTGCATTGCGCCGAGCCCAGCAACGACGGCATGGTCTACGTGTGCGATCGTCCGAACGATCGCATTCAGGTGTTCCGCAAGAACGGCGAGTTTGTCAAAGAAGTGCGCATCGCGCCGGCCACGCGCGGTGACGGCTCGGTGTGGGACATCGCCTTCTCTCGCGATGCGGCACAGAAGTACCTGTACCTCGCCGACGGCAAGAACGAGCGTGTGTACATCATGGATCGCCAGTCGCTCGAAATCCTTACCAGCTTCGGCGACGGGGGACGTCAGCCGGGCCAGTTCTTCGCCGTGCACAGCATCGCGACGGACTCAAAGGGCAACCTCTACACCACCGAAACCTACGAAGGCAAACGGCTGCAGAAGTTTGCCTACAAGGGACTCGGCTCAGTAACACGGGCCAACCAGGGTGTTCTCTGGCCGGCCCCCAAGAAGTAGCAGCGATCTGCGTGTAGCGATCCGCGTTTAGCGATCCGCGTGTAGCGCTGCGCCTCCAGCGCTACGCCGTTACGGGATCGCGGCGAAGCACTCGATCTCGACCTTTCCGCCTGCCACCACCAGCGCGGCGACGACAACCGTCGAACGCGCTGGTGGTGCGATGCCCTTGAAGAACTCGCTGTACGCGGCGTTCATTCCCGCGAAATCCTTGACGTCAGTCAGGAACACCGTGCACTTCACGGTATTGGCGATGGTGGTTCCCGCGGCTTCGAAGACCTTCTGCGTCTTCTCGAGCGCCGACTTGGTCTGGCCCCCGATGGTCGTGTCGCTCGCCGAGCCGAGCTGCCCGGACGCGAAGATCATGTTCCCCACGCGAATACCAGGGGTGAGCGTGGCCGTCGCACGCTGCCCTTCAGGAATGACGGGCGTGCGCGCACCTTGCGCGAACAGGGGGCTCGCAGCGAGCGTGCACGTGAGCAGGAACGCGGGGATCGTAAGTTGAGACACAAAGTCCTCGATACGTACAGGTGAACGCAGGGAACAGGGAAACTACGAGATGCCGATATTCGACTTCGTCTGCACGGAGTGCAAGGAACAGTTTGAAGCCTTGGTGCGCGGAAGTACAGCACCGACCTGTCCGGCGTGCAACAGCGTCGCCCTGGAAAAGCTGCTGTCGCTTCCAGCCATCAAGACGGCGTCCACCTCGGGGTTGGCGATGCAAGCGGCCAAACGCCGAGATCGCGCGCAGGGCTCTGAGCGCATGCACGCGCAGCGAGAGTACGAGCTCAACCACGACGACTGACCCCCTCGCTGGCGACTGACCCGCCTTAGGATCGAGGGGTGAGGTCTGGGGTGAGAGGGTGGGAGGGGTGAGGGAACCACAGGCGTGGGCTTTCAGGCCTCAGCGCTGAGGGGAGAGCTCCTGCTTGAGGCATGAGGTGTGAGCGGTGAGCCCTGCTCAGGGCTGAGGCCTCAGGCTGGAGCTCTGGCCTGAGAGCTGAGCGCTCAGAGCCCACGCCTGTGGTGGTCTCAGGCCTTTCTCCCCTCAGGCCTGAGCGCTCGGACCTGCTTCATTCTGTCGCTCACCCCTCCAGTTGCTCACCCCTCCAGTCCTGCTAACAGCTCATGCACTTGTTGCTGTTCTTGGCACCCATCTTGACGAGCAGTTCGACCGTCTCGAGGAAAGGCGGAATACGTTGGACCGGACCATTCGCCATGTCCACCGTGGTCTGCCCACGTCGACTCACGGCCATGATGTCGCCGTCCTTGCCCGCCAGATACTGAATCAATTCGTTGTCGCCACGTGCGGCCGCGTGATGGATCGCGTTGTAGCCGTTGTGATCGCGCTGGTTCACATCAACCTTGAGTTCTTCGACAAGATACTTGACCGACGCCATCCAACTGTCCGGGGCGTGCCGGTGAGAGTTGGCGGCGAATCCCTCACCGTAGCCAACGCCCGACGCGGCGTGCAGCGGATACACGCCCGGGCCACCGTCAGGAATCGGCGCCAACCCGGACTTATCCTTGCCGCCCGCGTCATCGGACTGTGAATCGTCACCCGGCAGCCTGCCAACGGGCTTGATGGTCGGGATCGTAATGTCCGCACCGTACTTCACAAGCAGTTTCATCGCGGGTAC
>JANOPS010000654.1:0-6261 GCA_031421995.1 Gemmatimonadaceae bacterium
GATGTTCGCGTGCTGCAAGTTGGCGATGGTGATCGCCTCGCGACGAAACCGCTGCACCATATCGTCGCCCACCATGAGCCCCGGCGACATCACCTTGATGGCGACCTTGCGATTGAGCGCCAAGTCCTGCCCAAGGAACACCGCCGCCATGCCGCCGCGTCCCAGTTCTCGGCCGATCATAAACTCGCCGGCCGTCACCTCGCGCAACCGGGTGAGGACCTGCTCCCACGGCGATTGCGGTGCCGCCGTTGTTGGCGCCGGCGTGGAGGCGTGCCCCCCCGGTGCGCCGAACATCGACGCCGAGATCCCGCTCACCTCGGTGCCGCACTGCTTGCAGAACCGATCGTTATCGGCAACGATCGAGCTACAGGTGGGGCAGGTGGCGGTGCGCGAAGCAGTCATGTCGCAATTTACTGTAAGGTCTTCGAGTACACATCAGTGGTTGCCGCCAACGTTCCGGTAATGGAGGGACGCGCAGGAGCTGGCGCCGAAACGCCGCCGTCCCCATTCTTTGGAATGCGCGACACCATTACCGGGCAGGGGACGCTGAAGGTTGACGGGACCCCTCTGACGATTTCCTTCACGGTCCCCAAAGGGACGTGTGGTCCAGAGTCGCTGTTGAAGGATGCGAACGCGCTCGCCACCCAAATCACCGATCTCGCGGTGGCTAAGGTGGAGCAAGCGGGGCGTACGGTCTCCTGTGCCAAGGGGTGTGGTGCGTGCTGCCGACAGCTTGTCCCCATTTCGCCAACGGAAGCCCGTCAGTTGGCGGCGGTCGTTGATGCGATGCCGGCGGATCAAGCCGTAACGATACGCGCCAAGTTCGTGCAGGCACGCGCAACCATGGCTGCCGCGAAACTTCCACCGCGTGGTCATCCTGATACCGACAAGGCCGCCTATCACGCGTTCGGGATGGCGTGGTTTCGCCAGGGGGTTGCCTGTCCGTTTCTCAAGGACGAGAGCTGCTCCATCCACCCGGTTCGTCCACTCGTCTGCCGCGAGTATCTCGTCACGTCGCCACCGGCGGCATGCGCAAACCTTGGCGGCGGCGTCGATGTCGTGCCAATCCCCATTCGCGTCTGGGCGGCGTTCGGCAAGAGCGCCGCCCCGGATAGCCGTCTGGACTGGATGCCCCTGAGCGAGGCACTGGAATTTGCCGCGACGACACCGCCGCCCCACGACGCGCGTACCGGACCGCAGCGCGTCGCCGCATTCCTTCAGGAGATTCAGGCGTAGCGCCGCGGGCGCCCGCGATGGCGCCGGGTGTTCGCTACTTGGTCACCTGCGCAACGCACTGCATGTCCCGGCCCAGCCAGCCGCGCTGCAGCACGGGATACTGCGGACCACGCTTCGCTTCGAACCCGATGACGACGGGCGTGGCGTCCTTGCCCGAAGCAGGCCATGTGCCTCGCATCCCATCAAAGCGCGCCGGGAGCGCCAGGCGGAACAGCGCCCATTCACCACTCCCCTTGGCGATCGTGGCAGGCTTGTTCTTCTTGAACGTGGCGTCGAGTTGCGCTTCGCGGCCTGCAGGCCAGTTGACCACGTTTTGCGGTGTGCTGGTGTTGAAGCTGGCGCGCCGCGTCCCAAACTGCAGGTCGACCACCGGCGTCTGCTCCGCGGTGATGACCGCTTCCACATCCCATCCAATAGCGGGACTTGGCGCTCCAGTGGAATACAGCGCGCGCGAGACTTCGGCCGCGCGATTGAAGAACTTGAGGAATGCCGGCGACAGCTCCACATCGCCAACGGCCTTGCCAGACCACTTGCCGTCCTTCTCTTCGAGAAACGGCTTCATGTTCCGACCTTGCGCAAAGACCCACAGCGCACCGTCATTTGGCGCGAGGAGGGCGTTGAGCTCTTCCATCGTGACGTCCGCCGAGGCGTCCGGGTTGAAGGGGAACTTGCCCACGATCGGTCGCACGGAACTGCAGAGGGCTTGGCCGAGGTCATTCAACACCTGAGCGAGCGGAACACCGCCACCTCCACCACCGCCACCACCGCCACCGCCACCACCGCCACTGCTAGGCGCAGGCGGGGCTTTCGGCGGCGGAGCAACAACGACGGTTCGTGTTGGGACCTTCATGGCGCCGGCGGTCCGCAATGCCGCCTCCGCTCCGTCGATCGGTGCCACCAACAGTCGGTCGACCGCATTCGCGAGCGCGGCCGCAAGCGGTGTGAGCGTGAAGCCCTGCGCCACTTTTTTCTCGGCGACGCGAGCGTTTGTCACGTCGCCACCGGCGAGTTGCGCCGCCTGCACGATCGCTTGCGTTGCGGCGGTATCATTTGGTGCGGGCGGCGGAAGGTTGGCCACGCGATTGAGTGCGCCCATCAGGCCCAGTAATCCATCCTGATACGGCTGATTCTTTTCCGACACAAACTTGTCGACGATATCCGGCGGGGTCACGGCATGCACGGGCTGGAACGTGAGCTTGGTGACCGAATCGGTGTTCGTATTCATGGCCGTCGTACGCAGCACTTGCAGGATGGGCGACTGATTGCCGCTGAAGGCCTCAAGTTTGCTGGCGGCATCTTTCACAGAGCTGGGTCGCGACACGACAGCGGTTGCGATCACGGCCCGCCATGCTTTCGCGTAGTCGTCGGCATACCGTGATCTGATGCCGGTAATGACCGCATCACGATCCACGCCCTTCGAAGCCGTCGCATCGCCAACAACCCAACTCTCCCCTTGGAAGTAGCGGTCCGAGTTGCGAAAGGCGTCGGACATGAAGACGTGGCCCTTGGCGGAAAAGGCACCGGCAACTTCAGGGACCGTGGTGAGTTTGCCGGGGGACTGCGGGATCTTCACGGCGGGAACCGCTTTGTTTGCCGTGTCGAGCATGTTGCGATAGATCTGCTCGCCGCCGGTAAAGCGCGCGAGAAACTCCCGCCCCTGCGTCACGATCGCGTTGTCGGCGGCTTTGGGATACGGATTGAACGCGGGCAATTCACTGGCGTAAAACTCAAACTGTCGCTTCGCGAGTGCGTTGAAGTCTTCATCGGTGGCTTGTCCGCGCTGCAAGCTGGTGAGTAATACCGGCGCCAGGAACTCGGCGGTGCTACGCTCCGGCGCGCTGGTGGTGATGAGGTATCCCTTGAGCCAGCCGTATGTCGTCCCGTAGTCATTCGCTGGCGTCGGCATCTCGGGGAGGGCCTTGAGCGAGTCAACCAGCGCGCCCCACGCCGTCGCAAAGAGTTGCCGGCGGAATCCTGCGTACCACACTGGGCGCGCCGCATCGATAAGTGCCGGACCTTGCCAGAGTCCAAACTGCAAGCGCAGTGGCGGGCCTTCCTTGACGTACCCGCGGACGGTATCCAACTGCGCGCGCAGTTGGTCCAGGCGTCGCAGCGCTTCGACGGATGGAAACGAAATCGTGCCCGGTGCGGACTGCACGAGCGGAAGCGAGGCTACGGCCTGCGATGCATCCTTGATACGGTTTGTGAGCGCACGGTTGCCAATCCACGACGTCGTCGCGCCGAGCAACACCAGCAGTGAGGCGGCGATCGCGGCGCCGAGCATCGCGCGTCGCGTGGTTTGTACGCGCACACCACCGCCGGCCATCGAGGCGGCACTGGTGTCGGAGAGCACCACATCGCGAAGGAAGCCGTTCAGAAATACCCACTCGGGCACCTTGCGTGAGGTGGCCGCTGGGGCAGCAAGGGGGGAGGCTTGCGGTGCCACCGCTTGGCGAAAAATCGCCGTCGCGTCCGAGGCCGCAGGCGCCGTTGCGGGCCGCACGGCGGCGGCCTGTGCGACGTCGGTGATGACCACTGGGCGCGCGCCTACGAAATAGAAGCCACGCAACAAGGGACTGGAGCCCAGCTGTGTGGGGCGACAGAGCTCCAGCAAAAACGTGGTGATGGCGGGCGTCAGTTTCCCAAGTTCGCGCGGCAGCTCATACGCGCCGAATCGCCGCGCGAGGACCGAATCGCGCCCTAACGAATCGACCCGACGTGCAGACAACGAATCGAGGATCTGCTTCATCGCCGCACCGATGCGCGGTGAAAGCCGCTCGGCGAACGTGGCGGTGGACGCCAACCCGTCGAACGGCAACGTCGCACCGAGTGGCGCGCGCAATTCATCCTTCGTAAACGCGCCAATCCATGGCTCGAAGTGCGGAATGCGATCGGCCTTCGTGAACACGACGTAGACCGGCATGGCGAGACCCAACTCACGCGAGGCCTCGGCCAGCCGCTGACGTAATGCCACGCCCAACGTTGCCAGTTGCTGCCCGTTGTTGCCCGCGTAGAACAGATCACACGGCACGCACACGACGGCCGCGCGTGTGGCCGCTGGCCCTTGTCCAACCGCCGCCGCTACGCGCGGCGCACGCAGTGCGCGCACGACCTTGGTCCACCGTGCCGCATCGGTCAGCAGCGATGCGGTGAGCTCGACCAGCACAGACTGCTGCATGACCCACACGTTCGCGGTCTTTGTGGATGCCGGGACATCGTTCGACTGTGCACCAGGATCACCGGCGACTTGCTCTGGATCACCGCCGGAGCGTGCGACCAACGTGGTCTTGCTGCTGCCCTCTGGTCCGATCACCAGGACCACGGGGCGATTACCAAAACTGCGTTTCGGCAATCGGGCGCGGGCGCCGGCAATCGTGAGCAGGATGTCGTCCCCGGGATCAAGCACCGGTTCTTCGTCTTGCGGCCGCAGATACCACAACACCGCCCCGGCAGCGATCAGGCCGAGCACCACAAATCCGATGCGCAGGATCCAGCGGGAGAGGTCGTCAAGCGTCATCGTGCGATCCAGCACGATCATGACCACGACGAAGAGCAACAGGATAGCAGCGGCGATGAGCCACCGCAGGAAAGGCTTACGAGTCGCCATGGAGGTCGTCGAAGTCAGCGGGGAATCAGCGATTAACGAACGGAGACGGCGAGGGCACGGATGTCGTTGCCGCCACTGCGCAGGAGCAACGCGTATCCGCCCCACAGCGCGACCAACAGGACCACGCTCGCGACGGCCGCCATGGTCAGCCGGCGCAGCCACGGGTCGGTGGTATTCACGCGATCCGAGGGCGGTTTCCATGCCGGCGCAAGATCGCCGTAGGGTCCGCGCATTCGCGCCAGGCGTTCGTTTACGCGCGAGGAGATGGCATGCAATTCGCCGTGGTCGCCGGTGCCGAACTTGCCTCGGAAGCCCAGCAAGAGGCAGAGCTGATGGACTTCGAGCAGATCCGCCAGTTCGACCGAGTCTGGACGCGCCAGCAGTTGCTCCAGATGCTGGAAGAACCACTCGCCGCCCATATGGCCGCCGAACAGTTCGTCCTGCAGCGGACGTCGGGCCCAGTCGGCGAGCGCGGGCACGCCGGCATTGAGTACCGACTCGTCGAGATACGCGACGACCGCGAAGATGGCGAGTCGTGCGTCTTGCGCTGTGAAGCCCATCGCGATCGCATCCTGCTCGCCACGTGCCAGCAGCTGCGTGAGTTGGCCGCGAAAGGCGACCGCATCCGTCACCGGCTGTCGCTCTGCTCGGAGACGGACGACGGCCGTAATGGACTCTTGCAGCGCGTTGGCGAGGCGCCCGTACGCCGTTGGTGTCGGTTCGCTCATGGGTCCCTGCAACGTGAGAGGTTACTGCGGAACGAGAATCGCGACTTCGAGGTAGGCACCGGGCAGTGCATCGGGAACGTACACGCCAATCTCGCGCGCGTCCGTGAGCGACTGCGCACACGGGCCGGTCATGCGAAGTTCGAAGTAGGTGAAATCAGGTTTCGGAGCCAGCCCCGCGGGCGGGGTGGGGATGTGTTCGGTGGGGAGTCCGTTAAACGCCCGGCGCACCAACTCCAGCACGAACTTGCTGGCGCACGTTTTCGTCAGTCGTTGCACACGGTCGATCAGTTCGGCGGCACCCACGTCTGCCCGGACCGCCAGAAACCAGCGTGCGTCGGGTTCGAAACACCGTGGGTCTGAGACGACGGCGGTGTGAAGCACGTCGGACGTGCGCTGCAGCGGGATGACCACGGCGCGCGCGGCAATCACGATGTCCAAATGCGCTCGCAGCTGCGCCTCGAGCGCATCAAAGCACGTCGTGAGATCGTCGTGGTCGTACGCGGCAATGTCGCGCGGATGCGAACCCATCGCGAAGGTACAGAGCGCGCCGGCGAGGCGCGCCAATTCGAGATAGGCGCGTTCCGGATGCGCGCGACGGGTGAGCAACAAGTGCCGAAGCGGCGCGTCGGCAGAGCGCACGGCGTGGAGCAACCAGCGCGTCGCGAGCTCGTTCCCGACGTAGGCCGCACC
>JANOPS010000655.1:0-1627 GCA_031421995.1 Gemmatimonadaceae bacterium
GTGGGACTCGGCGTTATCGCGGCCGAACTCCCCGATGCCGACTTGCTCTACTCGGGCCCCGTCGTCGGGATGGGAAAGCTGGGCTATTTGTTGCATCATCGCGGACACACGCATACGATCGTCTTTGCCGTCGCCGCCGCGCTGGTGATGTGGATTGTGTTGCTGCATCTGCGCAAACGCGCAGCGGGTGTGCTTGATGGTCGAGAGCGGGCGCCGCTCTTGGTCCTCGCGTTGGCCGGCACGCTGTCGCACCTGCTGCTGGACTTCACCAACAGCTACGGTGTGCATCCGTTTTGGCCGCTCGACAACCGGTGGCTGTATGGTGATAGCGTCTTCATTGTTGAGCCGTGGATCTGGGTGGTCGCCATTCCGGCGCTGCTCTTCGGCCCGCGAGCACGATGGAGCCGAGTGCTCCTGTCGTTGCTCCTCGTGGCGATCCTTGCGGCCTCGTGGATGCTCGGCGAGCTGACACGTTCGCTCGCGCTGGTGGTGACAGTTGGTGCGGTGCTGTCATTGCTGGTGCAGCGAATGATGACAAGCACTCATCGGATCGGCGTGGGCATCGCTGGGTGGTTGATGGTCGAGGGCGTGTTCGCCGTGTCCAGTGGCCAAGCGAAGCGCGCGGTGCGTGCAGCGATGCCTGCCGGTGAAACGCCAGCAGAGGTAATCGTGTCGCCCGGCGCGGGTAATCCGTTCTGTTTTGACGGACTGGTCGTATCCATGACGGCGAGCCGTTATGTGGTTCGTGGCGCGACGATCGCACCGTGGTCGTTCACGAACGCCGAGTCGATGCGTTCGACCCATTCCTGTCGCGCGCGCGCAGGGGCGACCCGTTTTGGTAGCCTGGCCGGTGCGACACCGTCGACGCTTGTGGCGTCGACACGTGTCACGTGGGGTGACGAGTGGGCCGCGCCGCGTGACGAGCTTGCTGCGCTCGCCACGTCGCGCTGCGAGGTGGCTGCTGCCCTGCACTTCTATCGGGTCCCGGTGTGGAATCATGCGCGCGACGGCGCCGTGCATTTCTCCGACCTGCGATTTGGCGTGGGGACCCGAGGATTCTCTGATGTATCGGTCGCGGCGGGAGCCTGCTCGTTGTCTCGGCGAGCGTGGATTCCGCCGTGGACGCCGCCCCGGGGGGAGGTCCTGCAGGCGCGTTCACCCTTGGCACGTTGATGCCCCGATACGCTCGCCCACTCGCGCGTAGCGTCGCGAAGATCGGCGTTGATCACGTAGAAAAAGCCAATCTTGCGCATCGAACATGAGGCGCAACCAAACCAGCATGGATTGCCACCAGCCCGGCGATCGTCGCACCGAAAACATACGCTCGGCCAATCCTGAACGGTCTTGGCCGAGTTCCCCTCTATCGGACGTGACTGTCGTGTCGGACTTGGTGGTGCAGGCCGTCACTTTGGGTCCGCCTTCTTCAAGTGCTTCCGGATCGCGTTCAGTACCACTTCCGGGTTATCCCACGTACTGATGTGTGCTGAGTTCGGGATCAGCACATAGGTTGCGCCGGGCGTCAGCCCCGCATGACGCTTGGCGATTGCTGGTCCGACTTCATCCACATCACCAACGGCAAACAATGTCGGCACCTTGACACGCGGAAGGAATGGCGTCGCGTCGTAGT
>JANOPS010000656.1:0-10961 GCA_031421995.1 Gemmatimonadaceae bacterium
CATTTCCGCCAAACCAACGCGCGCATTCCAGAGCGTTTCATTCGGCTTTCCATCGAAACGGACTCAACCGCCACCGCCTTGCGCCGCTACAGCTGCCCGGTTGATCCCCACGAAGCGAGTCGCTCGCGGTACGCGGCATCACCGTAGCGCGAGAGCGCGAAGGCATCGGCGTACAAGGCCCGCGGCGCTGAGACAATCTGCGCCGCTAGGAGCTCCGCCGCCGCCGGCGCCGCCATCAGCCCGTATCCAGATAGCGCGGCAATCACATACGCGCCCGGCACCGGCAATGCGCCGATCAACGGGCGATTCTCAATCGTCTTCGTATAGTAGCCGCCATCCACATACGCATGCGGGAGCCTGTCAACATAGGGCTGCAAGCCCGGGGCCAAGCGCGTCATGCCACGCAACACCACCTCCGTATACAGCTCGTCGGCCGGCAGCGGAAACACCGGTACATCGTAGCGATGCGCGCTGTGATAGTCCCACAGCATCAGCACAGTCTGACTATGCCGATAGCCGTCGGGCCGCAAATGAATGCCCGCCGGGAGCGGCTCCGTCAGCCAGCGCGTGGCATCGTCCGCCGCGAGTTCCGCGCGCTCCTCGTCCGTCCACGACAGGGTCTGCACGTCATCCAGAATGACCAAGCCGGTGTTCCGATCAATGATCCCGAGCGTGTCCTCCACCGAAATCTTGAGATGCATCTCGGAGAATACCGGCAAGTCCACCCCAATCATTGCGGCGACTTCACGGGCAAAGGGGCCCGCCGCGTTCACGAACGCCGGCGTCGCAATGCGCTGCGCACCGCCGTCGGTCAACGAGACGCCCACGGAGGCCACGCGCCCAGCCTCGACACCCACGTCGGTCACTCGCCCTGAGACCACACGGACACCCGCCGCACGCGCCTCGTCCAACAAGTACATGCCCAACTGCTGCCCGCTCAACCACCCGCATCGACGCGTATGCAACACCATCACGATGTCGGGCGACAAGAACGGAAAATGCTCGCGAATACTCGCGCCATCGAGAAACAGATCCGCACCGTCAGGATGATCGCGAAAGCCGGTGTGCGCGCTGGGCACGTAGCTGCGTGCGTCGCTTGCTGACCGATACACGCGCACGTCCCCGGCGCCCTGCGCCGAGGCGCGCGCGGCGTCGTCAATCCACGGTGGGATCTTGGACGCATCGGCCGTGGCGTACACATACCCTCTCCGATTCATCAGGAAGCGATCGCCGCTGGCGTCACTCCATTGCTCCAACAAATCGATGCTCCGATTCATCAAGCGCACCATCGCGTCGTCTGGCCCCGGCCACCAGTTGCGGTACGCCTCGGTGGACTTGTCGCTCGTCAACGTGAGCGGCGGCCGCTCGTCGACCAGCACCACGTTCGCGACCCCATGCGTGACAGCCAGTGCGTGCGCCGCGGCGATACCAGCAATGCCGGCCCCGCAAATCACCACGTCGGCACGCGTGCGTGTCACCTCGGTCTGCACCGACGCTATTCCTGCCAAGTGCCCGGTGGTCCACGCCCATCGCCCAAATCAGTACGGGCGCTGCGGTACGGCTGATAGTTGCGTCCCCAATCAATCCCCACAACCTCCAGCCACATGCGCGCGCCGTCTACGTGCACCACCACGTAGTGATAGGCGTTGTCGCCGGGCTCCATACCGGGCTTAACGAGATGCTGCAGACGAATCGAATCCGCAGGGGCGGCGGCGACGTAGCGCCGAAGATCAGGCTCACCTTGATAGCTGTACAGTGGCGCGCCACCTCCGCCCGTCACGATCTGATCCATGCGACGCGATTCACCCGTGGCGCTGCGATAGCGCTCAACCCAATGCTCGAAGAAATGTTCGTGGCCCGTTACCAACAACTCCACGCCATGAGTGCGAAACAGCGGCATATAGTTGGCGCGTACCGCTGCCGTCGGTCCTTCGATAATCGCACCGCCATGCGGACCCGACGAGAACGCTGGGTGATGAAACGTCGCCACGATGTGCGTGAAGCGCGTGCGGTCCAGGCCCTCCAGCTGTGCGCGGACCCACGCCAGCTGCGTCGAGTCGGCCGCGATGTTGGAGTCGAACGCCAGCACGAACGTATTGCCAAAGCCGAATGCATACGTCGGGTAGCCACGTAATCGACGTGAAGCACCGTCGGCAGGAATCAGCTGCGATACGGCCTGCAGATAGTTCCCCAGTCCCGTAATCCGTCCCGCATCACTCAACGATGCGGCCGACGTCACGTCGTGATTCCCCGGCGCCAGAAAATACGCGACATCACCCTCTGTGGTGAGCCGATTGATCAGTCCCACGAAGCTCAGGTTCCACTGCTTCGGGTCTCGCCCGTTCACGACCGCGTCCCCGCTCTGCAGCACGAACTGCACGGGATCCGGGCCGTTCTTCAGGCTCGTGATCGTGCGCAGCATGGATTCAACGACCAAGGAATGCTCATACTGCGGATCAATACCGTCGCGTCGCCCGCGCGTATCACCGTACACAATGAACGAAAAGCGCGTGACAGCCGCACTCTGCGCTTCGGATTGCATGGGGGTGATCGGCCGCTTGATCGCCACGACGGGCTCGCGCGTCGTCCCTTGGGCTTGCGTGAGAGTCGGCGCGAACGTCAGCAGCACCAGCGGCAGTATCTGTCGAAGCAGCTTCATAGTGTCCGGTCGGTGACGGTGATCGTGCGTAAACAGTGATCGTGCGTACACGGTGATAGTGCGTAAGTGGCTCTGCTCTAGGTTCTACGCTTGGGTCATACTGCGTAAGTGGCTCTAGGTTCTACGCTTGGCCGCCGAGCGCTTCGCGCGCTTGGCCGCTTTCTCCAGACGGACGCGCTCCGCCTCCGCAAGAATCGCCTCGCGCGCCGCAATCGCCGCCTCGCGCGCGGCCCACTCACTCCGGTCGCGCGCTTCACCCTCACGCGTTCGCGCAAGGCTCTCCGCGTCGCGCCACGCCTGCACCTTTGAATGATCACCACCCATCAGGATCTCAGGCACGGCAAACGCACGGTACACAGCTGGCCGCGTATAACTCGGCGCGCTGATCCCGCGATCGAAAAACGAATCCGTCCGCGCGCTGTCCATGTCACCAAGGGCGCCGGGCAGCAACCGCACCACCGCGTCGACAATCGCCAGCGCGGCCGGCTCGCCGCCACTCAACACGAAGTCGCCAAGCGAGAGCTCCTCCGTCGCCAGATGCTGCGCCACGCGTTCGTCCACGTCTTTATAGTGGCCGCATAACAGCGTCAGCTCGCCGCCGGCCGCAAAGCGCAGGGCATCCGCATGCGCAAACCGTTTCCCCCGCGGCGACAACATGACAATAGGCGCCATCGCGCCAAGCGACTCAACCGCTTCAAAGAACGGCTCCGGCTTCATCACCATGCCCGCACCGCCACCAAACGGAGAATCATCGACGGTCTGGTGACGATCGTGCGTGAAGTCGCGAAGCGCGATCACGTTGTACGTCACGCTGCCTGCGCTCGCCGCCCGCGAAGGGATACTCAGCGAGAGGGGCCCGGCAAAGAACTCCGGGAAGAGCGTGACGATGTTGATGCGCAGCATACGCGAAACCTACTCCAGCAACCCCTCAAGCGGCTTCAGCACGATGACTCGGGCCGCTTCATCGACATGCGCGATGATGCCGGGATGCCACGGCACCAACGGCCGTCCGGTCGCTGTCTCGACTTCCAGCAGCAGCCCCTGTGGCACGTCATACACATCGCGCACATGCCCCACGCTACCGCGGCCTTCCACATGGACGTCCATCCCGATCATGGAAAACACATAGACGTCGTCTTCATCGGCCTCCGGAATGCGGGCCACATCGACCAGCAAGTACCGACCCCGCCAGAGATCCGCCACGTCACGATCCGCCACCTCGGCCACGCGCACGAGCCATTCCTTGTTCATTGGACGTCCGTCTTCGACGGTGAGCGCCACCGGCGCATCGTCCTTGAGCGTCATCGCGCCATCGCGATCACCCGCAAAAATGACAGCGCCGAACGCGAAAATCACGTCCGGCGCATCGGTCATCGGTTCGATAGCCCATGCGCCGCGCACTCCATGCGCCCGACGCACACGCCCAACAACCGCATACTCGGCCAGCTTACGCCTCGCCCGACGGCAGCGATACGGCAGAGGCCTGGAGCTTGGCGGCCAAGCGGGTCTCGTGACGAGACTTCATCACGCCGGCCCGACGAAGCAGAGAGCGGACGGTATCCGTCGGCAGCGCGCCGTGGTCCATCCAGTAGTTCACGCGATCGATCTTCAGGTTGATTGCGTTCTCGCCGCCGTTGCGCGGCTGGTACTGGCCGATGATCTCGATAAAGCGACCATCGCGCGGAAACGTCGACTCGGCGACAACAATACGGTACATCGGGGTCTTCTTCCGGCCTTCACGGCGGAGACGGATACGAACGGCCATGTCGATTTCCTGTGCGATGGTATCTGATCGCCACAACCAGCAGGAGCCGGTCGAGCGAATACCTGAGCTCATCGCGCTTTCGGCGTCTCCGAAGCGCACTCAGGGCCCCATACAACTCGGGGGCAGCCTATAAGCATAGGCAGCCCCCGATCCCTACGCTACTGGCTAAGGGTGATTTGCACCCCGCCATCGCCTTTCAGCGGCTTCTGCTACTTGACCATGAATGCGGCGACGGCCTTGGTCTTGTCCCACTGCACCGCCAGCTCACCGCCCTTTCCAGCCGGCGTGACCATGATTTCCATCTTCTCGACCACGGCCGGGAGGGCGCTGACCTTCATCGGGATACGGACCAAGTCCTGCTTCGCATCGTAGGCCGTGCCCCACTGCTTGGTCTGCTTGTTCACGATCAACTCCCACTTGCCGGCCTCATCAAGCAAAGCGAACAGCGTGTACGTACCGGCTGGTACCATCTTGTCGCCGAAGGCCAGTGGCTTGCTGGTCGTGAAGTGCGTGGCTTCGTTGGCGCCCATGCGCCACACCATTCCCCACTTCATGTCGCCCAGTCCACCGAAGATCTCGCGCCCACGCTTGGAGGGACGACCGTAGTTCACCGAGATTTCTGATCCGGCGATCATGGCTTTGAGTGAGTCACGGGGAGAGGCAGGCGCCTGACCTGGCTTGGCGGCAGGCATGTTCATGGTGCCCTGCGCCGACGCTGAAACGGCGGAGACAGCGACCACAGCGGCGAACACGGCGGAAAAGGCTGCAGAACGGGAGAGCTTCATAAGTCGGGTAGGTGCAGGGTGAGGGGAACGCCGATCAATGTCGGCGCAATCAGGTAATCCTCGCGAGGCCATGCCGCGCAAAGACAACCTCGAAGTATACCACTGCCGACCACGCGAAGTTTCCGCCGTGCTCCATTTGCACCAGGGTGCGAGCCACCAGACCACAGAGACTACCGGACAGATGCCCCGCCGCCGATTAGTTTGCGCGCTATGTCGAAATCCTCGTTATACCGCGCCCTCCCGTCGGCCCGCCGCGTCGCGCTCGTCCAGCACGCGATCGCGAACTTCAAGGGCACCCGCGCCCTGTACGCGCAACGCCTGGTGGCCAAAGGCGGCGGGTTCCGCGCCGCGACCCTCGTCACGTGGCCCGCCGAAAAGCTCGCCAAGGAAGTGGTCCGCCTGAACGCCGAGTCGGCCCAGGATGAGCTGGATCTCCTGCAGCTTCTCTATGTGGATCTCGAGCCGGCAATCCAGATCACCTTTTTGGACGCCGCCGGAGTCGCGCATGAGAACGGCGTCATCGCCGAAGGCATCGATGTCCCGTACGCAAGCGCCGAGGTCGTTGCCAGAGCCGCCGCCGCAGTAGTAGCCCAGCACGGGGACGACGCAAAGCACTATCTCCAAGTCCTCGTCCGCTACAACGGCGCCGCGTGGCCAAGCCTAGAAGAACAACTATCCCAGTAACCCCCACCCGCAGTCAATCAGTCCAGCCCCCACCCGCAGTTAATCAGTCCAGCCCCCACCTGCAGTTAATCAGTCCAGCCCGCAGTCAATCAGTCCAACCCGCTCCTATCGTCGAGCCGCACCATGAGCACGCGCGCTGGCAGGGCGCTGCCGACGGCCGGCGCGTACGTGTGTAATTCAGCGCTGCGGAATACGACGCTCTCGCCAGCACCCACCGTGACCGACGCGTCGCCAATGGTAATCGTCGCCGCGCCGTCGATCACATAAATGAACTCTTCACCCGGATGCGCGCGCGGCTCGCTGCGGCCGTAAATCTCCATCACGTTCGACATCAATCGACCGTCGCCAAGCCGCGACTTGAGCACCACAAGGGGCACGGTCGTAAGCCCCTTCTTGGCGAGCGCCGCGCGCTCCTCCGCGGTCAGCGGACGATCAACCGCTCCAAGCGGCCCCGACCCGAAGTCCGTCATGTCGTACCACCGGTCGTCCTCCGCCCGATGAACCGCGAATCGATCGTCGCCGGTCGTGTCGGCATCGCGAAGGCGAGCCACATGCAGCCCGAGCGCCGCGCACACCTTCACGATGGTCAGCGGGTACGTGCCACCGCCCTGCTCCAACCGCACAATCGACGATTTCGAGAGCCCCGCCGCCTCGGCCAGCTCGCGAATGGAGCGGCCTTGCCGAGTGCGCGCACGACGCAACCGATCGCCCAGCACGTCTGGCGCAAGGCTGGCCATCACGCTCGCGGCTTCCTGTTCCTGCTCGCGAATCGAAGAACCAGACATCGCCGAGCGGCCTACCGCATCCCGAACATACCACCACCGCCGCCACCGCCAAACGGCATGCGTGGCATTCCGCCACCGCCCTTTCCACCGGCGCCACCGCTCATCTTCTTCATCATCTTCTGCATCTCGCGGAACTGATCCAGCAGCTTGTTGATCTCGCTGACCGGCCGACCGCAGCCCTTCGAGATGCGCGCCCGACGCGACCCGTTCAGCAGCTCTGGCTTCTTGCGCTCTTGCGGCGTCATCGACAACACGATCGCTTCGATGTGCTTCATGCGCTTCGGATCCATCTTGACGTCCTTCAACATCTTGCTGTTCACACCAGGCAACATCTTGAGCAGGTTTTCCATCGGCCCAAGTTTCTGCATCTGACGCATGGCGGTCAGGAAATCTTCAAGGTCCATGCCTTCCTTGCGGACCTTTTTCTCCAGCTTCTTGGCTTCGACCGCGTCAAACGATTCCTGCGCCTTCTCCACAAGCGACACAATGTCGCCCATCTGCAAAATGCGACCCGCCATACGCTCAGGATGGAATTCCTCGAGCGCATCAGGCTTCTCACCCACGCCGATGTACTTGATCGGTTTCTTCAGTACGCCGTAAATCGACAGCGCCGCGCCACCGCGTGCGTCGCCGTCCAGTTTGGTCAAGATCACGCCAGTGATGTTTAGCGCGTTGTCAAAGCCCTGCGCGATCTTCACGGCCTCCTGACCCGTCATACCGTCAGCGACGAACAGAATCTCGTCCGGCTTGATCGCGGCCTTCAACCGCGTCAACTCGTCCATCATGTCCGTGTCGATCTGCAGTCGACCGGCCGTGTCGATAATTACCACGCGCTCCCGCGCGCGCATGCCCTGATCAATGCCGGCCTTGGCGATCTTCACCACATCCTGCGTGGTCCGATCGGCGTACACCGGCACACCGAGCGCATTGCCCAGCGTTTCGAGCTGATCAATGGCGGCTGGTCGGTACACGTCCGCCGCCACCAGCCGCGTCGTCTTCCCCTCAGCCATCAGTCGACGCGCCAACTTGCCAGCGGTCGTGGTTTTTCCCGACCCCTGCAAACCGACCATCATGACGATCGTCGGTGGGACCGTGCTGATCTTGAGCCCTTCGCGGCGCTCTCCCAGCATCGCAGTCAGTTCGTCATGGACAATCTTGACGAGCTGCTGCGCTGGCTGGATCGACTTGATCTGCAACATGCCAACGGCTTTCGCCTCGACGCGCTCCAGAAACTCGCGCGTCAGCGCGAAGTTGACGTCGGCTTCGAGAAGGACGCGGCGCACTTCACGCAGCCCGTCCTTGATGTCGGACTCGGTAAGAACGCCTCGTCCGCGAAGTTTCGCGAAGACGTTGCCGAGTTTATCTGAGAGTTCATCGAACATAGTCTGGAAAGGCTAATGGCCGCCGACGGCGCATACAACCGCATCGGCGTGACTCGGTCCGGGAAAGGGCCGCGAAGTTCGTTGTGCCGGGGGGGTGACGAAAGTGGCCCCCCAGAGCGCAACTTGCGTCGGAAACACGCGTTTCTTGTGACCTCGGGCACGATAAATTGCCTTGGATCGCCAGTCCCCACTCCTTCGCCCATCCCGTGTCGCCAGTCAATTCGCGCTTCTCGGCCATCACCATGCCCCGCGGTCAGCGCAAGGAAGAGATCCTTCGCGCCGAACTCCCGCCGACACTGCCGCTCATGGCCCTCCGGTCCACGATCGTGTTCCCTCTGGGGACGATCGCGGTGCAGATGGGTGCGCCCGAAAACCTCGCCCTCCTGCGCGCACACGAAGAATCGGGGCTCGTGGTCGCGTTGGTGGTGGCGTCCGGCGACGGGGATGACGATGTGGATCCCCACAACTTCGTGGGACGGGTGGGAGTCGCGGCGCGGGTGCACGAACGCATCAATCTGCCGGGCGACACCATCCAGATCACCCTGCAGGGCCTTCGCCGGATCACAATTGATGCGATTCAACAAGTAGAGCCGTTCGCTATCGCGAGTATCCAGGGCGCAAAAGAGACGCCGGCCGATATCTCGGAAATCGACGAACTGGTCGCGCGCACCGTGACCGCCGCAGAAACGCTGGCCGACTTGGTAGAGCGCATTCCGAGCGAAGTGCCACAGATTCTCAAGATGAACGTGTCTGATCCTGGTCGGTTTGCCGACTTGGCGGCGACGAACATGAACCTGCGTATCTCCGACAAGGAAGAGGTGTTGCAGCGCTTGGATATCGGGCAGCGCATTCGTTTCATCCTCTCGCGTCTTGAGCGCGAGGTCGCTCGGGCGCGCGTGATGGATGACGTGAAGAAGCAGACGGAAATCAAGATTGAGCAGCACCAGCGTGAGTTCTATTTGCGGCAGCAACTGCGGGCGATCCAATCCGAACTGGGTGAGGCCGACCCAACCGAGAAAGAGTCAGTCGACCTGCTGCGGAAACTGGAAGCCGCCGGCTTGCCGGAGCGCGTGATCGCTGAGGCGCGCCGGGAGACCGAGCGGCTGCGCATGCTGTCACCCGCCAGTAGCGAGTATCAGGTGCTGCGCACGTATCTCGACTGGATGTTGGCCCTGCCGTGGAATACGCGCACCGCGGACGACCACGAGATCACCATCTCACGCGTTGAAGCTGCACTCGAAGATGGCCACTACGGCCTCGACGAAGCGAAGGAGCGCATCACCGAATACCTCGCTGTGCGGAAGCTGCGCGGCGGCGATCCCACCGGCCCGATCCTCTGCTTCGTCGGCCCCCCAGGGACCGGCAAGACCTCCCTCGGCGAAGCCATCGCCAAAGCGATTGGGCGTGAGTTCTATCGCATCTCGGTCGGTGGCGTGCGTGACGAGGCGGAAATTCGAGGCCATCGTCGCACCTATGTGGGCGCAATGCCCGGATTACTGCTCCAGGCGCTCCGGCGCGTCAACGTGTGCGATCCCGTTATCATGATCGACGAGATCGACAAGATGGGGAACGGCGGCAACTCCGGCGACCCAACCGCCGCCATGCTCGAAGTGCTCGATCCATCGCAGAACTCCAGCTTTGTCGATCACTACCTGAACTTGCCGTTCGACTTGTCGGGCGTGTTGTTCATTTGCACGGCGAACAGCTTGCATGACATCCCCGGTCCGCTGCGCGATCGGCTCGAAGTGATTCGGATCGCCGGCTATACCATCGAAGAAAAAGTCGAGATCGCCCAACGCTATCTCATGCCGCGGCTGCTTGCGGATCATGGGCTCAGCACCGACGACGTAGCAATCTCCGAACTCGCGCTGGGGTTCATCACCAGCCGCTACTCTCGCGAGGCCGGGCTGCGCACCTTTGAGCGCTCGTTGGCGTCACTGCTACGCAAGCGCGCCCGCGCGAAAGCCGATGGCGACGAATCCAGCTGGGAGATGTCGCTCGAACGCGTCGAGGAGATCCTCGGCGCGCCACGCTTTACCAACGAAGATGCAGAGCAGGAGCCCGAGATTGGCGCGGTGACCGGGCTCGCGTGGACCAGCACCGGTGGCGACTTGATGACGATCGAGGCCCTGCGCATGCCAGGCACAGGCAAGCTGATGGTGACTGGTCAGCTCGGCGAAGTCATGCGGGAGTCGGTCGACGCGGCGCACTCGTTTGTGCGGTCGCGTGCGGTGCCGCTCGGCATCCCCGACAGCGAGTTTCGCGAATCGGATCTCCACTTGCACTTCCCTGCCGGCGCCATTCCCAAGGACGGCCCGTCGGCCGGCATCGCGGTGACGTTGGCGCTGGCCAGCGCGCTGTCGCGGCGCCCGGTGCGGCGCGATCTCGCACTCACCGGGGAGGTCACGCTCCGCGGGAAGGTCCTTGAGATTGGCGGCGTGAAAGAAAAGGTGCTGGCTGCCTATCGCGCTGGTCTTCGCGAAGTCATTCTGCCAAAGGGCAATGAAAAGGACGTACGCGATGTGCCGCAAGAAGTGCGAGACAAGATGGCATTTACGTTCGCGAGTACCATGGACGAAGTGTTCCATCTGGCGTTGTTGCCGATGCCGGATGCTCACCGCGCGGACAGTGCCCCGATCGTCGAAGATCCCGCCGACCGTAGACCATCGCGACGAGCGACGGAGATGCTCGCAAGCACGTAACTACGGCGCCTTTCTGACCGCGCCTTTCTAGAGGGATGAGGAACAGAATGCAGAAGGCCTGAGGCTTGAGGCCTCAGGCCGGTGTGAGGGGTGGGCTCAGGGCGGCCGAGGGCGTAGGGAGGGGTGAGGCAAATACAGGCGTGGGCGGTGAGCTTTGCGGCTTCAGGCGTGAGCGCCAGCTTGAGGGGATGAGGGGTGA
>JANOPS010000657.1:0-4761 GCA_031421995.1 Gemmatimonadaceae bacterium
CCCGAATTCGGGTGGGATGACTACAAGGGCCTTGACGTCAAGGGCAAAGTGCTGGTGATGCTGGTGAACGACCCGGCGGTTGCCAATCCATCCGACTCCACGAAGTTGGATACGGCGATGTTCAAGGGCAATGCGATGACCTATTACGGGCGGTGGACGTACAAGTACGAAATCGCGACGGCCAAAGGGGCGGCGGGCGCGATCCTGATTCATGAGACGGGACCGGCGGGGTATCCGTACGAGGTGGTGAGTGGCAGCTGGGGGCGCGAGAATTTCGACATTGCGCAACCCGAGGCAACCAACCGTCGCGTGCTCGTCGAATCGTGGATCACGCAACCGCGCGCCGAAGAACTCCTGTCGGCGGCCGGACAGAATTTTGCGCAGCTCAAGGCGGCCGCGCGGAAGAAAGACTTCAAGCCTGTGCTGCTGGGCGCCAAGGCGACCTTTCACGTGCGCAACGAGACGCGACTGGTGAAGTCTCGCAACGTCGTGGCCACGCTCGCGGGCAGTGATCCCTCGCAAAAAGGCGAGTATGTGATCTACTCCGCCCACTGGGATCATCTTGGTCGCGATAGCTCGATCGTCGGAGACCAGATTTTCAACGGGGCGCTCGACAATGCGTCGGGATGCGCGACACTCCTGGAGCTGGCCAAAGCCTTCGTCGCCCTCCCCGAGCGTCCGGCGCGATCGGTCATGTTCCTCGCGCTGACGGCGGAGGAGAAGGGTCTTATCGGTGCCAAGTACTTCGCGCAGAATCCGCCCGTGCCGCTGGACCGTGTGCTGGCGAACATCAACATGGATGGGTTCAATCAATGGGGCCGCACGAAGGACGTGGTTGTGGTGGGGTTTGGCAACACGACGCTCGAAGATGTGTTGGCCGCCGTAATTGCGCCGGCGGGCCGCACACTTTCGCCAGAGCCTGAGCCGGAAAAGGGGTACTACTTCCGGTCAGACCATTTCGAGTTTGCGAAGATGGGTGTGCCAGCGTTGTATCTCGAGCCGGGGACGGAATTCGTGGGCAAGGACCCCGCCTTCGGCCGCGCAAAGCGCGATGAGTACACCACCAAGGATTATCACAAGCCCAGCGACGAAGTGAAGCCGGACTGGGACCTGAGCGGCGCCGTCGACGACGCCCGTGCGCTGTTTGAGGTGGGGTATCGTGTGCTGCGCGCGCCGGAGTGGCCCACGTGGAAACCCGGCACCGAGTTCAAGGCCCGACGCGATTCGGTCATGGCTGTGAAACAAGCACCCAAGTTGTAACAGCGTTCTTGGGCGGACCCGTTGACCCCGACCATTCACGAGGTGAAATTGCGTGCTTGTCCGGACCGCCTCGTGTGGTTCTGGTCAGGAGGGGTGGCCGAGAGGCTGAAGGCACCGGTTTGCTAAACCGGCATAGGGTGCAAACTCTATCGCGGGTTCGAATCCCGCCCTCTCCGTTCGCGGGTTCGCTGCGCTGTCAGCGAGCCCGCGTTGTGTTTTGCGCCGCGACATCGCATGTCTTGCGAAGTCTTGCGCGCGAGTCCTCACTGTCCGACTACACGACCGCAGGGTCCGCTTTTCATATGACGTCAGAGCCTGTTGTTCGCCCGCGCGTGCGATTTGCCCCTTCGCCGACCGGGTCGCTGCACGTTGGCGGCGCCCGAACCGCGCTGTTCAACTGGTTACTTGCCAAGAAGTACAACGGCGTGTTTCTGCTCCGCGTCGAAGATACCGACCGGCAACGCAGCACCGACGAGAGCACGCGCGCGATCTTTGACGGCCTTGAGTGGCTTGGCCTCACGTGGGATGAGGACGTCGTGTATCAAGGGGCGAATGTCGCGCGCCACTACGCGGACGCGCATCGCCTGCTCACGACAGGCGCGGCCTATCGTGATTTCACGCCGACGGCAGAAATTGATCGGCTCCGCGCCGCGGCGGAAGCAGCCGGCGGCGGATTCACGTTTGATCGCCACCTCGCCGAGTTGAGTGCGGAGGAGACCGCGCGCAAGCTCGCCGCCGGTGAGCCGTATGCGATTCGCTTCAAAGTCCCGGATGGTACCACCGAGTGGCACGACATGGTGCACGGTCGCATCGCGTTCCCCAACAAGGATATCGAAGACTTCGTCATCCTGCGGTCGGACGGCACGCCGGTGTACAACCTTGCCGTGGTGTCCGACGACGTGCACATGCGCATTACGCTGGTCATGCGTGGCGACGATCACATCTCGAATACGCCGAAGCAGATTCTGTTGTATCGGGCCCTGGGTGCGCAGGAGCCGCAGTTCGCCCATGTCCCGATGATCCTTGGCGGAGACGGAAAGAAGCTCTCCAAGCGGCACGGGGCAACGGCCGTGGGAGATTACCAATATCAGGGACTGCTGCCCGGCGCGATGTTGAACTTCCTGGCCCTGCTTGGCTGGTCGACAGGCGATGACACGGAAGTGATGACCGTTCCACAGCTCATCGAGCGATTCGATACGCACGGTCTGCACAAAAAGGCGGCCGTGTTCGATACGAAGAAACTGGAATGGATGAATGGCCAGCACCTGGCCATGATTCCCTTGTCCGAGCTGGCCCCGATCGTGGTGCCGGCACTGGTCGCCGCGGGCTATACCACGCCAGACGCGCTCGCGGCGCGACAGGATTGGTATCTTGGTTTGCTTGATCTGCTGCGCGTCCGGTCACGCGTGATCGACGACATCGTGCGTCAAGCCGCACCGTACTTTCAAGAAACCGTCGAGTACGACCTCGACGCCGTGGGGAAGCAGTGGCGCGATGCGGAGGGCGCCGCCAAGATCCTTGCGGCCACCCGTGATCGACTCACGACCGTCACGCCGTGGGAGCCTACCGCGATGGAAGAGGCGTTGCGACTGCTTGCCGACGAACTGGCGATTTCGGGAGGGAAGATCTTTCAACCGCTCCGAGTAGCGTTGGTTGGCCTGACGGTGAGCCCCGGAATCTTCGATGTGTTGCAGTACATCGGACGTGATCGGTCTCTGGCGCGGCTCGATGCGGCCGTCGCCTACCTGCGCGCGTAGCGTCCCTCGCGTAGCGTCCCTCGCGCGTAGCGTCCTGCGCCGCGCTGCGCGTCGATCGTCCGCGCGCTACTTCTTCTCGTTCTTGATTGGTGGTCCCGCTGGCGCCGCCGGTGCAACAGACGCACTCGGTGCCCTCAGGCGGTCGCGACGCTCACGCTCTCGTCGATCGCGCAGTTCATTGGCCAATTTCTTGAAGTCGGCGTCGCCCATACGCTGTTGCGACATCCGCTGAATATCGGCCGTCGACAAGGCCAGCCGGGCTTCTCGCTGCGACGACGTGTAATTGCCCGACATGAGCGATGCCGAGGCCGCGTTCATCGGCAGCAGCGCCAGCAATGCGTTCGGAATCGTGACCTTGCCCAAGCGAATACCCTTCTGGTCCCATCCCCATTTGTCGCCGTCTTTCCCGGTTTTGGTCCAATCGCCGGGGGCGCGATCGTACTTGCCTTGCGCACGCGCCAGTGAATCGAGCGAATCACGCGCCGACGTGATCGCGTAGCCCATGACGCTATCCAGTCGATCGGTGCCGTTGCGCCCAACGCGCCGTTCTGGTCCGTCACCCGCGCGACCAGGCCACACGCGCGGATCGGTGAGTGATGGCTTCACGCCACGCAGGTCAGGATCGATGGCGCCGACGCCGTTGCCGGTGCCTGACGCACCCACCCCACTCCCAGTGTCGACCCGCGCGGGCGCAGCCGGTGGAGCGCCTCCGCTTGGCACATCGGTTGGGGCAGCCACGGGAGCCGTGGGTGTGACCGTGGTTTGTGGCGTGCGCGGCCGTGTCGTCACGACCGGCTCCGGCACAGGCGGCTTCGGGGTGGTCGCCACGTACGTCAGCCGCTCTTCCAGTTGCGCTTCGTTCGTTCCGAACGTGAGAAACGACGACAGGCCATGACCGAACGTCAGGATTTGCAGCATGACAAACGCCACGGCGATGTGCAGCAGCACCGAGGCGGCGACGGCCTTGGGCGATCGTTGCTCGCGAACGATTCCACCGACGCGCGCACGGTCCCGAATTGGTGTCGGTCGACGGCCAGCCTTGCGATTCGATGACACGTCATTCGAGGCCACGCTCGTGGATGACTGCGGCGCCGCCGTCGCTCCGTCGGGTGAGTCAGCGCCGCGTGGCGCGCTCTCCGACGCATTCGAAGCTGACGGGGGCTTGGTCATATCGGCTGCTAGTACCCGAAAGAAGGGCTTAGGTGTCGGCCACGCAGGGATTGGATACCCGACTCAACAAGCCGGACGGTCCGAACAGTTCAACCGTGACAACGTCGCCTGGGGATAACCTCGTCACGCCCGCTGGAGTGCCCGTTGCGACCACGGAGCCCTCCTCAAGGGTGATGTACTGGGAAATGTACGACAGCAGGGTGGGAATGGAGAAGACCATGTCGCGGGCACTGCCGCGCTGGCACTCGACGCCATTGATCGAGCTGACGATCGTCATGGACGCAAGGTCCAAAGGGACCGGCGCCGGAAGCCCGATGGGACAGAACGTGTCCATCCCTTTGGCTCGCGCCCACTGCCCGTCGCTTTTCTGTAAGTCCCGTGCCGACACATCGTTAATGGCGACTACGTGCGTTAGTGCTTTAAGTGCCTCAGCGGCGGTGGCGCGATGAAGACGCTGCCCGATGACGAGACCGATCTCCCCCTCCAGTTCGATGTGCGACGACGCCTTGTGCAGCACGATCGCCTCGCCGTCCTGAATGATCGACGAGATCGGCTTGAGGAAGAGCAATGGTTC
>JANOPS010000658.1:0-7658 GCA_031421995.1 Gemmatimonadaceae bacterium
GCCGCCGGTGATCCAGCGGCGTCGCCGTACACGTATGGACGATTCCACAATCCGTCGTGGCATGCCTATGAAGCGGCGCTTGAAGCGCTGGAAGGCGGGCCGTGCGTGCTGTTTCCCAGCGGGATGGCGGCAACCGCTGCGATCCTGGCGACGATGGTGCGGCCTGGTCAGAAGGTCGTCATGCCGTCGGAGTGCTACTACACCACGCGCGTGATCGCGTCACAGGAGTTTGCCGGCGCGTGGTTTGCGTCGAATGCTATTGAGGTGGTGATGGCGCCAACGCGCGGCGACGGCTTGCGTGCGCACTTGCAGGGCGCCTCCCTCTTGTGGCTGGAGTCGCCCACCAACCCGCAGTTGGATGTGTGCGACATTGCCGCGCTCGCGCAGGCGGCGCATGACGCCGGTGCACTGGTCGCCGTTGACAACACGACCGCCACTCCACTGCTGCAGCAACCGTTGGCCCTTGGCGCAGACTTCGCCGTCGTGTCGGATACCAAGGCGATGACCGGACATGCCGACTTGGTGCTTGGACATGTCGCGGCGCGCAACGCGGAGCACGTTGAATTGTTGCGCACCTGGCGCACACGGATGGGCGTGATCCCGGGGCCGATGGAGGCGTGGTTGGCGCATCGCTCACTCGCGACGTTGGACGTACGCCTGCAACGGCAGTGCGATAGCGCGATGCAGATTGCGTCGCTGCTGGCGTCGCACCCCAAGGTGACTGGCGTGCGCTATCCGGGGTTGGCGACCGATCCGTCGCACGTGATCGCGTCGCAGCAGATGTCGCGCTTTGGCGGCGTGATCAGTTTTGAACTCGCTGACGCGGCGTCGGCGACGCGTTTCTTTGCCGCATCGCAATTGGTATATGAAGCGACGAGCTTCGGTGGCATTCATACAAGTGCTGAGCGACGAGCGCGGTGGGGTGGAGACGCGGTGGGTGAGGGATTCATTCGCCTGAGCATTGGGTTGGAAGATGTGCGGGATTTGGTGCGAGACTTTGAGGTGGCGCTCGATGCGGCGTGACCGTGTAGATCGACGTCAGTTCGTGGCGTCATCGGTCACGGCGGCGATTGCCGCCGCCGCTGGTGTTGTTGGCGCGCCGAGTGACGCGTTCGCCGAGCGGCCCGAGGGCGACGCGAAGGGGGCGTTGCCGCAGGGACCGTCGTTCCCGTATGCTGAGCGTGGCGTGGCGGAGCTGCAGGCGCGCATGACGCGCGGCACGTTGTCTTCGCGTGTGCTCACGGGGGCGTACTTGGCGCGGATTGCGTCCGTTGACGCGACTGGCCCCACGTTGCGCGCGGTGATCGAAACGAATCCCGAGGCGCTGCGCATTGCCGACGCACTGGATCGCGAGCGGCGCGCTGGGAAGGTTCGCGGGCCACTGCACGGTATACCTGTATTGATCAAGGACAACATCGATACCGCTGATCGCATGCAGACGACGGCTGGGTCGTTGGCCTTGGTCGGTACGCCGGCACCTCGCGATGCCTTCATCGTGGAGCGGTTGCGCGCGGCTGGCGCCGTTCTTCTTGGCAAGACCAACCTCAGTGAATGGGCCAACTTCCGCTCCACTCGCTCAACCAGCGGATGGAGCGGGCGTGGTGGACAGACGCGCAATCCGTATGTGCTGGACCGCAATCCGTGCGGATCAAGCGCGGGCACCGGGTCGGCCATCTCGGCTAACCTTGCCACCGTTGGCATCGGGACCGAGACCGACGGTTCCATCATCTGTCCGTCGTCGATCTGCGGGCTGGTTGGTCTCAAGCCGACGATTGGATTGGTGAGCCGCAGCGGGATCATACCGATTTCCGTGACACAAGACACTGCAGGGCCGATGACGCGAAGCGTAGCCGATGCAGCGGCCGTACTGGACGCGATCGTGGGTGTTGATGCGCGCGACGCGAGCACGACGCGGCGCGGTGCCGTCCAACCGGCGAACTACCTCAGCGCGTTGCACAACGCTGCGCTGCGGGGCGCACGAATCGGCGTGGCGAGGAACATGGCCGGGTTCCATCCGTTGGTAGATGCGGTGTTTGCGCAGGCCATTGAGGCGATGCGGAACGCCGGAGCTGTGGTGGTGGACAGCACCGATGTTCCGACGGTCAACAAAACGGACGATGCGGAAACTGAGATCCTGCTGTACGAGTTTAAAGAGGGGATCAATACATACCTGGCTTCCCGTGGCAACACCGTCCGCGTGCGCACGCTAGCCGATCTTATCGCCTTCAACGCCGAGCATGCGTCGCAAGAAATGCCGTGGTTTGGTCAGGAGCAGTTCGAGAAGGCGCAGGCCAAGGGCACACTCAGCGATAAAGTCTATCAAGACGCGCTGGAGTTGTGTCGCCGCCTGTCGCGCGATGAGGGCATAGATGCCGTGCTGGCGTCCCATCGCGTCGAAGCGATCGTTGCCCCTTCCAATGGACCGAGTTGGCCAACCGATCTGGTAAACGGCGATCGCTACACGGGCGGCAATTCCAGTGTCGCCGCCGTCGCCGGGTATCCAAGCATCACGGTGCCCATGGGGTTTGTTGGCCCGCTTCCGGTGGGCATGTCGTTCATTGGCGGCGCGTTCACAGAGGCCAGGCTCATCGGCTTGGCGTATTCTTTCGAACAGGCCACGAAGGCGCGTCGTGCGCCGCGCTTCCTGGCCACCGCGGCGTACACACGATGACCGACACTGAACGGACCAGCGGCGAGGACCGTGCCGTCGATCGTATCGAAGAGGGCACTGACTCGGCGACGCGGATCAAGGCGCTCATTGGACTCGGCGTCGCGTTGCTGCTGGGCGTTGCCGGTTGGATCGGTCTCACGCGCGCAACCGACCGGGGGATCGCGCGGTTGACGGCCATTGATCGCTCGCGTAGCACGTGCGAAGTCTCGTGGCGCGCCGCGCGCTCGCGGCCGGAAACCCTGATGGTGGACAGGATCGCGTTGGCGGATACCATCGATCCGCGGTCAGACGAAGCGCTGCAGCAGTGCGGCGATCTGCGCGACAAAGGGAGCGGGGCGGGCATGCCCAACGCGCGCGAGATGAGCGGCGAACCCATGCCGAAGGGACTGCGGTAGTGGCCCGGCGCCGCGTTCTGCGACCCCTGGTGTTGCTGATCGTGGTCGCAGTAGTCGGGTTCTTTGCCGTTGTGCCACAGTACGTTGACGGCGATATGAACCGCGTGCTCACCTCGTCGCCGCCATCGCCCTCCGCGGCGGCCGACTCACTGCATCGCACGCTGTTTGTCGTGGACCTGCATGCCGATCAGTTGCTTTGGGCTCGTGATCCGCTGGTGCGCGCATCGCGTGGCCACGTGGATGTCCCGCGATTGCAAGATGGCAACGTTGCGTTGCAGGTGTTCTCGGTAGTCACGAAGACTCCGCGTGGTATCAACTACGACAGAAACACGGGCGAGACTGACAACATTCTGTTGTTGGCACTCGCGCAGCGATGGCCGCCGTCCACGTGGAGAAGCTTGCGAGCGCGCGCGCTGTATCAGGCCGAGCGATTGAATGACGCCGCGGCGCGATCTGGCGGGGCACTGGTTGTGGTGCGGTCTCGCGAAGACATCGAGGGATTGGTTCAGCGCCGTGCGCGCGAACCCAAACTCGTAGGTGCGATACTGGCCATCGAAGGTCTGCACGCGCTCGATGGTGTCCTGGCGAACGTCGACACGTTGTTTGGCGCCGGTTTTCGCATGATGGGTCTGACGCACTTCTTCGACAACGAATTGGGCGGGAGCGCGCACGGGGTGTCGCACGCCGGTCTCACCGATTTCGGGCGAGCGGTGGTCACACGCATGGAGCAGCTGGGCGTGGTTGTTGATTTGGCGCACACGTCGCCGCAGATGAAACGGGATGTTCTCGCGATGGCCACACGACCCGTGGTGGTCTCTCACGGTGGGGTTGCGGCCACCTGTCCCGGTCCGCGGAACCTGACTGATGAAGAGTTACGCGCGATCGCTGCCAACGGCGGCATTGTGGGCATTGGGTACTGGGACGGCGCCGTGTGTGAGATGACGGTGGCCTCAATCGTGCGAGCCATGAAGCATGCCGTCACGGTCATGGGCGTCGAGCATGTGGCGCTCGGCTCGGACTTTGATGGCGCAACGACGGAGCCGTGGGACACTGGCGCGCTGGCATTGCTCACCGAGGGCTTGCTCACAGCCGGGTTCAGCCCGGACGACGTCCGTCGCGTAATGGGTGGCAACGCGCAGGCGCTGCTGCGTCGGCAGCTGCCGTTGGCTGCTGGGCACTAAGGCGGCGTGTTGGGCGTTTGCTATACATGCTCCATTTTTCCTCCATCGTTCCGGTGCTGCGCGTGGCCGATATCGGGCGCAGCATGCAGTGGTATCACACCATCCTGGGGTTCAGCGTCGAGCCATCGCCAACCGAGGCTCCGCACGATTCGTGTCGTCTTCGGCGCGATGATGCTGAGCTGATGCTGCGCCGCGCGGTCGCCGGGCCCGCGACGAAAATCCCGTCGCATGGCGACTGGGACGTGCTGCTGCGATTGCGCGGCGACGCGCTGGTGTCGTTGCTGGATGAGGCGCGCCGCCGCACGCCGCTGGTGCGTGGCCCCGAATTGATGCCCAACGGTGATGTGGAGTTCGAGCTCGAGGACCCGGACGGCTTTCGCGTGTGTGTGGCTGAGGCGGTGAGTGATACGCGCGGGATTCCGCGGGCGATCGGATAGCGCCGGCTCCGGCGCAGGGACTACACGCCTGCTGCCTCCGCTTCCACCACCTTGCCGTCAAAGAGATTCACCTCGCGATCCGCGTGTCGTGCGTAGCGTGAATCGTGCGTGACCATGCAGATCGTGGAGCCGTTGCCGTTGAGTTCGCGCAGCAGGTCCATGACCGCCTCGCCGTTCTTGGAATCCAGATTTCCGGTGGGCTCGTCGGCCAGGAGAATTGCCGGATCGCCAGCGACCGCGCGTGCCACCGCCACGCGCTGCTGTTGACCACCGGACAGCTGCGGCGGGTAGTGCTTGCCCCGATGGGTCATCCCCACGCGTTCCAGCGCCGCCTGTACACGATCTTTACGCTCGCTGGCGGCCATGTCGCGATAGGTGAGCGGGAGCTCGACGTTCTCAAACACGGTGAGATCGCCAATCAGGTTAAAGGCCTGAAAGATGAAGCCAATCTCGCGATTGCGAACGCGCGCGCGATCAATCGGGGCCAGCTTCGCGACCGATGTGCCGTTGATGAGGTACTCGCCCGCAGTGGGCGAATCGAGTAATCCGAGGATGGAGAGCAGCGTGGTCTTTCCACATCCGGATGGCCCGGAAATCGCCACATACTCACCCTTGTTGATGTGGAAGTGCACATCGGCCAACGCATGTGTTTCGACTTCATCGGTGTAGAACACTTTCTTGATGCCGGTCATGCGGATCAGTGCGTCGTCGGTGCTGGCCATCGTGCGCTCCGGAGTTGGTGAAGAGTGTAGGAACCCAAAGACTGCAACCTTACTTGATACGGACGCGCTCCACGTTGGCATACGCGGTCATGTCCGACAGAATGATCTGATCGCCGACGGCCAGTCCGCGGAGGATTTCGATCGTGTTCACAGAACTGCGACCGAGTTCGACTGATACGCGAATCGCCGCGTCGCCACCGTCAACGAGCTTGAACAGCGTAACGGGGCCGGTGCCGACACTGAGTGCGGGGCGACCCGTGTAGACGATGTTCGGCAGGCGTTCGATCTGGATCGTGCCGTCCACGTTGATATCGGGCACGGCGCCTGCGGGGAGCGGGCCGTCGAGCGTGACGTCGATCATCACGCTGCCGCCGGTCGAACCCGGATCCTTGCGCGAGACGTGTCCCTTCACGAGTCCGTTGTGCGTGTCGATCGACGCAATTTGTCCCAACTGAATGTCTTTCGCCTGCGACTCGGGAATGCGAAGCACCGCTTTGAGCTTGCCGGGCTGCACGACCTTCGCGAGCGCGGTGCCTTCGGGGACCCATTGCCCAAGCTGCAGCGTGAGATCCTGCAGTACTCCGGCTTCCGGGGCACGCACATGCAACGATTGCAAGCGCGCGGTCTGACTCTCGGCGATCGCCTTCAATTGCACAACGCGAGAACCTTGCACGGAAATCTGCGAATCGATTGACGACGCCATGAGCTCAAGGCGATCACGTTCGATGCGATAGCGGGTGGTAAACTCTTCAGCCGATGCCTTTCTGTTTGCCGCCTCGAACGGCGGCACGAGACCCAAGCGTACTAATGAGTCGGCGGCGCGTGCTTCTTGCATCGCGCTGATCCACGACGTCTTCATCGTGGCGACTAGCCCCTCTTGCGAGAGCAATCCACCGCGCAACGTCGTGCGCAGATTGAGCAGATCGATCTGCGCCTGTCGGACCTGCTGCTCCGCTTGCATGGTTTGGATCTGCAAGTCAGGGTTGGAGAGCTCGAGCAGGAGATCGTTAGCCGCCACATTGCGTCCCGACTCCGAGGCCAGACGTTCAACGCGGGCGGACGCTTGCGCGGTGATCCACCGAATGCGCTCGGGCGCAAGCGTCCCGTTGCCGCGTACTTCGCGCACCACGTCGCCCTGCTTGACGGTGTCGATCAGCACCGCCACGCGATCAATCTCCTGCGACGCAGGATCGAGCTGACTGAGCCCGTAGGTTGCGGCGGCGACGGCCGCCACGGCCACCCCGATCAACACATTGCGGTTGCGATTGGACTTGGGAGGACGGGCGATATCCATCAGCGATCTACTAGGGTGAGGGCGGTGACGCGTGCTCCGGTCGCCAGCGTGCGTACACAACAACGATGACTAATCATGGCGGAGGGCCAGCATGGGATCGACCTGCGCCGCCCGGCGCGCCGGCAAGAACCCTGCTACCGCGGCAATCGCCACCAACAACGTGGTCGACATCACAAACACCAGTGGATCGTACCCCTTCAGCCCAAAGAGCAGCGACTGCGCCGCGCGACCGATCCCCACGGCGGCGAAGACCCCAATCGTGCCGCCAACCAGCAACATAACGCCCACCTGCTTCATGACTAGCGTTCGCACCTGGGCCCCGTCGGCACCGAGTGCCATGCGGACACCGATTTCGCGCGTGCGCTGCGAGACCGAGTACGCAAGGACGCCATAGAGCCCTATGCTGGCGAGTACTGTGGCGAGTCCGGCAAACGCAGCCGACATAATGCTGATCAGGCGATCGAGAAAGATATTCTGCTTGATCTGTTGCGGCATGGTTCGCAAGTCTTCCACCGGCAGTGACGGATCAATGCGCTTGAGCGTTGCGGGAATGGTGCGCAACAGCTGAACCGGGGGGAGTGACGTCTTGACGTAGAAGTAGAGCCCGCCGATGCGCGGGTCCTGTCGCCACGGGAGGAAGAACAGCGGTGGAATGGGGTCTTTCACGTCACTGTACTTGGCGTCCTGCACCACGCCAACAATCTGGATGGTGAGCGAGTCGGCGCCGTTGGTGGACATGAACTTGCCCAGCGGGTCCTTGGTCAGATTGAATTTCTTGGCGAAGGTCTGGTTGACCATCGCCACCTTCGTGCTTCCTAATCTGTCGGCGTCGGTGAACTCGCGGCCGGCAATCAGCTTCATGCCAAGCGTGGTCATGTATCCAGCACCGACGCCGTTGAATCGCGCATTGTTGTCGACGTCAGGCCCTGATGCAAATCCTTGGACATGCACGTCTGTA
>JANOPS010000659.1:0-4015 GCA_031421995.1 Gemmatimonadaceae bacterium
CCTACTCTCTTGCTCCGTCTCGGTATCGTCGGTCTTCCCAACGTCGGCAAGTCGACGTTGTTCAACGCGCTCACCTCGGCAAAGGCCGAGGCGGCGAATTATCCGTTTTGCACGGTAGACCCCAACGTGGGCATGGTCGAAGTACCGGACTCGCGGTTGAAAGCGTTGTCGGACATCGTGCAGCCGAAAAAGGTGGTGCCGGCGGTGGTGGAGTTTGTGGACATCGCGGGATTGGTCAAGGGTGCCTCGCAGGGTGAGGGACTCGGGAACAAGTTCCTGCAGAATATCCGCGAGACGGATGCGATCGTGCACGTGATTCGCTGCTTCGACGATCCTGACGTGACCCACGTGATGGGATCGCCGGATCCCGCGCGCGACAAGGAAATCATTGAGCTCGAATTGGCCCTCAGCGATCTGGCCACCGTCGAAAAGCGTTTGGACAAAGTCAAGCGCGCCGCCAAGTCCAATGACAAAGAGGCGCTCGCCGAGCTGCCCGGTCTGGAGGCGGCCTTCGCCGCGCTGTCCGATGGCAAGCCACTCTGGCGTGCGGGTCTCGAGCCGAGCGCGGTAGCGAGTCTCGCGGGGCTCCAGCTGTTGACGGCCAAGCCTGTGCTGTACGCCGCCAACGTGACGGATGCTGAATTGTCGGGCGAGGAAGGTCCGTACCTCAAGGCGCTTCGCGTCGCGATTGCGGGCGAGCATGCGGAGATTGTCCCGTTATCGGCCAAGATTGAGGCCGAATTGGCGGAGCTGCCGCCGGAGGAACGGGTGGAGTTTCTGGAGTCGTTGGGGATCGAGTCCGCAGGATTGGACCGGTTGATTCAGGCTGGATACCACCTGCTTGGATTGCAGACGTACTTCACGGCGGGTGTGCAGGAAGTACGGGCGTGGACCATTCACCAGGGCGATACGGCACCCATGGCTGCCGGTGTCATCCACACGGATTTCGAAAAGGGCTTCATTCGCGCCGAGACGATCGCATTCGATGATTTCGTCGTGCATCAAGGCGCCAAGAACGCGCGGACGAAGGGTGCACTTCGCTCGGAAGGCAAGGAATACGTGGTCAAGGACGGCGATGTCCTGCACTTCCTCTTCAACGTGTAACGACCGATTGGTATGGATGAGCTTTTTGTGTCCGGTGGTGTAGGAGCTGCCATGTCTTGGCCTTCTTTCGTCTCTCCCGCCCGGTGTTGGCTGCCTGTCGCGCCCGTCGCGCTTGCCGCGCTCGCCGCGAGCCTTTTGGCCACATCCCTGTCGGCCCAGACGACGGCAGACACCCAAGTGAGCGCAGCAACAGGGGCGCAGATGAAGAGTGGCCCGCTGCGGTTACCGGCGAATGCCGCGGTGGTTCCGTTTGCCGTCGGCGAAAAGCTCGACTACGAAGTGCGTTTCGGATCGATCAAGGTCGGCAACGGCAGTATGGAAGTGCGCGATCTGGTGGATGTGCGCGGTGCGATCACGTGGCATACGGTGTTCCGGATTAAGGGCGGCATTCCGTTGTACCGCGTGAACGACAGCTACGAATCGTGGTTTGACGTGGTGACACTCACGTCGCGTCGCTTTTATCAGGACATCGATGAGGGCAGCTACGAGCGCAAGCGGCGGTATGAGTTCTTCACGGAGCGCGGCATGTATCAGGAGAACGACAAGCCTGAACAACCGACGGTCGCGGCGCCATTGGACGACGGATCGTTCTTGTATTTCGTGCGCACCATCCCGCTGGAAGTCGGCAAGGAGTATGCGTTTTCCCGCTACTTCAATCCTGCCTCCAACCCGGTCACCATCAAAGTGCTGCGTCGCGAAACCATCAAGGTGCCGGCAGGGACGTTCAACACTGTGGTGCTGCAGCCGACGTTCAAGACCAAGGGCATCTTCAGCGAGAACGGCAAAGCCGAAGTGTGGATCACCGATGATGATCGTCGCATGATGGTGCAAATGAAATCGAAACTGAGCATTGGCTCGTTGAACTTGTACCTGCGCGGCAATAGCAAGTAGCCACAGCGCGGCGGGAAGTCACCGCGCGAGGGGGTTAAGCCGGATTTCAACGACTCTGACCCTTTGAACGAACGATTTCAACGACTCTGACCCCTTGGCCGCTGGTCGGCCCGTGGTTACTCGGGCAGCGGCCTGCAGCACTCGGCGTCGTCGTTCCGTGGGGCGTTGACATGTGTGCTGACGCGATGCGCCTCAAGCACGCCGGCATAGGGTCGCAGCAGTGATTGCGCCACCGCCGCTGACGTGCGCGGGTTGAGCCACGCCGCATAGTTGTCGGGCGCAAGAATCACCGGCATGCGGTCGTGAATCGGCCGCATGATGTCGTTTGGCTCGGTCGTGATGATGGCGCAACTGATCAGTGATGTCTGTGCGAGCGGGTTGCGCGGCGTCCACTGGTCCCAGATCGCCCCGAAGGCAAACGGTTCGCCGTGTGGCGCCCGAATGCACCATGGCTGCTTCGCTTTTTGACCGGCGACCACCTGCCATTCGTAGAAGAGATCCGCGGGTAAGAGCGCGCGGCGTTGTGCAAACGCGTCGCGAAAGGCGGGCTTCGTCGCGACGGTCTCGCCACGTGCGTTGGCGAGGCGGTGCCCGATAGCTGGATCGCTGGCCCAGTACGGCACCAGGCCCCATCGCGCGAGCATCGCGTCGCGCGCACCGGCGGTCTCGCGCACCATCAACACGTCAGTCGACGGCGCGATGTTGAATCGTGCCGCGAGGTCCGGCAGCGCCGCACCAAACGGCAACGTTGCCAATCGCGCCGGGTGTCCCAAGCCATAGCGTCCGCACATAGTTGGTGATCTGCACCGCATGGGCGGGAAAGGCAAGTCGCACATTCGCGAAACCGTCATCACCGGGCGCCGTTGGACACGCATTGCGACCGTTACGCGGCGGGCGTCAAGCTGCACACTCTGCGCCTGCGTTCACGTCGTGAGTGTGCACGTCGGCTCGTGGCCGCGCACCCTTCCCCCTCATTCACCCTCTCGTGAGGTCACTGTGTCCTTCCTGTCCCCATCGGCGTTTGTACGATCTGCCATCGCACGCTCGGCGTTGCGGTACGGCGCGATGCTCGCGACGCTTTTGATCGCGCCCGCGATCGTGCGTGCACAGTCTACGACGACGGCCAGTGCCGCAACCCGCTCCGCCACAGGTACCGCCACCGGCACGCCCCCGGGCACGCCCCCGGGCACCGCGACGTCAGCGGCCACGAACGTCACACGTCGCGAGCCCGCACCACCGCCCGCCGAGCCGACCGTTGGCGCGGCGCTGCGTCGCGCTGCCGACAAGCACGGGGTGTGGGGTTCCGTCGGCGTCGGACAGGGTCGCGCTGGCCTCGACTGCACCACGTGCGCAAGTAAGCAGACCAAAGCCTACTCCCTGCAAGGCACGATTGGCATGCGCGTAACCCCCCGCTTTTTGATTGGCGTGGAAACGTTTGCATGGCTTGACGTGATCGGTGGGGGCGTGGATCGCATTGCGCGTGGGAACTACGTCATCGCACGATCGTATCCGGTTCGGACCTCCCGACTGTTTCTGCATGGCGGACTCGGTGTGGCGAGTTTCGAAGTGAATGACGGCGAGGTGGCCTTTAAGACGCGGTCGCCCTCGCTCTCCATGGGTCTGGGCTACGACTGGCGACTCGGCGGCCTCAGCCTGACGCCGTCCGTGACCGCGATTGGCTCGACGGGCGGCCGCTTGAACAGCGACCGCACGGGGAATGCCATTACCGACAACGCGCGCTTGGGCTACCTCCGCAGCGCCCTCGCCTTCTCCTGGTACCGCTAATGTTGATCCAAACTCGAGTGGCCTGCGCCACATCCCTGCTCGTCCTTGCCGCCTGCAGCGACCAGGTATCGCCGGTTGCCGTGTCGGAGCAAGACCTCGCGGCAGCCGCTCCAGCCCGCGCGTTTGGGATCTGGGCTCCCAGCAACGGTGATACCTGCACGCCCGCCGTGCACAACCGGTTCGCGACGCTTGGGCCAGACGGCAAGAAGTATCCGACGTGGCACCCAGCCACGGA
>JANOPS010000660.1:0-11191 GCA_031421995.1 Gemmatimonadaceae bacterium
TGCTCTCGGCGTTGCCCCTGCTGCTGTTTTGGAGAGGACGGCGGGCGAACGGCGGGTTGGACTGAGTAACTGCGGGTAGGGGCTGGACCGATTGACTGCGGGTGGGGGTTGGACTGATGAACTGCGGGTTGGACTGATGAACTGCGGGTAGGGGTTGGACCGATGAACTGCGGGTAAGGGTTGGACTGATTGACTGCGGGTAGGGGTGGGACTGCTTCACTGCGGGTGGGGTGAGTGCGCAGTACATTCGTACATTCCTCCGCATCTAAAGTGTGTCCAGCCCCTTCTCGCAGTTACTCAGTCCAGCCCCCGCCCGCAGTTACTCAGTCCAGCCCCCGCCCGCAGTGAATCCGTCCAGCCCCCACCCGCAGTCAATCGGTCCAGCCCGCAGTTCTCGCGCTGACGCGCTGGCCCTGGTCCACGCGTGGACCCAATCGGACTCTCTCCGGAAACACATGCTGTCGGTTGAGGCCGCCATGCGCGCCTACGCCGTCCATTTCGGCGAGGACGTCGACCTTTGGGGGGTCACAGGCCTGATTCACGACTTCGATTACGAGCGTTTCCCTAACGATTCCTTGTCCGCCGACGTCGAACATCCGGCAGAGGGGGTGCGCCTGCTTCGGAGCCTGGGGTGGCCGGAGCTGATCTGCGACGCGGTGCTGGGCCATGCACACTATACCGGTGTGGCGCGCACCTCGTTGCTGGCCAGAGCGTTGTTCGCGTGCGACGAGTTGACGGGGCTGATTACCGCGTCGTCGTTGGTAAAGCCCAGCAAGTCCGTTCACGATGTTGACGTCCCGGGAGTCCGCAAAAAGATGAAGGACAAGGCCTTTGCCCGCGGCGTGAACCGCGATGACGTGATTCAGGGTGCCCAGGCCCTTGGGGTCGATCTTGACGCGCACATTGCGGTGGTGTTGGCGGCGATGCAGGACGCCAGTACGTCCCTTGGCCTGGCCGGTATCCCGCGACCGGAGACAGCAGCTTCAACGCCTTCTGGCGGAGTTGCGTAACCCTGATGAAACCTCAACGACCCGTGACCTCTCTTGCCCTCCCAATCGACGCACCACCGGTTTTGTTGGAACCGGAGCGTGCGCTGTGGGGGTCCGCGAAGCGGTCGACGTCGACTGAGGAAGGACGTCTGGATGAAACCGTGGTGCCAATAGAATCGGTTTTTGGAGACAGGCCACCGCCGAGTGCCGATGTGTTGGCAGAGCGGGCCTTGGTCGTGGCGGCGCAGAGCGGTGACCGGACGGCCTTTGCGGGTCTTGTCCATCGTCATCAACGGCGCGCCTACGCAGTGGCGCGAGCCATTGTGCTGTCGCACGATGATGCCGAAGACGCTGTGCAAGAGGGGTTTCTGCACGCATTCAGGGCGATGGAGCGGTTTCGACCGGAACAGGCCTTCGGTGCGTGGTTACACCGGATCGTGGCGAACGCGGCGCTCGATATCGCGCGGCGCAAAAAGGTTCGCGATGCGGATGAGTTGCCGGAAACACTGTCGTCGCCTCAACGCGACCCGGCAGAAGATGAAGAATTACGTGTGCGCTTGAGCGCCGCGTTGAGCACGTTAGGAGAGCGACAGCGTGCAGTGATCGTACTGCACGACGTCGAGGGGTATAAACATGCGGAGATCGGAACGCTCCTCGGAATTCCCGAAGGCACCGCCCGATCAGACCTGCACCACGCCCGCACGCATTTACGGCGCCTGCTGGGCAACCTGCGGAGTACAGAATGAAGGACTTTCACCGTCACACCACCGAACGGAGCGAAGGCGCTGATCCAGCGGTGACGTCGCTCCTGCGCGCAGCCTATTCGCCACCGCGGGACGAGCGCTATTGGCATGCGCTTGAGCAGCGCGTGATGCAGGCGATTCACGAATCGCCCGCCGTCACGTGGTGGGCCGTGCTCTCAGAGTGGAAAACCGCTGGTGCGATCGCGGCGACGTTGGCCCTGCTCTTGGCGGGTGCTACCATCAGCGACCTTACTGGCGCACAAACCCGTGAGGTCGTGGCGGAGACGGTGATCGATTCGGGCATCCCGCTTGACGACGCCACGTTCTCGTTCCGCATCGGCAAGCGTCTGCCGGCCGATGCACCCGAACGGTATCTCGATCCGTTTGACTACTAGGCTCGACACGTCTTCTTATGTCTACCACACCGCAACCTAAGTCGCTCGCGCTGATGTTTTTGCTCGGCGCCTTCCTCACGGGAGGTGCCGTCGGCTTCGCGGCCGACCGTGCGGTGACGCGCAACCGACCGCAGAGCCAGTACGACGACCGCGCCATGCGCGACCACTTCGCCAAGGAACTCAACCTCACCGTTGACCAGCGCCGAGTTGTCGATTCGGCGTTTGACTGGCGCCGTGCCCGATCCCGTGAGCTTATGAAGCAGTACCGTCCGGCGCTCGACTCGGTGCGCGACAGCGCGCGCGTGTTGATGCGTGCCGTGCTCACGCCCACGCAGCGTGCCGCGTTTGCGGCGATGATCGAACGGAATCGACTTGCCGCGGACAGCATGACGCGCGCACGCGGAGAACGTCAATGAATCCACGCCGCCATGTGACGCGGTGCACGTGGCTTGCCGGGGCGGTCCTGTGGGCCGCCCCGTTTACTATCGATGCGCAAAGCAGCGATGACGCGCGCGCCATTTCTCTGCGTGATGCCATTACGGAAGCGCAACGCAACGCACCCGCCATCGTGCAGGCGCGGGGGCAAGAGCGGAACGCCGCCGCGGCGAGACGAAGTGCGCTGGCGGCGTATTTGCCAACGCTCAACTTGACGGCGGGCAGCAGCCGCACGCAGGGAGTGCAGTTCTTTCAAGGGCAACTGGTCCCACTCACGGGCAACCCGTGGAACTACAACAACGGGCTCGCGGCCAACCTGCAGTTGTTTGATGGCAATTCCCGTCGCGCGGAGCTGCAACGCGTTGGTGCGACCGCGCGACTGGCCGATGTCAGTTTTGTGCAAGCCAAGTTTGACGCGGAGCTTCAGGTCAAGCAGCAGTACTACGCTGCGCTGGCCGCTCGCGAGTCTGAAGCGGCAGCGAAGGCACAGCTGGAGCAGGCCGAACAACAACTCAAGGCGTCATCGGCGCGCGTGGCCGCCGGCGTGGCAACCAAATCGGATTCGCTGCGCTCGGCGATTCAGTTGGGGAACGCCCAGTTGGCCGTGCTGACGGCGCAGAATGATTTGCGCGTGGCGAACGCCGCGCTCACGCGCGTCGTGGGGTCGACAACGACCGTGACTGCCGACGCCAACGATACGCTGGAAACGGTTGGGCAGTTGCCAACCGAAGCGGAATTGGAAAAGCTGGTGTTCGACGGACCATCGGTGCGCGTGGCCGATGCGAATGTGTCGGCGGCGCAGGCAAGCAAGAAAGCCCAGCGCTCCGCCTACCTGCCGACGCTGACGATGTCGTACAACTACTCGTTCACACAGAGCAGCAGAAAGTTTGCGAGCAGCGATATCTGGTTGTTCAGTGGCGGCAATCCGAACCGGCAGAACCTCAACTTCAATTTTCAGTATCCGCTGTTCAACGGATTCCAGCGCGAAGCGGCGACCGTGCAGCAGGACGTGGCGCTTCGGAATGCGGAAGCACAGGCCCGCGATACGCGGTTGGCGGCACGATCCAACTTGACGACGCTGTTGCGTTCGGCACAGAATGCTCAAGCGCGCGTGGACGTGCAGTTGGCGGCGATCGCGGCGGCTGAAGAGGACCTTCGTGTCCAACAGCAGCGCTACGCGCTTGGCGCGTCCACGCTGCTTGATCTGCTCACGTCGCAGACACAATTGAATCAGGCCCGTCAGGCGCTTATTCAAGCACGGTTTGATGGTCGCGTGACGCGCGCCCAGTTGGCCTCCCTGATTGGCCGACCACTGTGATGCGCGTAGCGCCACGCCGGTTCAGCCTGTCGGTGCCCGGAACGCCGGGCACGACTCCCCTTCTCTGTCCGAGATCTGTTGCTGTGTCTTCCCGTCCTGTCCGTACGATATCACTCGTTGCGCTGGTGCTGGGCTCGTCAGCGCTCGCTGCATGCGCGGCCAAGAAGGAAGTTGCACCGGTGGTCGGAACGGTGGCTGTCGATCGCCGAACCATCGTGGTCGATGCGCAGGCAACCGGCACCGTCGAGCCGATCAACGTGATCGAAGTGAAGTCCAAGGCATCGGGACAGATCACCCGCATCCCCGTCGAAACCGGTACGCAGGTTCGAGCGGGTCAGTTGCTGGTCCAGGTCGACACGCGCGATGTGCAGAACCAGTACGATCAGTCGTCGGCGGATCTCAAGAGCGCACAGGCGAGCATTGCGATCGCCGAGGCGGCGAAGAAGCGCGCGGATGACCTGTACAAACAGCGCATCATTACGCTCCCCGAGTACGAAAGCGCGCAGCTCACGCTGACGCAGGCGCAGGGACAGATCGTTCGCGCCACGACGAACCTCGACCTGGCAAAGCAGCGACTGGAAGACGCAACGGTGATCGCCCCGGTGAGTGGGACGATTATCGACAAGCCGGTCTCGTTGGGACAGGTGATCGCGTCGGCCACGGGATCGGTGAGTGGTGGGACCACACTGCTCAAGATGGCCGACCTCACCAAAGTGCGCGTGCGCGCGTTGGTCAACGAGACGGATATTGGCAACGTCCGCGCCGGACAAGTGGCCCGCGTGACTGTCGATGCCTACCCTGAGCGCCCGTTCGAAGGCACGGTGGAGAAGATCGAACCGCAAGCGGTGATTCAGCAAAGCGTCACGATGTTTCCCGTCATTATCTCGCTCGACAACAGCGAGGGATTCTTGAAGCCCGGTATGAACGGGGAAGTGTCGATGGTGGTGAACCGCAAGGACAACGTGGTCGCCGTGTCGAATGACGCGGTGCGCACGGTGCGTGAAGCGGCCTCCGCGGCGGTTTTTGTCGGACTGAATCCTGACTCGGTATCGGCGCAGGTTCGCGAGATGCAGGCCAAGATGGGGAACGGTAATGACGGACGCGGAGGCGCTGGACAACCAATGGGAGACACGCCTGCCGCGCAGCGCGTGGTGGCTTCGTCAGGCGCAGGCGCACCGGGTGGCGCTGGTGCCGACCAGCCGCGGCGCCAGAGTGGTGCTTCGGGGGCGACGGCGCTCGGTGCGGGGATGGCCGGCGGCCGACCCGGCGGCGCGACGCGCTCACGCACGGCGCTGGTGTTCGTCCAGATTGGCGAGGGCAAGTACGAGCCACGCTTGGTCAAACTCGGCGCCTCGAACTACGACTATTCTGAGGTACTCTCGGGACTGCGTGAGGGCGATAAGGTGGCGACGCTGGCGGTCGCAGCGCTCCAAGCCAAGCGTGATCAGGCGAACGATCGTTTCCGTGGCATGGCCGGCGGCGGCGTGCCCGGTATGCAACGCGCCCCTGCAGCGGGTGCCGCTGGTGGAGCGCCCGGCGGCGGCGCACCCGGCGGCGGCGGCGGCGGTGGTGGTGGTGGTCGTCCTCCCGGGCCCCGCTGATGCTGTACGCCGAAGTCTTTCGCGTGGCGCTGGGCGCACTGCGTGCCAACAAATTGCGCTCGCTGCTCACGATGCTCGGTATCGTCATCGGTGTGGGTGCGGTGATCGCGATGGACGGTATTGGTCGCGGTGCGCAGAACTCCATCAAGGATCGCATCACGTCACTTGGCACGACGTTGCTGACCGTGTCGCCCGGACAACAGCGCGGCATGGGCGGCATCGCGTCTGAGGCCGATCGTGCGAAGCTGACGATGGCAGATGCCGCGGCTCTGGAGGAGCAGGCCACGTTGATCACGGCGGTGCAGCCCGAGATGTCACGCGGGTTGCAGGTACAGTTCAACTCCAAGAACGCCAACACGCAGATTGTCGGTACGACCGCCAACTACCTCGACGTACGCAAGTATGAATTGGAAGGCGGGCGCATGTTCACCTCTCAGGAAGATGTTGGCAAGCAGCGGCTGGCCGTCGTCGGACCAGCCGTGTTGACCAATCTTGGGATCGAGAACATCGACGCGATCATCGGTGAAAGCGTGCGTATCCGCGGCATTCAGTTCACCGTCATCGGGGTCCTCAAGTCGAAAGGACAGGCCTCGCCTTTCATGAATCCTGACGACCAGATTTTGATCCCGCTCAACACGGCGCGCTTTCGGGTGCTCGGCACGGACCGTGTGCGTTCCATTTCGGTCTTGGCGCAATCGGAAGAAAAAATTCCGGAGGCGATGGCTGATATTCAGAAGGTGCTGCGCCGCGAACATCGTCTGAAGCGCGAAAAGGAAGACGATTTCTCCATTCGGAATCAGGCGGATTTCCTGACCACGTTCGCCGAGACCAGCAAGGTTTTCGGGTCGCTCTTGGCGGGCATCGCTTCAGTATCGCTGATCGTTGGTGGCATTGGCATCATGAATATCATGCTGGTCTCGGTCACCGAGCGTACGCGTGAGATCGGCGTGCGGAAGGCACTCGGGGCCACCAGCAAGAACATCCTGTTTCAGTTCCTCATTGAGGCGATCGTGCTCTGCCTCTTGGGTGGTGCCATCGGCGTGCTTTTGGGTGCTGGCGGTGCCTTGGCGCTCAGCAAGATTGCGAATTTCAATACCGTGATATCGTCGCAGTCGGTGGTCCTGGCGTTCGTGTTCTCGGCAATCGTGGGAATCGTGTTCGGGGTGTGGCCGGCGCGACGAGCGGCCAGCCTCGACCCCATCACGGCTTTGCGCTACGAGTAGTCCCGCGCTGGTCGTCGTAGGTCGTCACGTGGGGTTCTGCAATGGCGGATAGGACGGCATGTTCAAGCATGCCAGATCTTATCCGCCATTTGCGTTGTAGTGCCCGTCACGGCGTCGCGGGCGGGTTGCTTCTGGTCGCGGTGTCGCTACCCTCGTGGGCGCAGAGCTCGCAAACGGGATCGATACAGGCGCGCGTCACGGGCTCGGACGGACGCGCCCTTGCCGATGTCACGTTGCGTCTCGCCCAGGCCGACGGATCGTACCCGCGGCCGGCGCGGAGTGATGTGCGTGGCGACGTGCGATTTCCCTTCCTTCAGCCGGGCGTGTACGCACTTGAGGCGAAGCTCATTGGCTATCGCGCGCTCACGGTGCGCAACGTGGTGGTTCGCGCGACCGAGACTGCGCGATTGGCCTTGGTGCTCGAAACCACAGCGATCGAGCTGACGCCGGTCTCGGTAAGCGCCTCGAAAGTGACCATCAATCGAACGACGACCGAATTTACGTCGTCGCTGGGCGCGAAAGAACGCGAACTGCTGCCCACCGCGCGCAACACCAACGATCTGATTGCGTTCATCCCCGGATCAAGGCCGGGACAAATATTTGGCGGTTCGACCAACCAGGCGAACCTGTATCAGCTTGATGGCGTGACGGTGAATGCACCGGGCACCGGGGGAAGCTTCCTGCTGCCCAACGTCGACTGGCTTGAGGACTTCAAGGTCATCGCCCTCGGCGCGGGCGCCGAATACGGAAATTTTCAGGGCGGCCTGGTCAACATGGTGACCAAGAGCGGTAACAACACGATGCAGGGCGCGTTTCGCGTGTTCGCTGAATCGCGCGTCTTCAACGCGAGTAACGTCAACGCGTTTGAGAACGGGTCGGAGCAAGCAAGCCGACAGGAGTTCAACAGTGAAGTGCGTGGCCCGCTCATTCGGGACCGTCTGTACTTCTTCGTCTCCGGGCAGGAGTCGTTCGCGGCGCAACGATTTGTCGACTTTCGCAATGCGACCAGCAGACGCATCGCGTGGCTCCCCACCACGGTCGACCGGCACGAGCAGAAGTATTACGCCAAGCTGACGTGGCAGGCCTCTCCTCGCGATATCGTCAACGCGTCACTCGGCCTCGATAACCTGTCGCGCGAGCGCGTCGGCTTGAATGGCTACGATGACATCGACGCAACGCTTCGCGGCCGTTCACCGGCGGTGTTCTATCAGGCCAACTGGCAGCGCACCCTTGGTGCAAAGAGCTTCCTTGAGGTGAAGTTCTCTGGATACGGCGGCGCCGATGATCAATTGTCGTATCAGGGCGCATCACAGCCGTCCGTGCGATTGCTCGACGTGAGCGGATCACCGCAATACGTGAACAGCCTGTTCACGCGACAAAACACGCCTGATACCAAGAGCCTGGCGATCAATCTCGACCGGTATGTGAACACCGGGTCGGTGGAGCATCAGTTGCGGATCGGCGGCGATGTCGGCGTGGGGGACTGGCGCGAGGAGCGTACTCGCAACGGTGGCGTGTCGTGGTATACACAGCCCCGAGCGGGTGTCTCCTTCGACCCGCGAAACGCCGCAACGTGGGGGCCAATTCCCAGTATTGGCGGCGGCATTTATGCGACCGCAGATACGGGTGGCAGTATCGATCTTCGGGCGCGTTCCACGAATGCTGCGCTGTACATTCAGGATTATGCCCGCGTATCCGATCGCGTCACGCTGAACGCCGGCATTCGTGCTGGCTTCTGGCGCGGCGACATCACGCCGGGACACGGTGGGGGTTCACGAGGGACGCAATCGTTCACGGCCGTGGAAGCGATGGCGCTTGACCCGCGTGTCGGGGCCACCATCGACCTGACCGGCCACGGTACGTTCGTCGCGAAGGGGCACTGGGGGCGGTACCGCCAGAATCTGTTCGCTCTCTTCTTCGATCGCGCGCCCGGTGCCAATGCGTTTACGCCCGTCGGGTTCTGTGATTGGAACGTCACCAACAGTGCGCGCCCCGACGCGCAGCGCGCCTACGGTGCCGCCGAACTTGCCGCGCTCACGACCTGTCGTCCCGGCGCATCCATCTTCCAGGAAGCCAAGGGTTTCGAGAACTATCGTCAGCCCTATATGGACCAATGGACGATCGGTCTCGAGAAGTCGATCACCTCTCGGCTGAAGGCCGAGGTGCTGTTTGTCGCGCGTGAGAACAAGTCGATACTTGCGCTGGTCGATCGCAATTTGGAGAAGAACTGGCGACCATTGCGTGATGTCGCGGTCTACGATGGCTTCGGCAAAGTGCTCGACGCCAACGGAAAGCCGCTCACCTTACCGGTTGTGTACGTGCGGGCCGATGACTTGCGAAAACGACTCGTCTTCGGAACTCAGTTCAGCAATCAGATCCCGGGGTACAGCCAAGCCGACACGGCAGGAATGCCGACCACGTACGTGCAGGACTTGGTGATTGCTCCGGTGAGCGAGGCGGGACGGCAGTTTCAGCAAGTGCAGCTTGGACTGTCTGGCGAGTTCTCGACGTGGTCGTTTACGGCGAACGTCGCCAAGACGCGCCTGACCGGGAACGTCTTCAGCGTGAACGGATACTTCGATCCAGACGGGCAGGACAGCGGACCGTTCGTTGAGCCGAATCGCGCGATCAACTTTGATGGTGCGCTCGACAATTACTCGCCATGGGACCTCAAGGCGCGCGCCACGGCGCAGTTGCCGTGGCAGTTTCAGGGAGGCGCTTTTTTCACCGCGCGCACGGGCGATCGCTGGACTCCGACCTACACCCTCGCCCGCTCGCCCAACTATCGAATGACCTCGACACAGGGAGAGGAGCTCACGTTGAATCGGGACCTGTTCGTGGGAACCGGCGGACAACAGGTGTTTGTGGAACCACGCGGCTCTCGGCAACTGCCCGCACAAGCATCGCTCGACCTGCGGCTGCAGCGAGTGGTTCGCCTTGGCGGACACGCACTCCTCGTCGGCGCCGAGGTGTTCAACGTGTTCAACGGACAGGCTGCGGCGGATGTGAAGACGTCGCTGAATAATCAAGTGACGAACGACGTGACCTCGACCGTGGGTGCGGTACGTCTGCGACAGCAACCGCTGACCCTGCGGCTGAGCGGGCAATGGAAGTTCAGTCGGGAGTAGAAAGTAGGCCGTTCCCCCACCCTGCAGTGGCAGTTCCCCCACCCGCGGTGGCAGTTCCCCCACCCGCGGTACTTCAGTTCCAACCCGCAGCTATGTTTCTCGTCGTCTATGACACACGAACCTTCTCCTCCCTCGCCAGAGCATCACCAGGGCGAGGGATCCGATAGCAGTTCGGTGGGCGACGCCGCGACGAGCGAATCCGGCAGCGACGTTCGACCTCCGTCTCCTGAGCCGCTGCGCCATCCTACCGGCCAAGCGACGCCGCACAGCAGCGTTGACGCCTCCTCGGCATCCCCTGGTACCGAGCTGCACGCAACGACCGGCATGTTTCCCGTCGACCGGCAGCCAAAAGGCCATCACCATGAGGAGAGCCCGAGCGGCAAACGGCTCGCGATTCTTACTCTGACGGCGCTTGGTGTCGTATACGGCGACATTGGTACGAGTCCGCTGTACGCCATCAAGGAATGCTTTGGACATTTGTATGGGTTACCTCCAACCCGCGACAACGTGTTCGGCGTGCTCTCACTGATCGTGTGGGCCTTAACGCTGGTGATCAGCGTCAAGTACATCAGCTTTGTGCTCCGCGCCGACAACCGCGGCGAAGGTGGACAGTTCGCGCTGCTTGCCCTGATCTTCCCGAATCGCAAAACCGAAAGCGACATGTCGAAAGGCAAGCTGCTGGTCGGCCTCGCGCTATTTGGCACGGCGCTGCTGTACGGCGACGGCATTATTACCCCTGCCATGTCCGTGCTGGGAGCGATGGAAGGATTGACGATCATTTCGCCGTCGGTTGCGCAGTATATCGTGCCGATCACCGTTGTCATCCTTGCCACGGTCTTTATGGCGCAACGACTCGGCACTGATCTGGTGGGGAAGGCCTTCGGGCCGGTGATGCTGCTGTGGTTCGTAGCCATCGCGACCATGGGCGTGGCGGAGATTGTGCGGTCTCCCTGGATTCTGGCGGCCGTCAATCCCATGTACGCGGTGCATTTCGTACAGGCCAACGGTTCGCTTTCGTTTTTTGTGCTGGGTTCCGTCGTGCTGGTGATCACGGGAGGCGAGGCGCTCTATGCCGATATGGGGCACTTTGGGCGGAAACCGATCCGGTTGGCCTGGTTGGTGATGGTGTTCCCGGCCCTCCTGCTCAACTACTTCGGTCAGGGTGCGCTGCTGGTTCGAGATCCGTCGGCGGCGGAGAATCCGTTCTTCCTGCTAGCGCCGAAGGCGGCGCTGATCCCGCTGTTGATCCTGGCGACCTGCGCCGCCGTGGTGGCGTCGCAAGCCATGATCTCCGGAGCGTTCTCCGTGACGCGCCAAGGCATCCAATTGGGATACATCCCACGGTTGGAGATCCGCCAT
>JANOPS010000661.1:0-11282 GCA_031421995.1 Gemmatimonadaceae bacterium
GCACCGGGAAGCGGTCCCGTCTCCGGCTGTCCCTGTCCGAGATTCGCCCAGCCAGGGTGGTGCGGCTTGTACCCGCGCGCGGCGGCCTCCGACATCACGTAAATCACACCGGTAAACGGCACCGGGCGGAACCCGGGGATGAGCGGCGCAGGCCGAAGGTGCTTCGCAGCGGTATTCGCAGCGGTATTCGCAGCAGGATTCGCGGCAGGATTCGCGGCAGGATTCACAGCGAGTTTATATCGGTTCGAGAATGATGCGGGATGGTCACGACAGCGAGCGTCAGAGCGAAGCGGGGAGCGCCCATCGAAGGACGCCAACCGCGGCGCCTCCCAGCAGCACGGTTCCCGCACCAATCGGCGTACCAACGAGCAGGCCAGTCGCCACGGCAAAGATACCAAGACTGACGCTGGATGTCGCCACTGTCTGCAGCATCACCAACGCCACGCCGATCATCAGGGCGAGGGACGCGGCATTGACGCCGTCCAACATGGCCCCCAGCGTGGGCGACCGGCGAATCGCCCGCACCAGCGGTCCGCTCACCGCCACGAATACAAACGCGGGCAGAAAGATGCCGGCCGTCGCAGCCATCGCTCCGCCGTGACCAGCCATCACATACCCGGCAAACGTGGCGGCACTGAACACCGGGCCCGGAGTGAGCTGCCCCACGGCAATCGCATCGAGCAGCTGCGCCTCGGAAAGCCAGCCGAAACGCACGACAAACTCGGCACGCATGAAGGCCAACAACACGTATCCGCTGCCAAACAACACGCTCCCGATCTTCAGGAAGGCACCGAACACGCCCATCAGCGTCGGCGTCGTCGCCAGAGCAGCAGGCGCTGCGGCGAATACGAAAGCCGCGAGAGTGCGCGGGGACGTGGTCGGCCGTACAACGGGCGCCCACGCCATGGCGCCCGCTACACCCGGACGCGAAAACCACGCCCGTTGCACCAACCCTGCCATGGCCGCGCCAGCAAGCACCAACAACTCGTGAACGCCCACGAGTAGCGCAGCGACGGAGAGTCCCGCGATGAGGATCGGCGCCGGACTGCGCAACAGCGCTCGAGAGAGGCGCCACACCGCGTGCACCACCACAGCCAGCACCGCGGGCTGCATCCCACGCATGAACGCCACGACGTCTGGACGGGCACCGTAGTGCATATACGCCATCGCCATGACCCACACGAGCAACGAGGCCGGCACAATAAATGCGCACCCCGCTACGAGCAGCCCCCACCACCCTGCGCGACGCCACCCGAGATGCATGGCCAACTCGGTAGAGTTCGGACCAGGAACAAGATTCACCGCGCTCAGCAAATCCAGAAACTCGCCAGACGTCACCCACTGCCGACGTCGCACCAGTTCCTCTTCCATGGCTGCGATATGCGCCGCTGGCCCGCCGAACGCGGTCACGCCAAGTCGCAGAAACACCCGCGCCACCTCGGCACGCCGAGCACCGACGGTGCGGTCTGGTGTGAAGTCAGGCGGATGCCCGTGGTGCCGATCGTTGGACGATGTCGTCGCCGGTTGGCCGGGGCTGCGTTCCATACGAGGTAAGTAGTCGCTGCATCGCGCGTCGGCAATGAATTCGCCCGCCACACAATGGAACGGTGATGGTGCGGCCACCCAACCATTGCATACTGCCCGCGTGCCCACACTTCGCGCCACCGCAGGCCTGCTTGCACAGGCCAATTCGCTCCACACGCTTCACCCGCTCACGCACCTGCTTGGCTTCGCTCCAGCAGAGCCGGTCTCACGAGACGCACAGCGCACGCTCTCCATCAACCACCTGGTCGACCAGGCCACCATCGCGCGAGGCCCCGGACGCCTCCGGTGTCTGAGTGCCGTGCTCGTGGCACCCGAAAGCCTGAGCGCCGTCGAGGATACGCGAGAACAGACACGTCAATTGTGTCACACCGTGGCCCAGCACGCTCCGGCGCGCGAATGGTGCATCGTGACCCTCGATAGCACCGCAACCTTCGTGACCGTTGCCGTCGTCACGCGCTTCCCGACCGGTCCGCGCGTGGCGGCCCTGCGCGTCGACCGCCGACGCATCGTCGACTCCGATGCCGACACCTTGCGCGCGCTCGCCGACGTCACCGAAACAGACCCACCGCTCCGGCACGCCCGCTTCGCGGACATCCTGGGACGGCACGCACTGTCCACGCGTTTCTATCGCGCCCTCGACAACACGGTCCAACAACTGGCCGTTTCCGCCACGGGATCGGCGACACCCGCAGAACGCCGCGAACTCGCCCTGCTCTGCACGTCGCGCTGCCTGTTCCTCGCCTTCCTCGAAGCCAAAGGCTGGCTGAACCGCGATCGTCAGTTTCTGCTCCATCATGCCACTCGCCAACTGGAGCGTGGTGGTGCGCTCCACGAACGCCTGCTCCGCCCGCTCTTCTTCGGAACCCTCAACACGCCCGTCTCAAAACGCGCGCGCGCCGCACGCGCACTCGGCGAGGTCCCGTTCCTGAACGGAGGGCTCTTCGCGCCCACACCACTGGAACGCAAACGCCGGACGCTTCGCTTCACCGACGATGCACTGGTCGCGCTGATCGGCGACCTGCTGGATCGCTACCGGTTTACCGCGCACGAAGACTCAACGAGCTGGTCCGAGGCCGCCATCGATCCCGAAATGCTGGGACGCGCCTTCGAATCGCTCATGTCCGCCGACGAGCGTCATCGCTCCGGTACGTACTTCACGCCCCCCGCACTCGTCGAAACGGTCGTGTGCGATGCCTTTCGCACGGCACTGCCCTTGCTCCCCGCGCACGCGCTCGATCACACGATGGAGCCGTTGACCCTCGACGATCAGACACACGCCGCGCTGAACACCATGCGCTTGCTCGACCCAGCCTGCGGATCGGGCGCGTTTCTCGTCCACGCGCTCGAGCGACTCGCCAACATCCGCGCCCGCGCCGGCGACACACGCCCCATGCATACGTTGCGACGCGACGTGCTGGTGCAGAGTATCTTCGGCGTCGATCGGAACCCGATGGCTGTCTGGCTCTGCGAACTCCGCCTGTGGCTCTCGATCGTCATCGAGTCGCCGGAGACCAACATCACCGCGATTCCGCCGCTGCCGAATCTGGATCACCACATTCGGCTCGGGGATTCCTTGGCCGGCGGAGATTTTGCACATGCGCCGCCGTCAGCACGACGTCTCACCGCTCTCCGTGATCGCTACACGCGCGCCTCCGGATCACGCAAACGGGCGCTGGCCGATGCGCTCGACCGCGAAGAACGCCAACGCGCCATCATGCACTGTCAGCGCCGATCCGCTCACCTGCGCCACGAGCGCAGCGTCGCGGTGCAGCAGCTCCGTGCACACGATCTCTTCGGAGAACGACGACGACCCACGCGCCAAGACGCAGAGCGGCTTCGCACGCTGCGCAGGCACGCAAAAGAGCTCGCGGACCATCAGCGGCGGCTCGAGCTTGGCGGCGCGCTGCCCTTCCGTTTCGCCACGCAGTTCGCCGACGTCGCCGCCGGCGGCGGATTCCCGATCATCATTGGCAACCCACCGTGGGTACGACCGCACGGGCTCCCGATCGCTGAACGCACACGACTCCGAGCGGAGTATCACTCCATGCGCCACGCATCGTGGCGCGCGGGCGCCGCCCGCGCCGGCGCCGGCGCTGGGTTCGCCGCACAAGCCGATCTCTCCACCGCGTTCATCGAACGCAGTGTGCAACTGCTCGCGCCAAATGGCGTGATCGCGCTGCTGGTGCCCGCGAAACTGTGGCGCGCCCTCGCCGGCGGAGGGATCCGGCAGTGGCTCGCCGCACACACGCGCGTTCGAGCGGTGCACGATTGGAGTGACGCACCGGCGCTCTTCGACGCCGCTGTCTATCCCTCGCTCTTGGTAGCCGAACGCTGCGCACAACCCTATTCAGCCGGTACTCCCGTGCAGGTCTCCGTCACGCGCCACCACGTGCCCACGCGTTTTTCGATCCCGTTATCATCGCTTGCCTTCGCCGGCGATGCCGCGGCGCCGTGGCTCCTGTTCCCGCCGCGCGTGCTCCACGCCTTCGAGCAACTCCGCAACGCCGGCCCCGCACTCGGTGATTCCCCGCTCGGCCGACCCATGCTGGGCGTCAAGTGTGGGTTGAATGCGGCGTTCCTTGTGCACGCCACGGAGCACGACGACGGCACGGCGACCGTCGTCGCCAATGGCCGTCAGGCCGTCATTGAGCGACAAGTGCTGCGACCCGCACTGCGCGGAGATGCCGTCTTTCCACGAGACGGCGCCCCGCAGCCACACGACGGCTCCCTGCGCATTCTCTGGACCCACGGTGTCGATGGTGCCCCACTGCGAACGCTGCCCCCCGGCGTCTCGCGCTGGCTCGCCCACTTTCGACCACAACTGGAGCAGCGCAAAGACAGCAGAGCGCGGCAACCCTGGTGGACGCTCTTTCGCACAGACGCCGCGCGCCACGAAGCACCACGGGTGGTCTGGGCCGACATCGCCAAGCGATTGCGTCCGCGGGTATTCCCCGCTGGAGATCCAACCGTACCACTCAACAGCTGCTACGTGATGCGCACCGCGTCACTCGACGATGCGTATGCCCTGCACACATTGTTGTCGTCACCGCTCGCCGCCGCATGGTTTGAGGCACTGGCCGAACCCGCCAGAGGAGGCTTTCGACGGTATATGGGTTGGACGGTCGCCACACTCCCTGTTCCCGTCGACTGGGCTGCGGCGCGCGTCCCACTCGCGGCGCTGGGTCGGCGGCGTATCGGCGGTGAACCGGTCAGCGAGCAGGAGCACCTCGACGTCGTCGCCACCGCGTACGGACTTGCTGTCGCCGCCACGCAGCCCCTGCTCACATGGTTTGCGCGATGAACCACACCACCCGCTTCCGAGTTGTGCCTCCTTCCGTCGTTCGTTCCACGATCGCCCACGCGGTGCTCGGTCGAGAGGCACTCAGCGATCGCGACCGCGGTGCAGCCGTGCCGCTCGGAGCCATCACCCTCCTGCCACATCAGCTGGATGCCGTCGTCCGACTCCGGGCCATCCTGCGCAGCATGCACATCGCGCTGCTGGCCGATGACGTCGGCCTTGGGAAGACCTTTGCGGCGCTGGCCATCGCTCGCGACTACCACCACGTGCGCGTGATCGCGCCCGCCGCCCTGCTCCCGATGTGGCGCAACGCCATCGCGCGTACCACGTGTCATCATGTTCGTCCCGAGTCCCTGCAGCGCTTTTCCCGCATGAGTGTCAGCGCGCCGTTTACGCCGGGTACGCTCGTGATCATCGATGAAGCGCACCATCTCCGCACACCGGCCACCAAACGGTACGCGTCGGTATCGCGGTGCGTGGCGGGTTGCGATGTCTTGTTGATGTCCGCAACGCCGGTCCACAATTCGGCTCGTGACCTGCGTGCGTTGCTCGCCCTTGGTCTTGGCGGTGGTGCGGCCAGGCTCTCGCGAGCACTGCTCGCGAGCGTGATTGTGCGACGCACCGATGGCGCCACCAGGCCGCGCATCACCGAACAACCGCCAATCGTCATCCCTGAACAGCCCGAGGTCTTGAATGCCATTCTTGCTCTCCCCGCACCGCTCCCGGCGCACGACGGCGCTGTGGCGGGTGCGCTCATCCGCCTCGGACTCTTGCGCGCGTGGTGCTCCAGCGACGCGGCGTTTCATCACGCGCTGCGTCGTCGGGTGTTGCGTGGAGAGGCGCTCCGACACGCACTCGCTGCGGGTCGACACCCCACAAATGCGGAACTCCGCGCGTGGCTGGTTGGCGAACACGAAGTGCAGTTGGCGTTTCCTGAGTTGCTCGCCACCCACACAACGGACACGGAACCGCTGATTGATATCCTCGACACGCACCTTGATGCCGTGCGAAGGCTCTTGGGACATGTGCACACGCCGTCATCCGCCGATGCCTGTCGGGCACGCGCACTCCGCGACATTCTGGCCAGGCACGTAGACACACCCGTTGTCGCCTTCTCACAGTTCGCCGAGACGGTGCGAGCCGTTTCTCGGGCCCTTGGCGATATCGCTGGCGTGGGCACGCTGACCGGCCGTCGGGCGTGGATCGCCAGCGGGCCGATCACGCGCGACGAAGCGCTCGCGCAATTTGCGCCGGCGGCGCAGGGTAAACCGCCACCGCCGGCACATCAACGCATACGCCTCCTACTCACCACCGACCTGCTCGCCGAAGGGGTCAATCTGCAAGACGCCGGCGTCGTGGTGCATCTCGACCTCCCATGGACCGATACGGCCAGACAACAGCGTGTCGGTCGTTGCGTGCGTGTCGGATCACCCCACACACACGTCATCGTCTACCAGTGTGAGCCACACAGCGGCGCTGCACATGTCCTCCAACTGGCTCGGCGTTTGCGACGGAAGGCGCGAATCGCCATGCGTTTCATAGGTGCGCCAAGCCAGAGTCGTACTACGGATGGGCGTCGGGCCAGACCAAGTCCCGCCGACGCCACGAGCCGTCTTCGAGCGCTGCTACTCGCATGGGCGGCCGACGGCCCGCCGACGGTCCCGACATCATCTGCGCCGGGTGTCCAGCTGTCGTGGGTCCACGCGAAGCGGTCGGGATGCATTGTGCTGCTCCACTCGCGAACCATAACACACAACCCCGTCTCGGTTGCGCGAGGCGCAGGCAACGACGCCACGATCCTCCTGACGGGATCGTTGGAAGCGCACACACCCACCCATACACGCGTGTGCAGACGCCTCACCGATTCACCGGCGCGCGCACACGCGGCACTGCGGCTCGTACGCAATTGGGGCGACGAAAGCGGCAGCGCGGCGATCCCCCATCCGATGCAAGAACGCGCGATCACGACGCATGCGCGATCGCTGTGGCCACTCGTGCGGCGCGGTGTCAGGCGGTGGCTCGCGCGCCGCGCGTTCGCCGAAGACGTGCACGGCCCGCTGGCCGGTGCCTCGACTGTGCATGCACGCGCGCGAGCCGCGCTTGGCCACACGCTCGCGCAACTCACCACCACCCAACGGATCACCGTGCGGGAGCGCGTGCAGGCGGCCTATCGCATGATTGAGGGAGTGCGAGGGGTTGGCGCGGAGCACGCGCTGCTGGAATGGCTCAGCACCAGACCTCAGCAGGAGGCAGTGGAATGGCTGGACGCCTGGCGGCATTCGGCGCTGTTGCGCACCAGTCCAGAGGCGGCCGAGCACGCCTTCGACACGACTGAAGACTGGCAGATTGCCGCGGTCGTGATGCTTCTGCCCATGGCCTGATCGTGTCGTGCGCTCGCGTGCGCTACCTTGCGCGCATGACGAAACTCGCCCTGCTGTTCGACCTCGACGGCACCCTCATCGACTCGATCGGACTGCTGCTCGACTGCATGGATTCGGCCTTTGCCGGACGTTCGCGACGCCCGACGAGAGCCGAGTGGACGGCGGGGATTGGTACCCCGCTCCGGACCCAGTTGGCCGAATGGGCCGATTCTCCAGAGGACATCAACAGCCTCGTGGAGGGCTACCGCACGTATCAGGACGCCCATTTGGAGCGCCTGACCTCGCTGTTCCCGGACGTCGCGGAGACGCTTGCCTGGGCCAAGGCGCAAGGGCACGCCAGCGCGATCGTGACCAGCAAAGGGCGCGTGATGACGGGTCGCTCTCTCCGCCATGTGGGGTTGCACGACGCCTTCGATGCCATCGTGACCTATGAGGAAACCGCCCGGCATAAGCCCATGCCGGACCCCGTCTGGCTGGCGCTTGAGCGGCTGGGCCTGCCCACCGACCGGGCGCTCTTTGTCGGCGATTCCCCGCACGACATGGGGGCAGGTCGCGCGGCGCACGTGCGTACCGCGGCAGCGCTGTGGGGGCCTTTTTCCCGCGACGAGTTAGCCGATTCGAACCCTACGTACTGGTTGGAGCGTATGGGGGAGCTCCCCGCTGTACTCTCGGGCTTTGACCACACCGACTAGCGCAGCGGACATTCAAACCCTTTGGCCTTGGCCGACATCCAATCGGGTGACTCTGGTACGAGGCCCATGCCCGCGCAGCTTGTGAGAGAACTCCCGCAGGACTCAACGTCGTCGTTGGCCTCCTCGTTTGCCGTACCGATGCCCGCACCGGTGCCGGTCGATGTGACGTTGGCAGCGGCCGGTGATCGAGCGGCGTTTGAGCGGGTGTACCGGACGCATGTCGGCCGCGTGTATTCGCTGTGCGCGCGGATGATGGGCGACCGTGGTCTCGCGGAGGAGCTCACCCAAGATGTTTTCGTTCGCGTCTGGGAAAAGCTGCCGTTGTTTCGCGGCGACTCGGCGTTTACGACGTGGCTGCACCGCGTCGCCGTGAACGTGATCCTGACGCGTCGAAAGACTGTTGGCATCCACGAGGCGCGGGTGTCAAACGACGAGGACGCCGACGCGTTCGTGGCCACCCGATCGGTGTCGGTCGGCGATCAACTGGATCTGGAAGCCGCCATCGCCGGGCTTCCGGCGGGTGCCCGACGCATTTTTGTCCTGCACGATGTTGAAGGGTTTACCCACGAAGAGATTGGCGAGCAACTCGGCATCACCGCAGGCGGGAGCAAGGCGCAGCTCCACCGCGCGCGATCGCTGCTCCGGGTGGCGCTGTCACGATGAGGTATACTCCGATGTCCCACACTTTTCCGTTCTCTACACGCCGATGACCAACAGGCAACATCCTTCGCCAACCCAGCCAGCGTGTGCACGGTTCGAGGAGCGGCTCGCCGCCCATCTCGAAGGCGAGCTTGACGCGGCCGCGCGTGACGAGATGGAGCAGCATCGGAGAGCGTGCGCAGAGTGTGCGCGGGTGGTGCGTGATCTGGAGGCTATTGTCTCGGCCGCTGCGCGGTTGCCGGTACTGACTCCCTCGCGAGACCTCTGGGCCGGCATCAGTGATCGGATTGTTGCACCAACGGTGTCGCTCCTTCCCGCGGACCGTGTTCCTCACCAGGGATCCCCCGCCGGCGTGCGCCGCAGCGTTGCGGCCAGTTCTGCCAACGCGGCTCCTGTGCGACGGGCCGTCAGCGTCCGTTTGTTCGCGATCGCCGCCACTATGCTCATCGCCGTTTCATCTGCGGTCACTTGGCGCATTGCTCGCACCCCGTCCAGCACGCAGTCCATCGCGGCGCGCAGCGACGCACAACACGTCCGCACGGACTCCGGAGCCGAAACCGACGGCAACATCATCTTGGTCACCAACCCCGACGTTGTGTACGAGCGGGAGATTGCGGCCTTGCGCACCATCGTCAACGAGCGCTTCACCGAACTGGACTCCAACACGGTGGCCGTTCTCAAGCGCAATCTCGACATCATCGATAAGGCCATCAACGAAAGTCGCCAAGCTCTGGCGCTCGACCCCAGCAGTCGCGCGCTCTCGATTTCGCTGGAGCGTGCCGTTGAGAGCAAACTGGCGCTGATGCGCCGAGTGGCCTTGTTATGACATGCGTCGCCATGCCGTACCTGCGCGCTGCGCGCGGTGTGGTAAGTACGGCCGTGTTGCTCATCGCGGCGATCGGCCCGCACGTGGCGGCCGCCCAGTCGTTCGTGGGCGGCGCTGCGGATACCGTCTTTGCCGTTGAGCGCGGCAGCGTGGTCGACATCACTTTGCGCACCGGGCACGTGGTGGTGCGTGGCACCGACAGGCGTGAAGCAGAGTTGCGAGCAGGCGGCACCGGGTTTCTGCTGCGTCGGAGTGAAGCCGGGATGACTATCAACGTCGGCAACGAGTTTCGCGGCAACATGGGCCGCCGCTCGAAGAACGACAGCGAGGGGGTCGAGCTCCTCGTCCCGCGCACCATGAAGGTGATCGTGCGCGGCGCGTCGACCGATGTTGACGTGCTCGATATCAATGGGGACGTGGAGGTAAGCGTCATCTCTGGAGATGTCGCGTTGCGTGCCGTCGGTGGTCGTGCCATTGTCGAGACGGTGTCCGGAGACATCGACGTGATCGGCGGCGTCGGCGACTTTCGTGCCACGTCGGTGAGTGGTGAGATCTCGGCGCGCCTGGTGCGCGGCGACATTGAGGTCAGCACCGTAAGCGGCGAGATCGTGTTGAGCGCGCTGAAGGCCCGTCGGGTGTCGGCCAAGGCCTCATCGGGTGGCATTACGTTCGAGAGCGCCCTGCCTGACGACGCCGAGTGGGAGCTGACAGCCCATTCGGGCGATGTCCGTGTGCTGTTGCCTTCAAACGCTTCGGGTCAATTGGAGGTCTCAACCTTTAACGGGGACGTGTCCGGTGGCGCCATGACCCTCATGCCGTCGTCTGGCCAGTCCTCACAGAAGGGCGGGCGCGCCATCCAGCGTTTTGAGTTTGGCGGTGGTGGGACGGCTCGTATTCGGGCCTCGACGTTCAACGGCGACATCGTGATCGAGCGCTCGGCGCGACGTGGGTCATTGTAGACGTGGGTCGCTGGAGTAGTGCAGACCGTGGTGTCAGTAGTGCAGACCGTGGTGTCGTCGGTTCCTCGCGCAGCCTGTCGCGCGTCATCTTCTCCGTTGTCTCAGGAGCATTCGCATGAGTATCGCATGGTTGTCGCTTCCCGCCTTCGCGCGTCGTCGCGCGGTCGCCCAATACGTCACCGGCATCGTGCTCGTGGCCGCGCCGTTCGCCACCGTCGACGCGCAGAACCGGGACCGCGACCGTGACGGAGAGTCGGACCGTTCGTTTTCCTGGTCGGGCACGATTCCGTCTGGGCGACGCATCATGATCAAGAATGTGAACGGTGGCGTCGAGGTGCTGCGCAGCTCGAACGGTAAGGTCGAAGTGACCGCCGAGAAGCGGTGGCGGCGCGGCGATCCATCGTACGTGCGCATCGAGCAGAAGCGCATTGATGACGACGTCCTGATCTGTGCGCTGTGGGGTGAGAACACACGGTGTGAAGAATCGGGCATTCGCAGTGAACGGAACAACAACCGGTGGGATAATCGCAACGATATCTCGGTCCAGTTTGTGGTGCGCGTCCCCGAGGGCGTGCGCGTCGATCTGAACACCGTGAATGGGAGCCTCGAAGTCACGGGCGTCACCACCGAAGTGCGGGCGCGCACGGTCAACGGCAGCATCACGGCGCGCAGCGCAGGCGGCCCGGTGCGTGCATCCACCGTGAACGGCAGCATCAACGTGTCGATGGGATCGGTGCGGAGCACCGAAGATCTGGAGTACGAAACCGTGAATGGGGCGATCACGATCGAGCTGCCCGCGTCATTCGGGGCGCAGCTGGAACTCAGCACCGTCAACGGTCGCGTCACGACCGAGTTTCCGATCACGGTGTCCGGCACGTTATCGCCGAAGCGGCTGCGCGGCACGGTGGGTGACGGATCCAC
>JANOPS010000662.1:0-1559 GCA_031421995.1 Gemmatimonadaceae bacterium
GCTGCAGCGACAAGCATCCCCGATCCGTCGGCCAGCCAATCGGCGCGCAGGATATGCCGGTCGAGCGCACGCGTGATGCTGCGTGCGGCACCGCCATTCGTGGCACCGCCATTCGCTGCGGCGACGTACACTTCGGTGACGAAGCCACCTTCGCGATTGCGGTCACGCGGCTGCAGATATGCAATGCTGCGACCATCGGGCGACCAGAGCGCGAATCGCTCGAACGTCTGCATGCCGGTGAGTGGCTTCACCGAACCCGTTGCGACATCGACCACGGCAATGTGCGTCGAGTCGCTCTTGCCGGTTTGTGGCGCGACGGTCCGTGCGAACGCAATCTGCGTACCATCGGGCGACCAACTGAGCGGCGACGGACCACCGCCCGGCGGTAAACTGAACTGCAGCGTCCAACTGCCCGACGTGATGCGTTTCGCAGCCCCACCGGCGGTGGCAATAGTCCAGATGTGCTGCGAGCGCAACGTGCGGCGCAAGAAGAGGTCCTGCGCGCCCACTTCAAACGTGGTGATGAAGCGTGCCTCTCCACTTTGCGCGGTTCTTCGTCGGACGCCGCAAACGCGAACGCGGCGCCGTCCGGGCGCCAACTGAAGTGTTCGACCGCCGTCGGGTGTGCAGTGATCTGACGCGCCTCACCGCCTTCACCGGCCAGCAGCCACAATTGGTTGCGTCCTTCGCTGTCGGGCGAGAGGAAGGCGAGCGCACGACCTACCGGCGCCCACTTCGGCGCCGACACACTCGTGCGCCCCTGGGTGAGTGGCCGCGGCGCGCCGGAGGGCAGGTCGACGGCCCACAGCTGCGACTCGGTGCGGTTGGCCACGTAGTTTGGCCGCGACACCACGAAGGCGGCGGTGCGTCCGTCGGCCGACAGTGCAGGACTGCCAACGCCGACCACTCGGCGCGTGTGCTCGATGGTGAAGCGCTCTTGCGCGGGGAGCGCGAGGGGAAGCAGCAGGAGTACTACAGACCACGACTGAACGAATGCGGTGCGCATGACGAGCTCGAAGGAAGGGAGAGAGACCACGACTCGCGGCCTATTGCGGATGTTGCACTGCGATGGTGTCGGCCGACGTGATTCGCGTGCGACGCGCAACGCGCACGCGCGGATGACAGAAGCCCGTCAGGCGCGACGCACGGAGCACCGTCGCCTCCATCGTCCCCTGGACCGGGAATGGCTCTGACGCTTGCAGCAACGCATCCACGCGCTCGTGACGATCACGTCGTACCGTGGTGTACCGCGCCACCCCGTCGAGACGCGCGGCATCACCGGATGCAAAATCGAGCACGACGAGTGCAAATCGCGACGAGGTGCGGAGATTGCCGGTGCTCACAAACATGCCGTCGCCAAGGTACTCGGTCCACGTGATCGTACCGCCGGTGGCGTCGTAATGGAGAAACCCGGGCGGACCACCGCGATGGGATACATCGGCCACGCCGTCCGGCGTCTCCGTGACCAAGAACGCGGTCTCGCCACCACTGAGGGTCTGCACGATCCACGGATCATCAAGCGCAACTGGGTCCTGCCGAGTGGGGCCATAATGCGTGGT
>JANOPS010000663.1:0-2122 GCA_031421995.1 Gemmatimonadaceae bacterium
ATTCCAGCCGTCGTCTCCGCGCAGCGATCCCTCTCTCCGAATAGTCCCAGCGGCCAAACCGTCACCCCGGTCTTCGAGGGCTGGTACCGGAACGCCGACGGCACCTACAGCCTCTCGTTCGGTTACTTCAATCGCAACACGGCCGAACGGCTCGACGTCGCGATCGGCGACGACAACTTTGTCTCTCCGGGACCGAAGAATCAGGGACAACCGACATCCTTCGCACCGCGACGGCATTGGGGGGTGTTCGCGGTGGTCGTGCCGGCGGACTTCGGCAGCAAGAAAGTTGTCTGGACCGTAGTGGATCGCGGACAAACATTTGCCATTCCGGGCAGTCTGCATCCGGATTGGCAGATTGACGCCATCGAGGGCGAGGCGAGCTCGGACAACACGCCGCCTGCCTTGAGTTTTGGTGCCGGGGGCGCTGAGGGCCGCGGACCGTTGGGTGTCACGAGTGGCCCGCTGAACACGAGTGTTGGTAAGCCGCTCGCGCTGAGTGTCACCGTGAAGGACGATGCGAAGACGGGCTCCACGGGCGCCAATGGCGTGCGAATTGGGACGCCAGTGGATCTCACATGGTTTAAGCATCAAGGCCCGGGTGACGTCGCCTTTAGCGCCGTGACCATCAAACTTGCGTCGACCGGTGGTGTCGGAAACACTACGGCAACCTTCAGTCAGCCGGGAGTGTACGTGATCCGCGTTCGTGCCAACGATTCTGCCGTGGCCAGTGCCGGTCATTCGCAATGCTGCTGGACCAACGGCTTTATCAAGGTGACGGTGACCCCATGACGTCCAATGCAACGTCCATCCGAGGATTTCCGATGAGCACTCTCTTCCGCCGGTGCGCCTCCACGCTTGGGTTTGGCGCGGGCATGTTGTCACTGATCGCACCGTCGCGCCTTCTCGCACAGAATCCGTTGATGCCCAAGTCCGGCGCGATGGCCGCCGTGCCGGCGGCGCCGACCTACGCCAGGGACGTGGCGCCGATTCTGCAACAGAAGTGTCAGCAGTGTCATCAATCGGGCTCGATTGCGCCGATGGCGCTGCTCACCTATGAGGATGCGAAGAAGTACTCTCGTCGCATTCGGTCGAAGGTGTCCGAACGACTGATGCCGCCGTGGCATATCGATCGCACGATTGGTATCCAGCAGTTCAAGAACGACGGGAGCCTGAGCGACGCGCAAGTCGCGACCATCGTGAACTGGGTCGATGCGGGTACCCCGATGGGCGACCCGAAAGACATGCCGCCCGCGATCACGTTCCCTGATCCGAATCGGTGGCAGCTGGCCGAAAAACTGGGTGCGCCCGATCTCATTATTCGATCGAAGCCGTATACGTTGGCGCCGCGCACGCAGGACAAGTGGTATCGGCCTGTTGTCGAAACGGGCGTGACGGAGCCGCGATGGGTGCGCGCGATTGAGGTCAAGCCGGTGCGCGCCAATGATCGCAAGATCGTCCACCATGTGCTGGCCTATCTGCTCCAACCGGAGCAGGGCGTCACCGGATTGGCGAGCAGCGCGCACGATCACCAATCGAACGCGGGCCTGTTCATGGAATGGGCCGTGGGGAAGACCGGGCAAATCTTTCCTGAAGATGCGGGCAAGCTGATGCTGCCTGGTTCACAGATCCGTTGGGAAGTCCACATGCACGCGATCGGTGAGGAAATCAAGGATAGCCAAGTGGAGATGGCGATCTATTTCTATCCAAAAGGCTTCGTGCCGCAGCACCGGACCGTCTTGCGCATGTTCGATTTGTCGCGAGGCTCGGATCTGGATATTCCGCCCAACGAGAAGACGATCACGCAGAACTTCTATGTGCTGCCGGCCCCGGCACGTCTGGAGAACTTTCAACCGCACATGCATATGCGCGGCAAGGCGATGTCGCTTGAGGCCATTTACCCCGACGGACGCAAGGAAGTGCTCAGCGCCGTGAGTAATTTTCAGTGGCAGTGGCACATCAATTATGTGTATGCCACCGATGTCGCGCCGCTGCTCCCCAAGGGGACGATGTTGTCGTTCACGGCGTGGCATGACAACACCGCCGCCAACACCAACAACCCGGACCCCGCGCAGTGGGTGGGCTGGGGAGATCGCACCGTGGACGAGATGGCGCACAACTGGGT
>JANOPS010000664.1:0-18393 GCA_031421995.1 Gemmatimonadaceae bacterium
GACCACCCGTGCGCGCTCATGCGCAAATCCGTCCACCGCACCCGCGCACCCAGACGCACCAGCTGCCGGTACGCGTCGGGGTAGTCGCCCTGTAACCGAATCGCCACCCGTCGCGTGCCGCTCCGCCGCGCAAGTTCGGCCAGCAAACCCACCAGCGCCGTCAAATCCTGGCGTTCCTGCAAGACCACTTTCAAGACGCGTAACTCGTCGCGCGCGCGGCCTTCGACCAACGGCACCGTGTGATACAGCGCGTATCCCGTGATCGCCTCGGCGCTACCCAGCAACACCGTATCGCCAAGCAAGAGTTTTTCGGTCAGTTCGAGTTCGCGACTGAAGTCGTAGCCCACCAGCACGCGCTGCGTCAGCGCCTTGCACTGCTCCAGCACGCGCTCGCGCTCCAAGCCAAACATCCGAGACAGCAAGAGTGGCTCGTGCTCACTCCGCCCAGCGTCCAGCGTGAACGTGACCGTGAGACGACCAGGCACAAACCCAAGCGACGAGTAAAAGCCAATGTTGTCCATCGTGCGCGGCATCGTCTCCAGCCCGATCACGGCGGCACCGTGCTCCTTGAGCCACGACATACCATGCTGCACGATCACCTTGCCCAGCCCTGCCCCCTGCGCATCGGGACGCACACACAACGGCCCCATCCAGCCCTCCGTGCCCGCCAGATGCACCATGTTGAACGCGCAGATGGCACCGCGTTCATCCCGCCAGCACAGGGCCCCATCACCGGCGTCTTCAATCGCATAGCGCCAGATCGACGGATTCAGCGCCGGCACGCGAACGCCCGTCATGCCGTCACGACGATAGCGCTCGGTAAACGCCTCGGTGAACACATCATTCAGACCGGCGATGTCCGCCAGCGACGCGACCTGCGGACCATGTGCAGGCCGACTCGTCCCCCCGGCGCGTGTCGACGACGTCATGACGCAACCACGCTGTCAAACTCGGCAAATAGATCACCGCCCTCTTCACGCTCACCATCGGCAACGCCCTCGTCATCTTCGCCCAATCCGGCCGATATGCCAGACGTGACCACACTAGCCCCACGCTCCTCGTCAAAGCGTACGACCAACACCCGGTCCAAGCCCTCGCGCACCTGCTCGATATGCGTAATGACAATCACTTGCTCGAAGCGATCATTCAGTCGCCGGAGCAACTCCACCACGTTGGCGCGGCGCGCATCGTCGAGCGAACCAAACACCTCATCAAGAATCAACAGCGAAAACGCTTGTCCCGCGCGCTCGGCAATCATCTGCGAAATCGCCAATCGCAACACCAAGTTGCACAAGTCCTCTTCGCCGCCCGAGATCACCGGCTTGGGCAAGCCGTCTTCCATCACCACCAGCGAATAGTCTTCATCAAACTCCAGCGCGCTGTAGCGACCATCCGTCAGGTCGGAGAGAAAGCGACTGGCGATGTCCGACAACTCCGGACGCAACTGAAAGTTCAGATCGGTGCGCAAGTCCGTCAGCGCGCGATCCAACTCGTCATGGAGTCGCTTGTCCGTCTCCAGCACATCGAGCGCTTCCTGCAGTCGCGCCAGTTCACGCTTCCCGCGCTCAGCCGTTTCCATCTCCGTTCGTGCACGCTCGGCGTCGCCAACCGCGGACACCGCATCAAGCTCGGCGCGGCGCGCATCGTTCACCGCCCGTTCATGCGCGTCGCGAACGGCGCCGAATTCCTCCTCGCCATACGCGCCCGAGCCGCGTTGCGCATCGAGTGCCACCACGCGCTCGCGTGCCGCGGTATGAAGCACGCCGACCCGCTCGCGTTCCGTCCGCGCACCCTGTTCGCGCTCCACCAAGCCGCTCAGGCGTGCCGCGCGCGTTTCCAGGTCGGCCAGATGGGCAACCGACGCACGCAAGGCGCTGTGTACCGACGCGTCATACCCAGTGGGTAACGCGTCGAGCGCCCGCTGCGATTCCTCCGCCCGCGCCGAAAGTACGCTCCGCTGCTCTCGTAGCCCGGCAAGCTCCGTGATGGCGGAGTGAATGCGCGTCAGCCGTCGCTCCGAGCTCGCCACCTCCTGCTGCGCAGACTTCCGGTGTTCGTCCAGCGCAGCGACCGGCTCCGGCACCGGTGTGAGTTGCTCGACACGTTGACGATAATAATTGCCATCAATACGCGCCGTTTCGATCTGTTCGCTCAGCAACTCCACGACACTGTGATACGATGCGCCAAGCGGGCGGCCACACGTGGGGCACGGGCTTTCCTCGCCGAGTCCCTCGAGCGTTTCGCGTTGCTGCACTAACTCCGCGTATTGGGCACGCAACGCATCGAGACGTGTCTCCGCCTCCTGACGATCGCGCACCCACGCAGTGCGCTCGCGCTCGAACGCCTGTTCGGCAGCAGTCAACGCGCTGCGCGACGCCGTCAACTGGTGTTGCGTCTCAATTTCGAGGGTTGGCGCGGTCGCAAGCTTCGCCAGACGCTCCTGCAGTCGCGCTTCTTCTTCCGCCGCACCTCGCACGCGTTCGAGGAGCGCTTGGCGCCGCGACTCGGCCGCGGCCAGCACATCAAGCCCGGTCAACTGCGCCCGCAACTCGCCAAGCGGCGCGAGTTCCGCCAGCAGCGGCGCGCGCTCTCGCTGGGCGTCACCGATCGCTTCCAGCTCCCGGCCCAGGCGCTCGAGGTCGCGCGCCATGGCCAACACGTCGTTCTCCGCGACGCGCAATTCGGCGAGCACCAGCTGCACGCGTTCACGTTCCACCTGTGCGTTCGCCCAGCGCGGCGCGAGGCGTTGCAGCTGTTCGGCCGTTCGAACGCGGGCCGCGTCCGCTTCCTGGGCCCGGGTCTTGGCCACGGCCACTCGCGCTTCCGCTTCCGCCAACATGCGCCACACCGCGTCGGCATCCGGCATGCCCTGCTTCAGGCCGTTGATCTCGGCGACGAGTGATCGCCGACGTTCGCGCACCAATTCCTGTGCGCCGCTCAAACGATCATAGCCCAACACGCGCGACAGAAAGCGCGCACGCTCCGCCGGCCCAAGCGCTGCCATGACGTCGAGTTCTTTTTGTCCCGTAAAGTACGTGTGGAAGAACTCCGCGCGCGTCATGCCGAGGCGGCGTTGCAACAGCTCGGTCACACCCGTGATCGTGCTGGCAATCGGTGCGTCGCCACCGTCCAGAAAACACTCGGCCGTGGTGAGCCCACGCAGCACACGATAGTGATGCCCGGCCAGGCTGAAGTCGAGTTCGACACGCACCGGCGCACGAGACTCGGCACGCGCATTGCGAATGCCGTCGCGCGTCCCGCGCGCGGCCGCGTTGCCGTACAACGCCCACGCAATCGCCTCCAACAACGTCGTCTTCCCGGATCCGTTCGGTCCGATGATCCCCGTCAGTCCATTGTCAAAGACGATGGTGGTATCCGCGTGCTGCCGAAAATTCTGGAGGCGCAATGAGTTGAGGCGCACTAGCTCTCCGCCACCGGCATCGCTGCGGCCGCCGCGTCTTCGGCGTGTTGCAAGTATCGCAAGCCCGTCGTGACCAGCAGCTCGCGTTCAATGCCGGGGGCCAGCGTGCGTTCTTGCAGTCGCTGCGCGAGAAGCTCTGGCAACGTGGCCCGTCTCCCCGGCGATCCCTCGCCCGTCCGACGACGCACGATTGGATCCGGGCGGCGGGTATCCAAGTGAAAGTTCATCGCGCGCTTGCGATACTCGCGCAGGGCCACGTGATCGAGCTCGCGCACGGTGTGCCGCGCCACGTTTCGCACGGTCGCGCGCACCACGCGATCGTCGATGCCGCCCGGCGCGGTATCGACACGGGCGCGCAGCGCGGCGTCGAGTTCTGCGGCGCCCATACCCGACGCGTCGATCGGCTCAAGGTCGACCAGCGGTCGTGACGGCGCGACGCTGTGAAACCGGTGCATGCCCGACGCGAGATCATGTTCGATAAACCCTTTGCCTCGCACGCCCTGCTCGCGCTCCTCGCGCAACTCACCCCACGGGTTGGAACTGGTGTAGTCGATCGACCCGCTGTAGTACGTGCGCGTGGCCACCTCCCGATACACGTGGTAGTGACCGAGCGCGACGTACGACCATTCGCCGGCGTGCAGCTCCGCCAGCGGAATTTCGATGGCAGCGCGATCGGCGGAGAGTGCATGCGCCGCGAGCATGCCCGCCACTTCCCCGTGCATGAGCAGGACGGTATTCGCAAATCCCTCCGGCGGCGTGAGCGGCGGCCGATCAATCCCTGGAACATCCGGCACCGCCAAGACGGCCAATGACCGTGATGGAAAGGTGAACAATTCTGCTTTCGCATCGGCGACATGAATGCCGATCTCGCGAAACAGCCGGAGGATGCACCCCGTCTCACTGGTGCGCGGCGCATCGTGATTGCCTGCGACCATGACGATGGGCGTATCGGGCAGTTGATCGCGCAGCTGGGAGAACGCCCGAAACGCGTGCAGGATGGCAGGATTGGAGGGGCGGACCGAGTGAAATACGTCACCGCCAACGACGACCGCATCCGGTGCCAGCGCAATGATCTGTGCGATGGCGCGTTGCACCGTCCCGGCCACGTCCGCCTCGCGCTGATTGATCCCCGAGGGGGTCAGGCGCTGGTACTGCCGGAAGCCGAGATGGAGGTCTGCAAGGTGGACGAGGCGCATGCCGCAATCTAGGGCCGACGACTGGGCCAGACGACCGTGATCGGGCGCTTATTTTACCCGAACGCGCTGCTGGATTCTGAGATCCAGCACCACGGGCGTTTGAGAGGACCCCGGTCCCTGGGAGACTTCCGATTGCACATCCATGGTGGTTCTCGCGTCAACGATCCAAGCGCGCTGTCGGTCGACGACCAGGACGCCGCGCATGGTGCCCGCAATGATGACCCGTGTCCCGGCCGCCAGTTCGCGGGACGGACCGTCACGATGCAGCGATCCCTCCATCGAGACCCAGGCGTCACGGCCGCCGCGGGAGAGGGAATCAAAGCGAAACCGTGCCCGCACGACGCCGTCAGCGCGATACCCGCTGACCGGTATAGACGGGAGGACAATATCGCGCTCCCACCGATCACCGACCCGCACCGCTTCCCCGGGCAGCATGCCCGGCATCGCCGCCAGCGTCGCTCCAAGTTCCATGGCGCCGGGCGGCGGATCGTTGACGCGCATCGCACCGTCTGGCGTGACACGCACACGAACCTGTCGACCTTCGCTCGGCAGCGGCATCATTTGCGGCGTACCGCGCTCACCCGGCGAGCCCGCCCACACGGCCATCGAGTCGCTCGTCGCCAACAACGTCGTGACATAGAGATCGCTGGCTTCCACCAGGGAGTGCGCGAACAACACCAGTCGCGTGATGCGCATCGTCGCCCGCGTACGCCGCGGGCCATACTCGGGCGGCGGCGGCGGTAACTGTGTCTTGGGGCCGTCCAGCACGGGTGCGCCCGTTTTGTTGCCGGACGATGATGGTCGGCTGGAGACTTCGATCGTCTGCTCCATTTGCAAGTGCAACGTGTCGCCAACCCGCGGACGCACCAGCAAGAGCATAGCCTGAGGACGGGTCGCCGCAACGCTCGCTTCCTGCGAGGACCCCGCAGCGCGCACGCCAGTGGACTGCGCGCGCAACACGCGCCCGTACGCCGCGGGAAGGACCGCGCACGCCATAACCGCGCCGGTCAGGACACGACTACCCACCGTATTCGTCCGGCGCAAACGTGCGCAGCGACCGAGGCTTTGGCGTGACCGCTTCGGCGTCGATCGCGCCGGGTCGCGAACGCCGTTGCAGCTCGCGCGTGAACGTCGCTTTGACGTCGTCTGGACGCCGTCGGAGCACCGCGTTGCGCGCCGCCAGGACCTCCGTCTCTTCATACAGCACAATGGCGTTCTGCACCCAGGCAAGGTCGATGCTACGATCCAACCGACGAAGATCGCGCGCGACTGCGGCCGCGACGGATGGCTCCGGTGCTTGCGGAAAGCGTTCCACTCCTTCGCGCCCCGTCATGACAGCGGGACGCGGAAAGCGAACAAATACTGGCTGTGCGAAATGCGGATGGCGCACCATCAACTGTCCTTTGTCGAGTGTCGCGAGGCGCGCTTTGACGGCCGGCGACAGCACTTGATAGCCAGGGGTCGCGAGCTCGTCGGCGTCCATGCGCCCGTATATGGCGGTGCCCGCGTTGCCCGTCACGCGCCGATGGACCTGTGAGCGGAATTGCTGGGCGCCAAACAACACAAGGCCCAGGTAGCGACCCCGCTCCGAGATATCGAGGAGCATTTTGCGAACATAGGTATCCGGGCCATCGTTTGGCGCGTACTTGTTGAGTTCATCCACGAATACGATGAGGTGATCGACGCCGAGATCTCGTCGTTCCAAGTGCTCGCGCAACTTGGAGACCACCCGTGCGAAGACCAGATCCTGCGCATCTTCGTCCACGTTGGCGACATCCACCACGTACACCGTGCGATCCACAAAGCTCCCGAACGGCAAGTCCGACACTGCGCCGTCATCCGTGACCAACCCGGCACAGCGGGTGGAGAGATTCGACAACCGGTTCCGGACTTTACGAATCGTGGCGGCATGATGCGTGCGCCAGGTATCCCCCGACGAATCCTCCAGCTTGCGCAGCACATCGCGAAACCACGCATCCAAGTCGGCAAAGGATGCCACGCGATGTGTGCGGAGAAATCCCGGCTCCTCGAAGTCACGCCCCACCACACGTTCGCGAATGAAATCGATGAGCGCATCGGCCTTGGCGTCCACATCGTCCTTGTTCAACAGCACTTCGGCGAACTGCAGGACTTCGACCAACCCCCACGTCAACGGCTGCACGCTGTCGGCAACCGCCGCGTTGCTGCGCAGCGTGTTGAGTGCAATCCCGCGAGCGGTGTACGGCGCAAAGTACTGGACGTTGCGAAACGGTTCGGCGGGCACCTTCAGGAGGTCGTACATCTCCCGGTCGGCATCGTCCAGCTTTCCCGGTTGATCAAGGAAGCAGAGGTCGGGGCCCTTGACGTTGAAGCACACCGCCGCGACGGTGCCCCGCTGCGCGGGAAAGTGTGTGAAGATGCTCTGCAGCAGCCATTCAATCGCGCTGGTCTTGGTCGCGAGTCCGGACACGCCTGAGATGTTGACATGCGCCGCTTCAGGGCCGACCAGAAAATCTGCGTCCACGTAGATGGGTGACTGCAGCCCGCCCGCGCGATACACGCCGATCGGGATGGCCGTGCGCGCGTCGGGACGGAGGTACCCGTCCATGCGCAACGCAATGGCCACGTCGGCGTCATCCGCCAACACCACATCACCGAGTGGAACAGGTTGCAGCGGTTCCTCGGGCACATGTCGCAACACCTGCGCCGTGTACAGCCGGATTTCCGTGCGCTCCGTCGCACTCCGCATGCCACTGGAGGGCCGACCGTCGTGACCCAGCACGTCGTGGAGTGGCGATTGCAAATCGGAATAGCTGAAGCCTTCCATGACCACACCGTACACGCGTGGGATCTGTGCGCCCACAGGCACGGGCCCGTCGACGCGCACGATCGTCCCAATACCGATCGGCGAATCGACCGCGGTCCAGAAGTGAAACTCGTGTGTGGTGTTTGGCTTGCGTTCCGTCGCGACGACACGCCCGATCACCGGTCGCGTGAGGGGCTCGTCAGTCAGCGCATCGTTCGGCACGGACCCGGATCGGGCGACCGCGAAGGCCTGCGTGGGAATGTCAACGGGCAACCCATCCATCATGATCCGATCAGTGCCTTGAGATACTGTTCACATGCGTACACGCCGTAGGTCAGCGTGTCCCACCGTCCGTCGGGAAGTGCCAGTGGCGCGCGTTCCGCCAAGGTCCAGGCGCTGATGGTGTCGGCGCGATGGACCAACGAGGCAAGCGCCGTCGGGTCCGGGTGCGTACGATCCACGTCGGTGGGCTGAAAGAGGGTAAGTGGTGGCGCCACTTCCACGCGGACCAACCCGTGCAGGGGGTCACCGTCTGGAGAGTAATGCAAGCGAAGATACCAGCTGGCCACCGCTCGGCGCGCGCGATGTTGCACGAGGAAGACCGGACTCCGTTCCCCCACCGGCAGGGCAAGCGTTGTGCGGATCGTCTGGTCGTCGCCGTACAGCGTGTGATGGGACTTGACGACCCCGAACGCGGGCGAGTGGGCATCGACGGCCAGACTCCCCGACACGCCCCCGTCGATCCAGAGCCACCGCTCCTCGCTGCGACACCAATCGGCCGCCAAACGCCGCTCGAGCGCCTCTCGTTCCTGCGCGACGACCTCGAGCGCGCGGGCTCGCACCGACAGCGGGTGAAGCGGCCCGGTGTTCCCGTTGCCCTCCGACAGATCGAGCGGGGCCACACCGGCCGCCTCCAACACGCTCCAGGCGCCCTCGCCGATGAGCGCACGCGAGGCAAGGATGAGGTGTCGCACCGATGGGGCCCCCCACTGCTCCAATCGACGTTCGCGTCGCTCGCGGATGGCCGCCGCCACGGTCGCGAAGATAATCGGCGCCCCCGCCACGTGCCCCAACACCCGACTGCGCTGCACGCCGTCAAGGAAGGCGTCGACGCCGGGCCGTTCGCTTGGAGCGATGGGGCGGTCGGCGGGATGCTCAAGTGGCGTGCAGCTGGCAACCATCGGCAGTTCACCGCCGAACGCCGAACGCTCAAGGGGAGGCGCCGTCCCGGCGGCACGCAGTGCCTGTCCGCCCAAGAGGGGCTCCAGCGCCCGCAGGGCGGCACGAAGCCCGCCGCTGGGCGATATTGCTGCCACGCGGTGACCATCAATACCGGGAACGTGACCCCGAGGGGCGGTTGGCTCGTCTACCACAATGCGGAGGCTAGCGTCGCCAGCCCGCGCACACAACGTCGACCCCTTTTGCCGTCTCAACACCTATGTCGCTTTTCGCTTCGCGTCGTTGCTCGATTCCCCTAGGTATAGCGGCGCCGGTCGCGCGGTTCGCTCGCCGTCGGGCGCTCGTGGCCGCAGGGCTCGTCGCGGTCAGCGCGCTATATGGGTGTGATCGCGTCAAGGAGGCCATCCGCTCCTCCGACGCCCCCGTCGGCGACGTGGTATGGCAACGGGACAGCACGTTGTTGGAAGCCAAGCCGGCGATCCTCTTTCGTGTCGTGGACTTCGACAAGTCGCGGGCAGTGGTCCCAATCGCCACGATCGGCACCACCGGGTTTCGACGGGTCACGATGGGTGGACGTGGGTGGCGCGCCTTCGACTTGGCCTACCTCACCTCGGGCCATACGCTCTCCGGCATTCGCGACGGACGGGTGGCGGGTGAGTTCACCATGACGCGCGGCATGTGGGAAGCGGGAACGCAACTGGATTCGCTTCCGGGATGTCCGATGATCATTCCCGCAGGCCTGGGCAATGCCGCCAGCGTGTCACTCGCCGTCAGCGGCCCGCCGCCGAAATTGAATAAGACCGCGCCGCTCTCCGCCGGAGAATTGCAGACAGCCCTTGCGCGGATCCCGACGTTGATTGCACCGTCCAGCGGCATCGGGACGTCGGTGCTTGCTCGGTACAAGCGCGAAGTGTACGTGCTCGCGACCGGCGCGACGCTGCGTCCTTCGATTCTCGCGATTTACAACGATCCAGAGCAAGTCTCCGACACGCTCTCACCGATGGGCGAGCGCCCCCGCCAGTTCATTGTGCTCTTGGACAATGGCATTTACGGGTATCGGCCCACCTACACCTACACCACGCTCGGCAACAGCAAGTCGCCGCCGCGCATGCGCTTCGTGGACTACGTCGACGTCGATGCCGACGGCAAAGCCGAAGTCTTCTTCGGGTATCAGCGCAATGACGTGTATGAGTCGACGGCGATGCTGCGGTACGAGAATGAGAAGTGGACAGAAGTACTGAATCAGCTGTTGCGCTGTCAATTCTAAGGCGACCACACTGCGGCGTGTGTTGGCCGCTTCATTACTCCAGCCCGATATCCCACGCCTGCTCAAGATCGTTCTTGCTGTAGGCGCGAAAGGCCGTCAGGGTCTGCGTCCGCACGATACCGGGCACCTTCGCAAACTCCTCGGTCACCACGCCCGCGATGCGCTCCAAGTCGACAACGCGCACAATCGCCACCAGATCCCAGGCACCGGACACCGAGTACACCTCGCTCACCCCTTCAATATCAGCCAGCGCTCGGGCGCAGGCCGTGATGTGCTTCGGGTCAGCTTGAATCAGGACGATCGTGGTAATCATCGGGGCTCCATGGCAGAGGTATAGCAGCGCGCAATGCGCGTGACGCCTTCAACAGCGATCGCCTCGGAGGTGGCGTAGCTCATCCGAATCCAGTCAGGCGTCAGAAAGGCACTGCCTGGCACAACGGCCACATTCTCCCGCTCCAACACGCGCTCAGCGAAGGCGCCACCGGCGTCCGCAGCGCCTTCAAAGCCGGCGACGTTGATGTACAAATAGAACGCGCCGGCAGGATGCACGTAGTGCACGCCAGGGAATGCCGTGAGCGCCTGCATCACCGCGTTCCGTCGCTGGTGAAATGCCGCTGCCATTTGTGCCACCGCGGCATCGGCTTCCTCCACACGCGACAGCGCAGCAAGCGCCGCATGCTGCGAGACGGCGGCCGGGTTCGACGTAGTGTGCGATTGAAACGCCGTCATCGCCTTCGTCAGCGCGACAGGCGCAATCGACCACCCGATGCGCCAGCCGGTCATCGCGTAGGCCTTCGCGACACCGTTCACCACAATCAGGTTCTCGCGTGTCGGGGCGACGGACAACACCGACGCCGCCGGCCCGTCGTACGCAATCCGCATGTAAATCTCATCGGCGATCACCCACCAACCCATCTCCGCCGCGAGCACCAGGATCTCGGACAGCTCCTCGCGCGAGTACACCGCGCCCGTCGGGTTACTCGGCGAATTGAGCATCAGCCCTTTCGTCCGCGCGGTGGCGGCAGCGCGCAACAGTGGCGCGGAGACCTTGAGAGAATTGGCAGGGTCCCCAAACACCGGCACCACCGTCGCCCGCGCCAATTCCACCATCTCGTAGTAACTCGTCCACGACGGCGTTGGCACCAGCACTTCATCCCCCGGGCCAAAGCAGCACACACACGCGTTGTAGAGCGACTGCTTCGAGCCATTCGACACCACCACGTCGTTCGCCGTTACCGCCGGCAGCCCTTCGACATAGCGGTTGGCATCCACGGCGATCGCCTCCCGTAGCGGCAGGATGCCCTCGGTCGCGGTGTAGCGCGTTGCGCCGTCGGCAAGCGCCTTCACGGCCGCTTCGCGGATAAAGAGCGGCGTATCGAAGTCCGGCTCGCCCGCCCCCAAGTCGATAATCGACTTCCCCGCCGCCTTCAACGCCCGCGCTTTGGCCGCCACCGCAATGGTGGCCGACTCCTTCATGCGGATGATGTTTGAGGACGGCTGAAAGACAAATGACATATCGCGTTCGGTTGGCGGTGGAGATTGGTGCCGATCTCGACTAGCTTGAGGAGACAGGTGCTGGGCACCTGCAAAGTAAGCGCGTCCGAGAGTGGCGCGCCACGCACGTGATCGTCCAGAATCACAGACAGCATCACAGGCGTGCATTCACTGGCCGTTGGGCGGCCAGGCTGACAGACAACTGACGGGAGTGGGACGTGGGCGACGAAGAACGGGAAGGCGCATCGCGCAGCCAGCATATCGTGCTGCAGGGACCGGCAGACGCACGTACCATGGCGGCGGCCATGCGAGCCGGCGTAGAACGAAGCCGAGACGTAGAGGGCGCCGCCGCACCGGGGTGCCTCATCATCGCACCCACGGTCGAACAGGCACTCCTCGCCGCTGAACAAGCGCGCATCATTCTGGCCGACGAGTCCGCGCGGGTGGTTCCGGTCAGTCACACCAGCCGTGCGCGACGCGTTCTGGCCTCAAGCACAGTCGCCGTCGTCACCGGCACGGCCACCGATCTGCTCGCGCTTCGGCGTGACTCGGCGCTCAATGTCGACAGACTCCGCGCCGTCGTCATGATTGGCCTCGACGACCTCCTCGCTGACGGCGACATCGCGGCCCTCGAAGCGCTCCTCGGTGACGTCCCCGAAGAGGCCATGCGCATTGCCACCATCGACGCGGAGACCGACGCGGTCGGGGCTTTCCTTGAGGCACAACTGCGGCGCGCGCGACGCATCGCTCCGCCGCCGGCCAGCGAGTCACCACTGGCCGTTTCGCCCAGCTACCTGCTCACGTCGCCTGCCGGTCGCGCCGAAGCATTGCGCGCCGTGCTCGACGCCGTCGACCCGCCGTCGCTCGTGATCGTTGCCAGCAATGAGCCATCCGAGGCCGACGCGCGCCGCGCCCTCACCCGCCTCGGACTCGCGGTTGATGGCCTCTTGATTCAAGTCGTTCGACAGCCCACATCGCAGCATGTCAGCCTCGTGGTGCTGTGGGATGCACCGGCGTCGGCCGAAGCCCTGACCGCTGCACTGGCCACGCATCCGGTCGATGCCGTGGCGCTGCTTTCGCCAGAAGACCTGCCGGCCTTTCGTCGACTGACGCACGGCACCGCAGCGGCGTGGGCACCGCCAGCTCGGAAGCAGGCCGTATCGACGCGTGTGCAACGGTTGCGCGCGGCAGTGACCGACACCCTGCAACGCGGCGGCGGTGCATCAGCCAGCGATCTCTCGCTGCTCACCCCGTTGCTCGACGCGTTTGACGCGGTCGAAATCGCCTCGGCCGCGCTTCGCCTCTATGAAGGCGCGCTCAAGGACATTGCGACCTTGAAGGCCGCCGCATCTGCTGCACAAAGCATGGCCCGTGCGGCGAGTGGTAGCGAATCACGCGGCCCGCGAGGCCTGTCGGTCATGCAGGGCGGCGGTGCCGTGAAGCACCGCGTCTTCTTGGCCATCGGCAAGCGCGACGAGGTCCGCGTTGGCGACATTGTTGGCGCCGTCGCGAACGAAGCAGGCATCGCCGGCGAGCGGATCGGCGCCGTCGAAATGTTTGAATCGCATACGACCGTCGAGCTCTCTCCCGAAGACGCCGCACGCGCCGTCGAGGCGTTGGCCAGCGCCACGCTGCGCGGCCGCAAACTGAGCGCTCGTCTCGACGAGCGCACCGATCGCCCCGACCGCAGCACGGAACGGAAGCCCGCGCGGACGTTTGGCCCACCGCGAAGTGGACCGCGCCCGGAGCGAGGAGAGCGGCCAGAGCGCGGCGAGCGTTCCGAACGCCCACCCCTGCGTGGTGGGAAACCCGCTCGCAGCGACGCACCGGGAGGTTTTCGCGACAATGCATCGCGCGGACGGCCCGCCGGTGGCAAATTCGGAGGCGCGACAGAGGCCCGTCGCGAATTCGGCGATCGGCCCGCGCAGGAGCGCACCGAAAGCACCAGCGAGTGGTCGCAGCGCGGCGAACGGATGAAACACGCCAAACGGCCGCCGCGTGAGAGCACGGAGCGAACCGACGAGGTGTGATGCGATGAGTGGGGCTTTCCAGGCGTCAGGCGGGTGGATCGAGGTAGTCGCAGGCGTGATGTTCAGCGGCAAGTCGGAAGAGCTCATGCGCCGTGTCCGACGCGCCACCATCGCCCGCAAACGCGTGCAGGTCTTCAAATCACATCTCGACGACCGGTACGCTGGGCTGCTGGCCATCTCCAGCCACGATCGGCGGACCGTCGAGGCCGTGCCGGTCGACTCATCAGCGCAAATCATGACGCGCCTCGATCCGACGGCGCAGGTCATCGCCATTGACGAAGCACAATTCCTTGATGCCGGAATCGTGCAGGTCGCCACGGCGCTCGCTGAACGCGGGCGTCGTGTGATTCTCGCCGGGACCGATACGGACTTTCGCGGTGAACCCTTCGGGTCAATGCCGCAGCTCATGGCCGTCGCGGAACTCGTAGACAAACTCCACGCCATCTGCGTGCTGTGCGGTGCGCCCGCCAGTCGCAACCAGCGACTGATCGGCGGCAAGCCCGCCGCCTACGATTCACCCACGATTATGGTGGGCGCGGCCGATAGCTACGAAGCGCGCTGCCGTGCCTGCCACAGCGTTCCGCGTCGCGACGAGCACCAGCAGCGATTGTTGTAAATCGCCCGAAGCACCGGCGCCCTTCAGCAGGCGCGCCGAGCGACCGCACGCCTCGCTACGGGGCTTGCTGCGCCGCACGACCGACGCTGTGCGCGCGATCGATGGCGTCGGAAAGCTCGGCGAGCTGAAACGGCTTGGCGACAAACCGGACGCGACGACGCGAGAGCTCTTCCCGGACGGATGGATCCAGCGTGAAACCACTGATCGCGACGATCGGCAGGTCTTCATGCTCGGTCTGCACCCGCGCGATGAGCTCCATCCCCCCCATGTCGGGCATCGTCAGGTCTGTGATCAACAGTGAGATCAACGCGCGGTCCGTCGCCATGAGCGCGATCGCTTGCTCCCCTGACTCTGCCACGGACACCACGTGGCCCAGCCGTTCAAGCATCCGCGCCGTGAGCGTGCGTAGCAGATCGTCGTCGTCAACCAAGAGAATCCCGCGCGATGGGATCGACGGCAGACTCTCGCGCGGGGTTATCACGCGCTCCTGACCCGTCTCGCAGGGAAAGAACAGCCGCACGGTCGTGCCCACACCGACGGCCGAGTCAATCTCCACGAAGCCTTGGCTTTGGGCCATCATGCCGTGCACCGACGCCAATCCCATCCCATGGTTCGCGCCGAACGGCCGGGTCGAGAAAAACGGCTCAAACACGCGTGCCCGGACGGCGTCGGTCATGCCGACACCGGTATCGCGCACGGCAAGCATCGCAAACAGCTGCGCGGTGCCCGCCTGCGGCCCTGCGGCCGGCCGGACCCTCGACTGAATGGCAGTGGACACCGTCAACGTGCCCCCGTCAGGCATGGCAGCGCGCGCATTGTCGATCAGTGCGTGCAGCGCGTCGATGCCGAGCGCCGTATCCATGCTCGCCACAATACGAAGGTCGCCGAGTTCCGTCTGCAGGTCGATGTTTCGCGGCGCTGCGTCACGAATGCCGGGCAACTGCTGCGCCACGAGTTCGCGAAGATCCACTGCGGTGCGTCGCAACATTTGCCGTCGCCCGAACGCCAACAGCTGTCGCGTCAGCTCCTCCGCGCGCTCGGTGGCTCTCAGGATCACCGCCACGTCATCTGCTACGGCCGCGTTGTCGTGAAGCGACTGCGCCAGCAAATCAGCCGCGCCTCGCATAACGGTGAGCAGATTGTTGAAGTCGTGGGCAATCCCCGCCGCCAGTTGTCCGACCACCTCCAGTTTCTGGGCCTGGCGCAGCCGCTCTTCGGCGTGGCGTGTGCCGGTGACGTCAGCGAAGACCGCCACGGCGGCGTACGGCTCACGCTCGTCCGGCCGGATCAGCGGGTTGGCCGACACCTGTAGCCAAAGCTGTTCTCCGTCCGCACGATGCATCCCCATCAGCGCGCGCGGCTGAGGCTGACCCGTAGCCAGCGCCCGCATCGCCGGATGGTCTTCGGCGGGCCACGACGTGCCGTCTTCACGAACGGCGCGCCATTCGTGCTCACGAGGATTGAGGCCTCGCAGCTCGTCGGCGCTCAAGCCCAGTATGCGCTCGGCGCTGGGATTGTGCGCGCGGATCGCTCCGCTGGCATCGTGCACCACGACTCCTTCACTCATCGCGTTGATGACCGCACGCAGCTGATCGTCCCGGTCACGAAGAAGCGATGTAGCGCGAATCCGATCGGTGACATCGTGGATGAAGAGATGAAGCGCGGGCCGACCGTCGAAGACGGTGGCACTGGCCACGATCTCTACCTCGCGGCGTGCGCCGCGCGACACGCGGTGCTGATGCACGGCGACATCCGTGCGTTGCGTATCCAGGCGGAGCACCACGTCACGCCATTGATCCAGCGGCGCATCTTCGATATCCGAGATCTGCATCGCACGCATCGTCGCACGCGGCCAACCATAGAACGATTCCGCACTGGGGTTGGCATCCAGGAGCGCACCGGTGGCTTCATCGATGATGAGCTGGATGGCGCCGCTCGACTCAAACAGCTGACGATGTCGCTGCTCGCTTGCATCAAGGGTGTCGCGCGTGCCGATCACGTCGGCTGAGGATGAGACTGTCACGGTCATGGCACAGGGTGACACAATCTGGACATCGTCGTCCTGGCGTATAGTACCGCCTGGCTTGCGCTACGTCACGTTTCTGACCGCGGGGAGTTTGTGGTAGCAGCCGGGACTGTGACGCATGTGCGGGCGTCTGCGTCTACAGGCTGATGCTGGATTATTGCCTCCTCTTACCCGAGCGGACCATCGCATGGGAGTAATCGCGACGCTTCTCGCCCACGAACCTCGACTTACGCGCCTGCGCAATGCAGCGCGTGACCGATATCGGTTTGTGACATGCGAGGATTGGACCTCGCTGACCCGCGCTTGCGAGCGTGGGCCAATCAATGTTGTGGTGTTCGATCTCTATGTTGACGGCCGCGCCGACTTCGAGCGCGTGCGCCAGTTGCGCGTGCGGGTGCCCCGTGCCGCGCTCATTGCCTATGTCGACGTAACACGCGAGCGGGCGAAGGATATGTTCGATGCCGGTCGGTGTGGCATTGACGTGCTGATCGTCGCCGAAGAGACGGATACGCCAGCGACCTTGGCGACCCTGCTGGATCAAGCAGAAGCACGGAGTGTTTCGAGCCTGCTTCGTCCGCACCTTGCCGGACTCCGGAGCGTGGTCCGCGATGCGGTCATGCTGTCGGTCACGCGCGCCCACGAACGCCTCACGCCGGACAGTCTGGCTCGGCTCATCGCTGTCTCGCGCCGCTTGCTCTCGAAGCGACTGGAGGGGGCGCAGCTGCCGCCGCCGCACCAGATGCTGACCTGGGGGCGGTTGATCGTGGCGGCCAGCATGCTGGAAGATGGCTCTCGCAGCGCCGACGGCGTGGCCAGTGCCCTCGACTTTCCGTCCGGCAGCGCGTTCCGCAACACCTGTCAGCGCTACCTCGGCTGCACACCACACCAGATTCGTCTGCGTGGCGGCGCCTCGTGGGTGATTCAGGAGCTCATCGTCAACCGCGAAAAGCGACGCGATATCGGTTCTCACGAAGACGATCTGCACGACAGCGCTGCGGCCTGATTGATGTAGCTTTCCGGGATGCTGCCCACGCCGTTGCATCTCGGCCTCACCGGAAACATCGCCAGTGGCAAGAGCACCGTAGCCCGGCAGCTCGCCGGGTTCGGTGCCACGGTCATTGACGCGGACCAGCTGGCGCGCGATGCCGTCGCGCCGGGCACCGCGGGCTTTCACGCCGTCGTCGAACTTTTCGGCGACGGCGTTGTGGCGTCCACGGGCATGCTCGATCGGGCACACCTTCGGGCGCGGGTTTTCGCTGACCCGCAGGCCCGTTTAGCCCTCAATGCCATCGTCCACCCAGCCGTCGCTCGCTTACGTACCGAGCACTTCGACGCGGCGAGCGCGCGGGGTGACCGCCTCGTTATTTCCGACATCCCGTTGCTCTTTGAGGTCGGACTCGAGCACGCCTTCGACGGGATTATCCTTGTCGATGCCCCGGCGTCCACCCGGCGCCAGCGTCTGGTCAGGGACCGTGGACTGCCCCCCCACGAGGCCGACGCGATGATCGCCGCGCAGTGGGACAGTGCACCAAAACGGAAACAGGCCACGTGGGTCATCGACAACGACGGTACACCTGAGCAGCTTACGGAACGTGTGGCAGACCTCTGGCACACGATTCGATCTCTCGCCGATCAGCGCCGCCTCTCCGCGCCCTCGGTTTCCTGACGTCTCGATCACGCTTCGGAGTACACAGTGTCGAACATTCCCGCCGAGCTTCGCTACACCAAAGAACACGAATACGTCCGCGCGACTGATGATGCGACGGTGTTTGCCGTCGGCATCACGGATTTCGCGCAGGGTGAACTGGGCGACATCGTGTATGTCGAGCTCCCCAAGGTTGGCTCCTCGCATGAGGCGCACGGCGTGTTTGGCACGGTCGAAGCCGTCAAGGCCGTGTCGGAGCTTTTCATGCCCATCGCCGGCGAAATCGTGGAGATCAACACACGGCTCGATGGCGAGCCGGCGCTGATCAATACCGATCCCTACGGCGACGGCTGGATGGTCAAGGTGCGGATCGCGCCGGGTGCCGATGCCGGGCTGATGAGCGCCGCGGAATACACGGCGCATACAGGCTGACGCAGGGCGTCACGACCGCACGCGACAGGGTGTGCGAACGGCACGGACGGCATTCACCCGAATGCAATCCGTGCCGTTGTGCATACCTATCCCCTGGCGCGAGCTCGTGTCCATCCTGAAACACCGCGAACAGCACACGGCACTGCGAGGGGTGAGCGACAACATGGGAGCAGGCCTGAGCGCTCAGGCCTGAGGAAAAGAAGGGGTGAGGCGCACCACAGGCGTGGGCTGTGAGCTCTCAGCTGCCAGGGGAGAGCTCCAGCCTGAGGCCTCAGCCCTGAGCAGGGCTCACCGCTCGCTCC
>JANOPS010000665.1:0-8493 GCA_031421995.1 Gemmatimonadaceae bacterium
TGGTGCGGCTGATACCGACGCCGTAGCTCGCGCGTAGCTCGCGCCGCCGCGGGTCTGTTGTGATTCCGTCCTCGTCGTCTCTCCTCACCGCCACGCAACGCTCGGAGCTTCCATGCAGGGACTGATGATGGACCACTACCAACTGACCATTGGCGCGCTGGTACAGCGGGCCGCGCTGCTGTTTCCGCGGCGCGAGATCGTCAGTCGGCGACCCGACAAGTCCATCCATCGCACCACGCTGGCCGTCGTAGCGCAACGCGCTCGGCAACTCTCGGCCGCATTGCGCACTCTCGGTCTGCAACGCGGCGATCGCGTTGCCACGCTGGCCTGGAATCATGCCGACCACCTCGCGGCGTACTACGGCATTCCCAGCGGCGGGTACGTCACGCACACGCTCAACCTGCGGCTGCATCCGGATGATCTAGCCTTCATTGCGTCGCACGCCGGCGACCGGGCGATTATCGTGGACGAAATACTCCTGCCACTCTTCGAGACATTTCGCGAACGCACCAGCATCGAGCACGTGATCGTCATGCGCAGCAGTGAAGCGCCGCTGCCGTCGTATGCGATGGATTTCGACACGCTCGTAGCGAATGCGCCACTCGATGGAAGCGAGTTCCCCGACCTCGACGAGCGCTCGGCGGCCGGCATGTGCTACACGTCTGGTACCACCGGAAAGCCAAAGGGCGTGCTTTATTCGCATCGGTCCACGTGCCTGCATACGCTGGCCGAATGTTTGCCGAGTGCGATCGGACTGACCGAACGCGACACTGTGCTGGCCATCGTGCCGATGTTTCACGCGAATGCGTGGGGACTCCCGTTTGCCTGTGCGATGATGGGCGCGCGCCAGATCATGCCGGGCCCGCATCTCGATGCGGGTAGTCTTCTGGCGTTGATTCAGCAGGAACGCGTGACGATCATCGCTGGCGTGCCAACCATTCTGCTCGGGCTGCTCGCCGCCCTCGACGCGAACCCCACGGCCTACGACGTGTCATCGGTGCGGATGGCCTTGATTGGTGGGAGCGCCGTTCCCGAGAGTCTGATTCGTTCGTTAAGCACACGCTACGGCATCGAAGTGCTGCAAGGCTGGGGACTGACCGAGACGTCGCCGCTGGCCAGTGTCGGATCGGTGCCCCCGGAGATGGACGGTGCTGATGCCGACATGCTCTTTCGCTATCGCGCCCGGCAAGGCCGCGCGGCGCCGTTTATCGAAGTGCGCGCGCGAATGGAGGACGAGACGATGGCGCCGTGGGATGGTGTGGCAATGGGTGAGCTGGAGGTGCGCGGCCCGTGGGTGCTGGCGGAGTACTACAACTCGGCTGACGGTGCGTCGCGCGTCACCGCTGATGGATGGTTCAAGACCGGCGACATCGCGTCGCTGCATCCCGACGGCGGCATCGAGATTCGTGATCGCAGCAAGGACGTCATCAAGTCGGGCGGCGAGTGGATCAGTTCTGTCGCGCTCGAGAACGCGTTGATGGGACATCCGGCCGTCGCCGAAGCCACCGTGATTGCCGTGGCCGAAGCGCGTTGGCAGGAGAGACCGCTGGCGGTGGTCGTGCTCAAGTCGGGCGCGACGGTCACTCACGAAGCGCTGATCGCGTTTCTCGAACCGCAGTTCCCGAAGTGGTGGATGCCGGATGCGACGGAGTTCGTGGAGGTGATCCCGAAGACGAGCGCCGGCAAGTTTCTGAAGATGGCGCTGCGCGAACAGTTTGCAGGGAGGCTGCTGGACGGTTGATCAGTGACTTCGGTGAGCAGCCTGCTCGTACGCATGCGTCGTGGATGACACGTGCGCATGCGGCGCTACATCACCGCAGTCATTTCGACGTCGGCGTGGTGAGCCGACGCAACTCGCTGAACCAGTTCTGCAAAATCAAGTACCGCACCGCCGGCGCGCCCGTGGACGACGCCCCAACGGCCGGTGGGACCGCCACGATGAACCGCCGTCCGTCAGGGTGCAGGTCCCAGCTGGATACACCGTCCGCATCCATGGCGACGACCAACTCCGGGGCCTGCACGACCATCGTAGGCGTCCGGTCGATGCGGACACGAAAAAGCGAATCCAGAGGCGTGGCGTCCTTCCAGAAGTAGACGAACCGGCCATCCGGCGACCAGCGCCCTGCATTTCCCGGTCCACGGGAGATGTTCCATTGCCCCTGCGGCACTGGGAAGTCGCGCATCCACACCTGAGTTCCCCCGGACTCATCCGACGTGATCGCGAGCAACGTGCGGTCGGGAGAGACGCGAGGTTCTCGTTCGCTCGTAGCGTTTGGTGATACTAAACGCAATTGTATCGACCGTACTCTACGCGGCAAACAACTCCGCCAGCCCCATCGTGAATCCCGGCAGCACCTCACCACCGTCGAGCGCGTCCTGCATGCCGAGCAGCGCTTGCGATCCGTCGGCGCGGAACACACTGACCAGCGTGCGCGCCGGATCAATCACCCACACGAGCAGCGTGCCCGCTTCAAGCCAGTCGCCCACCTTCGCCAGCACGGCGCCCGGCCGATCGCGTGGTGACCGGATCTCCACGGCCAGATCGGGGGCGAACTCGCCGTAGCCCTCAGGCATCGCGCCATCCCACCGCGCACGCGACACATACGCCACGTCGGGTCCGCGCACCGTATCGGGATTGCGCGCGAGTGTGAAACCGGTGTCGCACGTGAACACGCGTCCGCGGGTGTGTGGCGCGCTTCGCACTGCGCGGTCGTGATGCAGGAAAGCGCTTATCGCCACAACCACTCGCACGGCGCATTCCCCGTGCTGCATACCGGGCGGTTCGCGCACCACCAGGTGGCCGCGCACCAGTTCCACGCGCTTATCCGGCATCGGGTACACCAGCAGTTCTTCCGAGGTCATCAGGGCGACGGGTGTCGTCACGGGTGGCACCTCGTGCCCTATCGTCGTGGTCATGCGCACACGGTACTGACGCGACGTCAGCGCCATGTCATCCGTCTGCGCTCCGAAGCTACGCGATGCGTCGCGCCGAGTCTACTCGGCTCACGACTCGAGTCGATCGCTCGGCGCGTAGGTCCAGGCACTGTCATGCAGAAGCGCCGCATCGGAGTTACGATTCCAACCGTGACCGCCCCCCATGCGCGCAAGGACGCGGCCGTCTTTTCGGAAAACCTATGAACGTCATCACGCAACTCAACGACGTGCTCGCTGGACGCTACCAGCACCAGGTCATCCATCGCGACCTCAAGCCCGACAATATCCTGTTGTAGGCCGGACAGCCGGTGATCGCCGATTTCGGCATCGCCCTCGCGGTGAGCAACGCTGGCGGCACACGCGTGACGCAGACGGGACTCTCGCTGGGCACGCCGCAGTTACTTGTCGCTGCCGGACCGCGGTTCAAGATTTCTGATGGCCGTCGAGGTTGCGCCGGGCGCGCCATTTCGGCGCGGCCGTCCCGCACCCGTCATTGCGCCGTGGATTTCCCGAAGCGCCATTCCGATGCGGGGATACGATGTCGCGAAGGATGGGTCATTCATCGCAAGGTTCACCAATGCGGGCCGAGTGGATGGCGACGAGCGCACCGTGCATCGCGTGGGCGACCTCCACGTGGTGGTGAATTTCTTTGACGAGTTGCGCGCCCGGGTCAAGGAATAGCGGGGCGCGGCGAGGAAATCGTGATGACCCGCCACGACAAACCGGTCGCGCGCATCGTGCCGGCATCCGGTCGAAATCTTGAAGGGGTGCGCGCAGCGATTCAGCAGCTCAGCGCACTCCGACTGCAGATTGGTCGGCGCACCAGGCACCGGGTGGCACTCTCTGACGAGGACGTCCGTTCGGCGATTGAAGCAGGCCGTCGCTAATGGAGCACCTCGTGGTGGACGCGTCAGTCGCGATCGCCTGGGTGCATCCTAGACAGGCCACACCGGCAACGGATGCGTTGCTCGCGGCCATTGGCCAAGGCACCCAAATCGTCGTGCCGTCACTCTGGCCTGTGGAGATGGCCAATGCGCTGCTCGTCCTCGAGCGTCGCCGGAAGCTGCGAGCCGACGAACGCGCGCTGGCGCTGACTGCGCTCCGCGGTCTGGCGTGTTCAGTGGACCACGAGATGTCCGCGCTCGCGTTTACGGATCTGTCGCGGCTGGCAACCGAGCTCTCGTTGAGTGTATACGACGCGGCGTATCTGGAGCTTGCGATACGACTGAATGCGCCGCTTGCCTGCAAGGAGGGACCGTTGCGCGAGGCCGCCAGGCAGCGTCGCGTGACGGTGCTTCCGTAAGCGCTGTTCCCACTGCGCCCAAGGAGTGACGGAGCGCGGCGCCTGTGCTAGGGCTTTGCCGCGTCCACCGCGCGCTTCATTTTCGCCACCCAGTTCGGCACCACGCGCAGCGAACGCACCGGCGCTTCGATGTCGGCCTGCAGGTAGATCACACGCCCGTCCACGCTCAACTGCGCCGACACCCCAGGCGTGTCGAGCGCGCGCGGCGTATTGAACCACCGACGCACGGGACCAACGGGGTTCTCGGCGGTTGCCGTGATCGTGACGCGATCGAATCCCCACGGGTCGTACGACTTGAACACCAGTTCGGTTGACGACAGCCACTGCGGGTCGTCGGCATTGGAGCCGCTGTGCAGGAGATAGCGCTTGCCGTTGCGGGGCAGCGGCTCGAGCCACATCGCGTTCTCGTCGAGCTGCGAATACGCGATCCATTTGCCATCGGGTGATGGCGTCCCATAGAGCGCGTCGCGGAGTAGCGTATCAATGGCGGTGGGCTGCTGGTCGATGCGTACTGACATCACGCGGCTGGTCCAGTCGCTGCCGAACACCCGACCATCCGGCAACCACACGGCCGGTTGGAACACACTTCCACGAACGAGTAACTGGGCCGCGGCGCTCGAGTTGAGCGCGCGCACGTACACCTCCTGTGTCTCGTCGGGTTTCTGCAGCGAGTACACCAACCGGTCCCCCGTGGGGCTCCACACAGGCTGGCGAATGTTGACCGCACTGGCCAGCACGTCGAATTTTCCGGTCTGGAGGTCGTACACGCGCAGCTCTTGCCCGTCCAGCACATCCACCGTGGTGGCCAGACGCTTGCCGTCGGGGCTCATGCTCCACAGGAGAAACGCGGCGCGACCCACCGGCAATGTGTCAAGCGAGCGCTCGTTCTGCCGAACGAGATGCCCAACCGCACGGTTGGCACCGGTCGCGTACACCAGCGTCCCGTTGGCGGAAATAGCGTAGCTGGCCGCCGCGGAGTAATCGCGCAACGACAGTCCGGACAACAAACGCACCGGCCGTCCAATCTTCCGGTTCTCAACATCGACGCGCGCGGCCAGAAGATCTCCCTGTTGCGCGGCATACACGAGATAGCGCTGATCAATGAGCACGAACTGCGACCCGTGCACCAGCGCGCTGTCTGCCTCACGCCTGAAGCTCTGGTACGCGACGGGTTTGGTCGTGTCGGACTCCATCACAACGAGGCCCGCGTAGCGCCTACTTCCTCCACCACAGATGAGTGACGCGTTGTCGCTGAGCGGCGAGCTGAGCTCGCAGTAGCCGATGGCGCGAATCGCCGACACGCCCGCATCGACATCAACGATGCGGGCGCTGCGACCGATGTCCTCGATGGACACCACATGCTGCGCATCCTGCCAGAACAGGTGCGAGACGGACTTGGCCCTCGCCAGCACCGTGGGCTTCCCGCCTTCGATGGGCATGCGTTCGATCCACAGCGCCGCAGCACCGGATGCGCTCGACTGGCCTCCGGCGTCCCCCGCCCGCGTGGCCACATAGGCCAGTGATTTCCCGTCGGGCGAGACGGCCGGCGCGTACGCAGGATCGTCGCCGGTTACACGACGTGCAGTCCCGTCCAGCAGCGAGCGATACCACAACACGGTGCGCGTCGAATCGACCGCCGCCGGATACACCACAAAATCGCCCGCGGGCGACACGGCAAACGGCGTCGTGAGCGACATCGCGGCGCTGTCTGGCAAGACCACGTCGTACTCCGAGGGGCCACTCGCGGGCGACGGACGCGTGACCATCCAGACAAGCGCCGCAACCGCAGCAACGCCTGCCGCCGACGTGGCAAGCGCCAACGTGCGCCACTTCGTGGACGCGGTCCCACTGACATGCGCGCCGGAACGCGATGACGTGTGTGTCGTGCCGGTGTTGCTGAGCGCCAACACAAACGCGGCCGTGCTCGCGTACCGATCGGCCGGCAGTTTCTCGATAGCGGTGTGCACCGCTGCCGCCACATGCGGCGGTACCGCCTTGCGAATAGTGGTGATGGGTTCGGGCTCGCTGCTCAACACCTTGGCCACAATCGCCTGCACGTTCGGGCCCGTGAACGGCGGTTCGCCGGTGAGCATTTCGTACACGACCGCACCCAGCGCGTAGATATCCGACCGCGCGTCAAGCGTCTTCTCGCCCATCGCCTGTTCGGGCGACATGTACTGCGGTGTGCCGAGCGAGAGGCCCGTTTGCGTCATGCGCGCGCCGCCGGCCGTTTGCACGGCGAGGGCGATGCCGAAATCGGCGACGAGCGCGTGCCCACCTTGCAGGAGGATGTTCTCCGGCTTGATGTCGCGATGAATGATGCCCAACGCGTGCGCCGAGCCGAGGGCGTCGGCGACTTCGCGCGCAATGAGCAATGCGTCGTCGATAGGAAGTTGCTTTTCGCGTTCGAGCCGCGCGCGCAGCGTTTCGCCGGTGACGAGCGGCATCACGTAGTACAGCAATCCATCCGCGTCGCCGCTGTCCAGCAGCGGCAAGATGTGCGGATGCTGCAACCGCGCGGTGGTGCGGATCTCGCTTAAGAACCGTTCGCCGCCGAGTGCCGCGCCCAAGTCGGGATGCAGCACCTTGATGGCGACATCGCGCTGGTGCTTGAGGTCGTGCGCGAGGTACACGGTGGCCATGCCGCCCTGCCCGAGCTCTCGCTCGAGGCGATAGCGGTCGGAGAGCGCGGCGGCGAGTCGTGTGTTCACTACCGCATCGCCGAATACACGAACACCTTGAAGGGGTCACCCAGCGAGGTTGGAGCGCCGTAGGTGTTGGTGTAGATCAGCCCCACCAACCGCTCTTTGGGATCGGCCCAGTACGTGGTGTTGAATGCCCCGCCCCACGAGAACGTCCCAAGGCTGACCGGCGAACGGAAGTCTGCGTCGGGCGTTTCCAGTTGGAATCCCAATCCAAACGCCGGCTGCAGCGCGCCGACTTGATTGGTGAGCATAAGCTCCACCGTCTTGCGACCCAGCAGTCGCACGCCGTCCAACTCGCCACCGTTCAGGAACAGCTGCAGGAAGCGCGCGTAGTCTGCGGTGGTGGAGACCAGTCCACCGCCGCCAGCGAAGTACGTGACCTTGCGCGCTGCCCCATCGGGCTGCGTGAATCCGATTATTTCGTGCGTCGCTTCCAGCGTCCCATCTTCCCGGGGCTGGTGCAGCGCCACCAATCGTGAGCGCTTCTCCGCGGGCAACTCAAACCAGGTGTCCTTCATGCCAAGCGGATCGAGGATGCGCGTGCGAAAGAACTGGTCGAGTGGCATGCCGGACAACACTTCCACCAACCGTCCAACCACATCCACAGAAAGGCTGTACGTGAAGCGCTCGCCCGGCTCCTGCTTGAGCGGCAGCTTCGCCAGCACATTTATGCGCTCGGCCAGCACATCACCTTCGCGCCCCAGCGCGGTCACGCCGGCCTTCGCGTAGATGGCCTTGAACTCGTCGCTGCCGATATCGGCGTACTCAAGTCCCGAGGTGTGCGTGAGCAACTGACGAATCGTGCTCTTGCGTCGCGCCGGACGCGACTCGTAGCTCGAGTCGGTCGGATTGAACTTCGTCATCACGGTCTGCTTCGCGAAGCTGGGGATATACTTCTCGATGGGATCGTCGAGCGCGAACTTCCCTTCTTCCCACAGCATCATCGCGGCCAGCGACGTGATCGCCTTCGTTTGCGATGCGATGCGGAAGATGTCATCCACACGCTGCGGCGCACCCGTTCCCAGATCGCGCACGCCGTAGGCCTTGTGGTACGCGACGCGGCCGTCACGCACCAGCATTACGACGGCGCCGGGGATCTTCTTGTCGACCACCAGTCCGTTGATCCAATGGTCTACGCGCGCGAGTCTGGCAGGCGCGAAGGGCGCGGCCGCGGCGGCGCTCGCGCTGGCTTCGCTCGGCGTCGCGCGTTCGGCCTGCGCCGCCAAGAGCGACGGCGCGAGTGTCAGCACCGCGAACAGAAGATGTCGTGTTGGGCGGATATGCATGATGAGCACCTGGCGAGGAAAAAATGGCAGATGAGGCACCGATGAAAGTACGACAGAGATCGGTAATTGCCCATGCAGCCGACGCCCGACCGCTGACACAGGGCTCGCACACTGACGCTCGCCGCGTGTAACTTCGATGGCATGCTCCCCTTCCCTCTGCGGACGCTCCTCGGCGCGAGCGCGGCCCTGACCGTGGTCGCTAGCGACGTCGGACACGGCGTCCCGCAACCGCCCATCATCGCGCACCGCGTCTGGCAGGCGCAGC
>JANOPS010000666.1:0-9994 GCA_031421995.1 Gemmatimonadaceae bacterium
GCCACACGGGCGGGGCTTTTTGGGGTGGGGCCCCAACCAAAACACCGTGTTTTGTTGGGGGCCCGGGCCGCCCGCCGCGGGGGGGGCGCGAGCCCGTGTTCACTTCTGTGAGGTCCGTCGATGCCCCGCGTTACACGATGGTTGATCGCTGTTGCCGCCGTCGCAGTCCTTGGTGTGTTCGTCTTTCCACTCTGGCGGGTGACGCTGGAGGCACCGCAGTACCCCGAAGGGATCGGGATGCTGATTCACGTGGATGGTGTCACGGGCGTGAAGGAGCACGATCTCGACAACATCAACGGGTTGAACCACTACATCGGCATGGCCCGCATTGAGCCGGAGTCCATTCCTGAGCTGCGCTTCATGCCGTGGATCGCGGCGGTCATTGTCGCTTCGGGTCTGCTTGTGGCGTGGCGTGGCTCGCGCGGAGTCTATGTAGGGTGGGCAAGCCTGGTACTCACCACCTTCGCCGCAGGCGTGTACGACTTCTGGAAATGGGAGTACAACTATGGCCACCAGCTCAATCCCGACGCGGCGATTCGCATTCCCGGAATGTCCTATCAACCACCGCTCTTCGGTTCAAAGACCATCTTGAACTTCGTCGCGCACTCATATCCGGACGTTGGCGGCTGGATGTTGATTTTCGCCGGCACGCTGATCGGTGCCATACTGGCTTATTTGCTCTTCCTTCCACGTGCACGAGGCCAGCGCACGCCGTCGTCGGCGCCGGTACTCTCCGCGGCTGCGGCGGGCGCACTGCTGCTGGTGGTCTCGTGTGCGGATCCTGTTCCCCGCGCCTTGGCGCTGGGCACGGACGAATGCGCACAGTGTCGCATGATGATCACCGATCCGCGGTTCGGCTCGCAGGTGATCATGCGAACGGGAAAAATCCACACGTTCGACGCGATCGAATGCGCTGCGGCGTTTATCGCGAGCGCTGACACTTCTCGACTGCGGTCGGTGTGGGTGAGTGATTTCGAGCGCCCCGGACACTGGATCTCTGCATCCGAGGCGGTCTTTGTGGCCGATGCATCGCGGTCGTCTCCGATGGGGCGTTCACTCCTGGCCCTCAACAGCGATACCGACCAATCGGAGGCGCGCACGCGGTACGGCGGTCGGGTGACAGACTGGCAGACGCTGGTGCGGGGCGCACGACAATCTGAGAGCACCGGTCACGAGCACTCCGTCGACCCACATGCGCTGTAACCCGACCACGGAGCGTCGGCGACTCGCGACACGCGCAAGGCTGGTGGCCAACATGGTGGCCAGCATGGTCGCGACTGGCCTCGCGACGGGTGTGGTGCCGGCCGCGACGGCGAAGGCCGATACCATACACGTTCATCCGGGTCCCGGTGCCCCCATCGCGGCCGCCTTGGCACGCGCGCTGGTGGCCGATACCGTGGTGTTGCATCGTGGCACCTATCGCGAACCCACCATCACGGTGCGTCAGTCCGTGACGATTCGCGGCGAACCCGGCGCGATTGTCGATGGAGAGGGCCAGCGCGCGCTGTTCATCGTGTACGCGCCCGCCGTCACCATTCAGCAGCTCACGTTGCGCCGTACGGGCTTCAGCGGCGTCGACGATCGCGCCGCGATACGCGTCGTCGACACCAGCGACTGCCGCATTCTCGCCAATCGCATTGAGCAGGCGTTCTTTGGAATCTATCTGGCCCGCGTGACGCGCTGCGAGGTTCGCGACAACGTGATTTCCGGCAAAGCGGCCGGTGAGATGGAGGCAGGCAACGGTATCCATCTCTGGTACGCGCGCGACGTGCACCTGACACGCAATACGATCGAGAACCATCGCGACGGCATCTACTTTGAATTCACCCACGGTGGCGTGGTGCGGGACAACGTGAGCAAGAAGAATGGACGCTACGGACTGCACTTCATGTTCTCGGACAGTTGTCAGTACCTCCGTAACCAGTTCCTCGCCAATGCGGCAGGGATTGCTGTGATGTATACCAACCACATCGAGATGCGGAACAACCTGTTTGCCGATGCGCGCGGTAGTGCGGCCTATGGACTGCTGCTCAAGGCCATCTCCGACTCGCGCATCGAAGGCAATACCTTTCGCGGCAATTCCGTCGCGCTGCACATGGAAGACGCCAATCGCAATCAGATACTCGGCAATCAATTCGAGCGCAACGGCTGGGGAATCCGTCTCATGACCAATGCCGAGAACAATACGATCGCGCGAAACGACTTCGTCGCGAACGCGTTTGACGTGGTGGCCTCAGGCGAGCGCAACTCGACCACCCTGTTCGGCAATCACTGGGATGGGTACCGAGGGTACGACCTCAATCATGACGGCATTGGCGACGTCCCGCATCATCCCGTACGGCTCTTCGCATTGATCGTAGAGTCCAATCCGCCCACATTGGTTTTGCTGCGGTCATTCCTGCTGGATGTGCTTGACGTCGCGGAGCGGGTCTTGCCGGTACTCGTCCCGGCCACGGTGGTGGATACGGCTCCTGCCATGCGTCGCGCCACCACAGGCAAATCCATGACACGCGGCTCCACGCTTCGAGAGCCTGCTGGGCGGTCGCTGCCATGATACGCGTGCATGATGTGGTGAAAAGCTTCGGTGCGCTCCCGGTATTGCGTGGAGTCAATCTCGTACTCGCGCCCGGGCGCGTCACGGCGATCGTGGGGCCCAATGCCGCGGGAAAAAGCACGCTGATCCGGTGCATACTCGGCTTGGTTCGCCCTACTGGTGGCACGATCACGCTCGCCGATGGGCGTGATGTACGACTCCCTGCTTCCCGCGCGTCGCTTGGCTACATGCCGCAGCAGCCGAGCTTTCCGGACAACCTCACCGGGCACGAGGTGCTCGCCATGCTGGATGCGCTTCGGCCGGATATCGTACCTGACAGCACGCTCCTTGAGCGATTCCAGATCGCCGAACAGCTGCACAAACCGGTGCGTACACTCTCCGGGGGCACACGCCAGAAGCTGTCGGCGGTGATCGCCTTTCGCTATCGACCATCACTCTTGATTCTGGATGAACCAACGGCGGGTCTCGACCCGCTCGCCGCATCGGTGTTCAAGTCTGCAATCGTCGCCGCGCGCGACGCCGGGGCGACGATCCTGTTGACCACGCATGTGGTCGCCGAATTGGCGGTGCTGGCGGATGATATCGCGTTCCTGATGGACGGGGTCATCCCGTTCGCCGGACCCGTCGCGGAGCTGCTGCGCGAAACGGGCGCGTCATCACTGGATGAAGCGCTCGTGACGCTGATGCAATCGCCTGCCGCGAGCGTACCGGTGGCGGCGTTGCAGACCGTTGACGTCTCCCGCGCTCGCATGCACGGGGGGGCGAACCGATGACGGCGATCGCCTCCGGACCTGTTGGGCGCATGGAGTTGGCGTGGATCATTGCTGCCCATCAGTCACGCGACGTGGTGCGTAAGCGCTGGGTGATGGCGTATGCCGCCGGGCTTTTCGTCGCGGGTGACTTGATGCTGCGGCTGGCAGGCAGTGGGCCATCGGTGCTGGTCTCGCTGCTGAACGTGGTGCTGCTGTTGATACCGCTGATCGCCCTCGTACTCGGCGCCGCATCGCTCTACAGCGCAACAGAGTTCACTGAATTGCTGCTCGCCCAGCCGATTTCGCGGCGTTCGCTGTTCATTGGTCTGTACTGTGGGCTGACCGTGCCGTTGGCGGCCGCCACGGTGCTTGGTCTGGTGCTTCCGTTTGTGTTTGAACGCGCGCTGGACGCGACGACCGCGCCAACGCTGGCCATGCTGGCGGCGGTGAGCGTGCTACTGGTGTGCGTCTTCACGGCGCTCGCCTTTTTCGTCACCATCTGCGTGCGCGACCGTGCGCGCGGGCTTGGCGTGGCCATCATGGGGTGGCTGGGACTGGCCGTGCTCTATGACGGCTTGGTGTTGGCGCTCGCCAGCGCGTTCCGGGACTGGCCGATCGAGCGTGGCATGCTCGCGGCGATGGTCCTCAACCCGATCGATCTCGCGCGCACCATCCTCCTGATTCGCGTAGACGCCGCGGCGTTGATGGGCTACACCGGCGCGCTCTTCCGAGCCGCTTTTGGCACCACCTCGGGCGTCGCGCTTGCCGCGTTGGCGCTGTGCCTGTGGGTCGCGGCGCCGTGGTGGTTGAGTGCCCGCGCCTTTGATCGTCGGGACTTCTGAACCCAAGCCCTCGTAGTGATGCGCGCCGGTCGCTCGAGCCATTTTCTTGAGTCGCCTCGTTGTAGGTAGACTCTGTACACGCGGTGCAGCAATGCACGATCCCTCTTGCTCTCTCCCATCCCGTGCTGTCTCAGACGTCAGAATACGCCCTTCGCATCATGACCTTTCTCGCGCAGCAGCCGAATGAGGTCATGGTGCCAGCTGTCTCTATGCAGGGGAAGGTGCGTGTCCCAGCCAACTATCGTTCCAAAATCCTGAACCAACTCACCCGTATCGGCCTTCTCGAATCCACCCGGGGCCGCACCGGAGGGTTTCGGCTCGCGCGGTCTCCCGCAAAGATCCGACTCTCGGAGGTCATCGCGCCGTTCGAACCGGTGACCCCCGCTGCTGCCTGTTTGCTCGGTCAGGTGCGGTGCTCCGACACGCGACCGTGCGGAGCGCACCGTCAATGGCGAGAGCTGGCCCAGGCGCGGGACGCCTTTCTTTGGGGAACAACTGTAGCCGACGTCGCCTCGTCGGCCGCCGTGTAAATCGAGGCGGGTCCTCGCGTCAAAACGCGACGCGCATTTCACTTGACAGCGTTAGGTGAAATGGTCATCTTTAGCCGATGAACACCGCCGCCATCCGCACCGCCTCCCTCGCCCGCCGGGAGCGCCAGAAAGCCGAGACGCGCCGCGCAATCCTGGACGCGGCGCGTGAGCTCTTCGTGGCCGAAGGCGTAGACGCCACCACCATGCGGGCCATTGCTGAACGGATCGGCTACACCCCGACAGCGATCTACCACCACTTCAAAGACAAAGACACGCTGCTCGTCGAGCTGTGCATGGCCGACTTTCGCTTCCTCGGCCAGGCGCTCTACAAGATCGGCCGTATCGAAGATCCGGTCGAGAGGTTGCGCCGAATGGGGATGGCATATGCCGACTTTGCGCTATCAAACAAAAGCCAGTATCGATTCATGTTCATGACACCAATGCGCCATAACATGCTGGATGAGGACGGAAACAGAGTAAAACCGCCCGATGAGGATGCGTACGCCTTTCTGCTTCAGACGGTCTCGGAAGGGATCGAGGCCGGTGCCTACCGACCAGAGCTTTCCGAACCGCACGAACTGGCGCAGATGACCTGGGGGGCGATTCATGGGGTCGTGTCCCTTTGGATGAACCACGCCGACGACCCGCACATCCAATGGAGCCCGCCGCGCGAAACCATCCGCTCCCTGGTCGACGTCATGATCCGCGGCGCGCTGCGAAACCCAACGACGTAACCACCAGTAGAGAAGACCAGTCCACTTCGCCCGAAGCCCGAGCGCTCTCGCGCTCTTCTTTTGGCCAGTCGTGTTAACATTGTTACTATCTCGATCCATGTTCCAACAACGACCACCGTTTCATTTGAGCTTTCGAATCGTAGCCGTCGTGGTGTGCGCGTTCGGCGTTTCGGACGCCGCTCCTGCGCAACCCGCGCCGCCGACGGCGAGGGCACTGCTGGACGGCTACGTCAGCGAAGCCCTTCGCGCGAACCTGGCGCTGGCCCAGCAGCAGGCGCAGTTCGCCCGGTCCAATGCCGCGGTTCGCGAGGCACGCGCCGGCTACCTCCCCTCGGTGGGCGTCAATGCCCGCTACTCCGAAGTCAGCGGCGTGGTCAACATTGGGGACTTCATCAACCCGGCCTACGCCGCGCTCAACCAGCTGATTGGCCAGACGCGCTTCCCAACGAACATCAACGCGACGCTGCCGTTCAAGCAGGAATCGAAGTTCGAGCTCACCATGCCGATCTTCAATGGCGCCCTACGCGCGGCCAACGCCGCCGCGCGCGCCCAGCGCGACCTTGTGGGCGCCGGCACACGCACCGTCATGCGCCAGTTGGCCGCCGACGTGCAGCTGGCCTGGCTCGGATACGCCAGTCTCGATCGCGCTGTCGCCACCCTCGACGCTACGCTGCCCGTGTTGGATGAAAACGTCCGCGTCAGCACGCGACTCATTGCGGCCGGCCAGGCCACGCCCGACGCGCTCTTGCGCGTGCGGGCCGAACGCAGCGAAATCCAACAACAGCTCGAAGAGACTCGACGCCAGCGTGACGCGACTCGCCGCGCCTTCAACTTGCTGCGTGACAAAGACGCCAACACCGCCATCACGCTCGCCGACGACAGCACCCTGCTGGCCGTCGACTCGCTCCCCCTCTCGGCGTTGCTCGCGCACGCCGCGTCGCATCGCGAAGAACTCGCGCAGGCCGGAAGCGGGATTCGCCTCGCCGACGCGCAACGCAAGCTGGCCACGTCGGGCTACCTCCCATCACTGGGCCTCTCGACCAGCTACGGCATTCAGGGCAACGACTATCGCGTCAGCAAGAACACCGATGTGGCGCTCGCCAACGTGGTCTTCTCATGGAATCTGTTCAACGGCGGGCAAACGCGCGCCAGACAACAGCAGGCGCTCGCGCTGCGCTCAGAAGCCCAGCTTCGCCAGCGCGAGGCGGCGCGTGCCATCGCCATGCAAGTCGAGAACGCATTCGATGGTGTGAACGCCGCCCGCAGCGCACTGGCCAGCGCGAATGATCGCCTCGCGTCCGCCGAACGCGCCTTTACGCTGGTGCAGCGCCGCTTCGCTGAAGGGCTGGCTGCACCCATCGAATTCATCGCCGCGCGCTCGTCGTTCACGTCGGCGGCGATCAACCAAATCACTACCCGCTTCACCTTCGCCACTCGCGTCGTCGAGCTCGAACGAGCCGCCGCCCTACGCCAGCTCCCCGAGTAGATCCGAGCACCACACCATGCCAACACAGACTGCTGCAGCACTGCTCCTGGTGAGCGCACTCGCCTTCACGGCCTGCAAGGCGAACGCCAAGGCCGACGCCGCGAGCACGCCGAACACCGCCGACAGCACACGCCGCGTGACATCCAACACGGACGCCGTTCCCGTCACCATCGCCGACGTCAGCGCCGACGCCATCGCCCAACACGTTTCAGCGACCGGCACCTTTGCGCCGCGCGATGAAATTCCCTTGAGCTTCAAAATCGGCGGTGTCGTGGCGCGCGTGCTCGTGGATCAGGGCACCGCTGTGCGCCAGGGACAACTCCTCGCCGCGCTCGACCTGCGCGAGATCGACGCCATGGTGGACAAAGCGCGCATCGGCGTCGAGAAAGCGGAACGCGATGCGGCGCGCGTGGCGCGACTGGTGATCGATAGCGTCGCAACACTCGCCCAGTCACAAGACGCCACCTCGGCGCTCGAGGCGGCGCGCGCCGACCTGGCGACCTCGCGCGTGAACCGCGAATACGCCACCATCGTGGCGCCCCAAGCGGGCATCATTGAGCAGCGCATCGCCACGGCTGGGACCACGATCGGAGCAGGCATGCCGGTCTTCATGCTTGGCGGGAGCGCGCGCGGCCGCGTGCTCCGTGCCGGCGTGCCTGATCGCGACGCGCTGCGTGTGCGAGTGGGGGACGCGGCCACCGTGACCTTCGACGCGGTGCGCGGTGTGACGTATCCAGCCGTCGTGACCCTGCTCGGGAAATCGGCGGACGCGCGAACGGGCACGTACACGGTGGAAGTCCAGCTTCGCGATGTGCGCTGGAGCGGATCCGCAGGGAAGAGCGACGGCAGCGCGCCGACCATTGTATCCCTCCCCTCGGGGTTGGTAGGTCGCGTGGCGATCACGACGCGCGCCACGACCACCGGTGCACTGATCCCCGTCGACGCACTCATCGAGGCCGACGCCGATTCCGCCACGGTCTATACCGTGTCGGCCAACGCGCCATACATCGCAGAAGCGCATCGCGTGCGCATCACGCAAGTCGTCGGTGACCAGGCCGCGGTGCTTGGCTTGGAGGCCACGTCGCGAGTGATTACCCGCGGCGCACCCTATCTCACGGCCGGCACTCGCGTACGCATCGTCACCGAACCAAAGAACGGAAAGGCGGCACCTTGAACCTGCTAAACGGATTGGTGTCCTTCGCGGTACGGCGTTGGCAGTTCACCGTCTTGATGTTCCTGATGTTCGCGGCACTCGGCTACTCCTCGTGGCTGGCCATTCCGCGGGCCGAAGATCCGGCGTTCCCCGTGCCCATCTACACAGCGGTCGCGGTGTATCCGGGCGCGTCGCCAGAGGACATGGAGCAGCTGGTCACGGAACCTATTGAAAAGCGCTTCAATGCGCTCACCGATGTGAAGGAGCTCAAGTCCACGAGCTCCAACGGATTGAGTGTGGTGACGGTAGAGTTCGACTCCGACGTGGACGCCGAGCGAAAGTACGATCAAGTGGTGCGCGAGTTGAATGCGGTACGCCCTGAGTTGCCGGCGGCCCTGTTGCGCCTGGATATCCAGCGCAACGAGAACTCGGATCTTGCGGTGCTGCAACTGGCGTTGGTTGCCCCGGTGACGCCGTACGCGGCGCTCGACGACATCGCCCAGCGACTGGAAGACGGTATCGCGCGCATTGACGGTGTAAAAAATGCCAAACGCTGGGCCGTACCACCGCGCGAGATGCAGGTCACGCTGGATCTTGGCAGACTGGCCAAGCTCAACCTCACGTCGTCCAGCGTGCTGAGCGCGCTGGGCAGCGACAATCTGCAGATTCCCGGTGGATCGGTTGACGTGGGTACACGCCGTTACAACGTGGCCACACCCGGCCGCTATCGCGATGCGGATGACGTGTTGCGTACGGTGATTGGTGGCGCTAACGGGTCGATCATTCGCCTGTCCGATGTGGCGTCTGTACAATGGGCCGATGGTGACGCTGTGCACATCGGTCGCTACAACGGACAACGCGCCATGTTTGTCACGGTCGCGGTGCAGGAGGGCCGCAACATCACCTCCGTGCGCGATGCGGTGTGGGTGGAGCTTGACGGCTTCGAGAAAACGCTGCCGGCTGGAGTGAAGCTGGCGCGCGGCTTTGACCAATCGCGCAACGTGGAAGCGCGGTTGTCACAGCTGGGCAAGGACTTCGCGTTGGCGATTGCGCTGGTATTGATCACGCTCTTGCCGCTGGGCTTTCGTGCCTCGATCATCGTCATGGTCTCGATTCCTCTGTCGTTGGCGCTGGCGGTTGTGCTCCTCAACGCGAGCGGCTTCAGTCTCAACCAACTATCGATTGTGGGTTTCGTGATCGCCCTTGGGCTGCTGGTTGATGACTCGATTGTCGTCGTGGAGAACATCAGTCGCTTTTTGCGCAGTGGCATGTCGCGCACCCAGGCGGCCATTGAAGGCACGAAACAGATCAGTGTTGCGGTTCTTGGCGCGACGGCCACGCTGATCTTTGCCTTCTTGCCCCTGTTGTTCCTGCCCGGACTGGCTGGCAAGTACATTCGCTCACTACCGATTGCGGTGGTCTATGCAGTCCTGGCGTCGCTCCTCGTGTCGCTCACCATCATTCCGTGGATGGCGAGTCGTTTGATGCCGCAGCATGAAGCGGCCGAGGGCAACCGGTTTTTGCAATGGCTGGATAGCGGTATTCATCGCACCTATGCGCCCTTGCTGCATCTGGCGCTCGGCGCGCCGCGCCGTACGCTGCTGCTCTCGGCGCTCACCGTGGTGGGCGCTATCGCCCTTGTACCGGTGGTGGGCTTTTCACTGTTTCCCAAAGCCGGCACGCCACAGTATCACGTGGAAGTGGAAACGCCGGAGGGGACGTCGCTCGCCGAGACCGATCGGGCGGTGCGATATGCGGAGCGTGTGATTGGGGCGATGCCAGGCACTACGAGCATCTTTGCCAACATTGGCAAGGATAACCCCGCGGTGTACTACAACGTCTTTCAACGCGCCGAAGCGCCGAATCGAGGCCAGTTGTTGGTGCTGATTGACAAGTACGACAACGATGGCACGCCGTTGGCGCTCGACTCACTGCGCGCGACA
>JANOPS010000667.1:0-19838 GCA_031421995.1 Gemmatimonadaceae bacterium
GTGAGCCCACAATTGCGCGTCTGCGAGCACCAGTCGCCTTCCACGTTCTGCGACGCGCGGTCGTTGCGATAGTACGTCCCGCCGAACATGGCGCCGAACTTCTGTGACGCACCGAATCGCTTGCCCGCGTTCAAACCGGCGTTGATCAGCGCGCCGCCACCAAGCTGATTCTGTCCGCCGGCGAAGGTCGCGTTGAGTAGCGGCCGCCCTGCCTGCGCGGTGCGCGTAACAATGTTGACGTTACCGCCGATGGCGTCGGCATCCATATCCGGCGTGAGCGTTTTCGAGATCTGGATTTGCGCCGCCTGGTCCGACGGAACTACGTCCATCGGGAGCTGGCGATTGTTCTGCTCCGGTGTGCTCACGCGCATGCCGTTGAGCGACATCGAATTCAGATCGGCGTTCGTGCCACGGATCTGCACGAAGCGGCCCTCGCCTTGATCGCGGACCACCGCGATACCCGGGACACGAGCGAGCGCTTCCGCCATGTTGGGGTCGGGCAACCGGCCCACCAGTTCGTTATCGATCACGCTGGAGATGGTGGGCGAGGTGCGCTGTTGGTTGAGCGCTGACGCCTGGCCCACCACTTGGCCCTCTACGCGAATCGCGGCGAGGGCGGTCGCGGATTCCACCATGCGGACATTCAGCGTCACGGTGGTGCTTTTCGTAACCGAGACGCTCTTCGTGGCTGGGGCGTACCCGAGATAGCGGAAGGTGAGTGAACGCGCTCCTTCTGGGACGTTGATGGCGCGATAGCTGCCACCCGCTTGGGTCGCGGTGCGAATGTTGGTGCCGTCGACCAAAACCAGGACGCCGGAGAGTGGGCGGCCAGCGGGGTCGGTGACAGAGCCGGTGACCACACCTTGGGCGTGCAAGGGAGCAGCGACGGCGGCAAGAAGAGCGAAGCAACCTGCGGCGCGCGTAAGCGACGACAGCATAACGTTTTTTGGGCGAGGAGGGGCTTGTCGACCGGAGATCGGCGAAGTGGCGGTAAGCTCGGCGGGCTGTGTAACGAAGCCCTTGGGGTTTTGTCACGGACGTGTCACGACCACTGCCACAAAGCCGCTGCGCGGCGCCCGAGGGCGGTATACCTTGCCCGTGGTGACTGCTACACTGGAATTGCTCGCCATTCGCGAGATCGCCCACGCCTTTCTCGTCGCGGATCGACCGGCCGACGTCTATCAGTTTGCCCTCGACCGGGTGACGCCGATTCTGGGTGCCGCGTTCTCCCTGGTCATGCAGCTGGGTGACGAGGCGCAGATCCTTACGCCCGTGGCACAGCACGAATGGCCCGGCCGCCATCGCGACTGGATCGGCGCCCTTCGCGTTCGGGTAGGCGACGGGCCCAGCGGGGTCGCCGTCGCCGAGCAGCGCGTGGTGGAGGTGCCCGACGTGTTCGCCGACCCATCACTGGAACTCTGGTATCCGGTCGCCGACGAGCTGGGATTTCGCTCTATCATCGCCGCACCGCTGATCGGTGCCGAAGGCCCCGTCGGCGCGATCGCCTTCTATTTCACCGAACCGACGCCAGTCACCGACGAACAGCGCGCCTTGGTGCGCCTCGTGGCAGACCAGCTGGCGGCCACGGCTGACAAGTCGGCGCGTATTGACGCCTTGAGACGGTCGAATGCTGCACTGGCTGAAGCGAATCGCGCGCTGGAGCATGAAGCGCGCCTGGCCGACAAGGCTCGCCGCGCGCAAGACCGACTGCTGCAACAGCTCACGCGATACGTACGGGCGACGCTTGCTTCTCGCGAGGAGGGGCTGGACAACGCACGTCGTGAAACAGCGACCGTGGGACAGACCCTCTCGGCATTATGGGGTGTGTTCGCGCACGCACGACTGACGGCCGAAGTTGCCGCGACGATCGCCGACATCGAGACCGGCGCAATTCAGCCGGACATCACAGACGTCGACGCGCGTGCGCCGCTGCTGGTGGCCCTGCATGCGTGGCGGACCCTCTGTCCCACCGCGACGATCACCCACGGCGAGCCGACGGTGCGCTTGCCAACGATCCGCAGCGACGCGTCGTGGGTTGAACGCGTGTTGTTTCTGGCCATCGGGCAGGTCCTGACGCTGCAAACCGGTGCGCAGCCAATCCATCTCGACATCGAATTGGGACGAGGCTTCGTCGCGCACCGCGTGTCGTGGTTTGGCAAACCGCTTCCGGAGCCGGTGCCGGATCATCGCGCCCTCCTTGATGCAACGGACCCGTCGGTGACGCTGGTCCCACCGGTGCCGCAAACGACCGCGCTTGATCTCGTGCTGCTGGTGTCGATGGTCCGCCGCCTTGGTGGGGACATCCAACGGGACGCGCCGAGCGCCGATGGGGACGAGCAGGGCGCGACGGTGGTGTTTTCAGTCGAGGATCAGGCAATCTGAGCAATCTGAAGTGATGGGCCGGTGCCGCAGGGCCGCGTCGCTTCGCAAATTGTAGGAGGAGCGCGTTCACACTCTTTCCTCGTAGGGCTTCATGCATCAGCAATCGACACGTCAGCTGCAAGAGCGGTTGACCTCCCTGGCAGTTTCGTCGGTCCTCGACGAAGCGACGCAGTTTTTCGCGCGCGGTGGCGGCATTTACACGGCGTTTCTCGAAAAGCGCGGTCCCAGCCACGTCGCGATGCGCGGACAGGGTGGAGAAGAGCTGGTCGTCGCGGCGCGTGCGGTTGCCGAGGGAACGATGGTGAGCGGGTCGAGCTACCTGTTTGATCAACAAATCGCGGCGTTCCTTGATAGTCTACCCGTCGCCCAGCCGATCGCGACATTGGACAACACGCTGCCCGAGAGCTCCGAGCAGGCAGTGTTGCTGCCGGGCGCTGCGCAGTGAACCGCTTTGTGACCGCGCTCCGGACGCGTCCGGACAGTGTACAAGTGCTGGGTGACGACGGACGTCCACCGTGGACACTGCGTGTGCAGTGCGCCGAGGCGTGGGATGCGGTACGAGTCGAAGCAGCGCCCACGGCGCTGGTGCGCGACGTGAAACAGGCGGCGATGGCAGTCCTGATGACGGACGTCACGAATGTCAGCGAGTATGTGGTCAAACTCCGCGGCTTTGAAGTGCACGATGAATCGCAGTCGCTCGAGGGCATCGGCGCGCTCGATGGCTCGACGCTGTTGGTGATCGCGCGCCGGCGTCGGCCCGTACGGTGAACTCGTTCAGCGGCTCCCACGCGAGGAGTGCGCCGATTCCTGACGCCACTGCGCTGATGGCGTCGGTGCAGCGTTTGCGCACGGAGATCGCGAAACGTATCGTCGGCCAGCACGACGTGGTCGACGAGATCCTGATGGCGCTGGTCGCGGGCGGACACGCGCTGTTGGTCGGCGTGCCCGGTCTCGCGAAGACGCTCATGATCAAGTCGCTCGCCGACGCGATGCAGTTGGAGTTTCGTCGCATTCAGTTCACGCCCGACTTGGTGCCCAGCGACATCACCGGCACCGAAATCCTCGAAGAGTCCATCGGTGGTGCGCGCGCCTTTCGCTTCGTGCAGGGCCCGGTGTTCGCCAATATCGTGCTGGCCGATGAAATCAACCGGGCACCGCCGCGCACACAGGCCGCGTTGCTGGAAGCCATGCAGGAACACAGTGTGACGGCTGCGGGACGAACCATGCGCCTGCCCGAGCCGTTCTTTGTGCTCGCCACGCAGAATCCGATCGAGCAAGAGGGCACGTATCCGCTTCCGGAAGCGCAGCTGGATCGGTTCTTGTTTGACATTCGCGTGGGATATCCCGACGAGACGGAGGAGATTGCCATCCTTCGCGCGACCACAGGTCGACACGGCGAAGCGATTGTGCCCGTGTTTACAGCGGCGGACGCACTCTCGCTGCAGCAGCTGGTGCGCGAGTTGCCGTGCAGCGATCTCGTGTTGCGGTACGCGGCCCAGCTGGTGCGCGCCACGCGCCCCAGCGAGGCACACGCACCGTCGATCGTGAAACAGTATGTGCGATGGGGCGCGGGCCCCCGCGCTGGTCAAGCGCTCATCCTCGGCGCAAAGGCCGCGGCGTTGCTGGCCGGTCGCGCCGTGGTATCACCATCCGATGTACGGCGCGTCGCGCTTCCCGTCCTGCGACATCGCATTCTGCCGAACTTCGCGGCGGAAGCTGACGGCGTGTCGTCCGAGCCAATCGTGGACGCGCTGCTGGCGCAGATTGCGCCGCCGGCCAGCGCGTTGCCCGGCTGACGCGCGCGGACGGCGGGCCGATGTCCTCGCAAAACGACGGGCCCTTGCTGGATGCGCTGCGCGGCGCGCGATGGCCCGCACGCCGCACGGTCGGAGCGGCGCTTCCGGGTGCGCATCGGAGTCAGCAGCGTGGCACCTCGGGGGAGTTCACCGAATATCGCCTGTATCGTCAGGGCGACGATCCGCGGCAACTGGATTGGAAACTGTTGGCGCGCAGCGATCGCGCCTTCGTGCGTCTCACGGACGATCACGCGGTCGTCTCAACGTGGTTCGCACTGGACGCGTCGTTGAGCATGGCCTACCCAGATACACGATCTGCTGTCGACGGCACGGTGTCCAAGTGGGCATTGGCACGGTCGATCGCTGTTGGGTTGGCGGCGGTTGCGCACGCATCAGGCGATCCGGTAGGATTGGTGACCACCGGTGCGAACGGTCCGCAGCGCATGACGGCGCGCACCCGGCGCGGCACCGTTGGCGAGCTGGCGCGGCTGCTTGATGGTGTTGCAGTGGGCGGCGAGCACGCGCTCTCGCCGTTGGTGACGGCTGTACCGATGCGCGCCCGGTTGGTCATCCTCACGGATCTGTTGGGTGACGCGGATGACCTGCTGCGTGTCGCGGCGCAACGCAGTGCGGCGGGCGCCATCGTCGAGTGTGTGCATGTTGTCGCACGCAAAGAACTCGAACTGCCGAGCGGGGCATTGCTTGCCCGCGACCCCGAGCGTGCGTCCGTGGAGCGGAGCATGGATCGTCGATTGCACGCGGCCTACAGACAGCAGTTCGACGCATTTCGAGCCGAGCGCGCACAGCAATGGCGCGCCAGCGGTGCGGGATATGCAGAGGCCCGCACCGATGTCTCGGCCACCCGCCTCGTACGCCAGATCATCGCGGGAAGTGGTTTGGACGTTGTTCCGGCTGTGGCCGCACCGACTACGCCAGCGGGTCGAGGATGACGTTCGCCGCGCCGTTCGTGTTGGGACTCGCCGCGCTGGCCGCGCTGGTCGTCGTGGGGTTGCATCTCCTGTCGGTGCGTCGACCGCCCGAGCTATTGCTGCCGACGGCGCGCTTCGTGCCCACGAGCGACGTGCGCGCCGTTTCGCGGACACGAACGCCCCGTGATCTGCTCTTGTTGCTGCTTCGCGTCGCGGCGTTACTCGCCGCGGGAATCGCGCTCGCCGAACCCCGCTACACTACCACGCGCGACGAACGCGTCGCCATGGTCGCAATCGAACCCGGCGTGGTCGGAGATACGGCGGCCGTTCGTCGGTTGCTGGTCGCGGACCTACTTGTCGCAGACGCCCGACTGGTGTTTGTTGCCGATTCCCTGTCTGCGCCAACCGCAACGAGCGCCGCATCGTACAAGGCGGCACAAGTATTTCCGCGTGTGATACAGGTCGCGTCGCGTCTGGTGCAGGCTGATCCGACGATTGATTCGCTTGCGTTGATTGTGCTGCGCGCAAAGCCCTTTACGGAAGATCGCGCGTGGTGGGCATGGCGCGCTGCATGGCCAGGGCGCGTGGTGGTGTACTCGCCGCGTGCCGATTCGGCCTCCGCCGTCACGCGGCGTGTTGCACGGCGGGTAGTGATCGTTCCAGCCGCGCGTGACGAAGGTCGCTCGGCGCAGTCCGTTCCAGCTGATGATGTCGTTGAAGCGTCTTTTCGGTGGCACGCGGCGCGTGTCAACAATAGCGAGCGCGCGGCATCGGACCGTGCGATCGTCGATTCAATTGTTCTGTCGAGAGGGCGCTCGCCGTCGGTTGCACTGCAGACGGTGTCGCGACCGGGACGGGTGCATGTGTCCTGGCCGCTGAACGGGGTACCCGACTCCGGTGCAGCAAATGCGCGGAGCGACGGTTCGTGGCGCGGCTGGCAGACGGCATCGGAGGGTGACACCGCCACAGCGCTGGTCGCTGGCGGGATGGCGATGATGGGAACGTGGTCTGTGGCGCAGTTTGGCACGTGGAGGCCCGATGCCGATGCGGGCACATCGCCACACTCAGACACCGTGAGTTTCTCCGAGCGTGCGCAGCCGTTGGCGTGGTGGAGTGACGGACGCGTTGCGGCAATTGAACAGGTCGTGAACACGGGATGTGAGCGCACGGTGGCCGTGGTCGCAGCGCAAGCGCATGACATCCTGCTCTCGTCGTCGGCCAATGCGTTCTTCGATCGATTGCTCGCCCCGTGTCAACGCCCTTCCTCGGTCGCGATCGCCGCACTCGATGTCCGGACGGTACTCGGCGCGGCGCTCGCCCCCGCGAGTGCGCTTCGGACCCAGGATCGTGATCTCGCGAGTGACGGGACCACGGGAGGCCGCTGGGCGCGATGGATCCCAGCACTGCTTCTTGCACTCTCGCTTGTAGCGCTGCTCGTGGAGTGGCGGACACGTCGCGCGGACAGCGAGGCGCTGACATGAGCGCGCCCAAAACACCCGACGCACATAGGGCCAGTGCCACGCGAACGGCGGATGCCGTCATGCAGGACGTGTCGACGATTGAGCGCGCGTTGCGCACCACGCTGGGGTTTCGCGTCGCGCTGCAGGCGACCGGTGCCGGTGTGGCCAGTTGGATGCTGTTGCAGCAGTTGCTGTCCGCTGCGCTTCCGCCAAGCATGCGCGATGTGCTCTCACCTGGCGTGCTTCTCGTTGTGCCGCTGATGGCCTCGGCTACAGTCGCCGCGCTGTGTGTCGTGATGTTGTGGCGCAACGTCGGTGCGATCTCGCCAGTCCGCACCGCGCTATGGATTGAGGAGCATGGTGGGACGGGCTTCGCGTTGGTCACGTGGGTGGAGCAGCACCGGGCAGGCCAAGCGGTCGACGCGGCGAGCACGCTCGCGGAGGTCGTGGGGTCTGCGTCGGCCGGGGCACTTCAGGCGTCGCGCGAGGCGCTGGGACGGCTGGCCAGACGCGCGATGCTCGGCCCTGTCCTGTTCCTCGTTGGCGCGATTGCCGTGCTCGTTGCACAATCGGCTGTCACGGTGATCAGTCAGCGTCGATCCGCCGCCGGCCGAGACACATCGGCGCCGTCCGGGCCGCGGGCCGCTGTACCACTCGGTCCGTGGCGAGTACGGATTGTACCACCCACGTATACCAAGCGGTCAGCCATCGAGTTGCCGGATACCAACGCGGTGCGGGCATTGAGCGGATCACGTATTGAGATCGTGGGACGGGATGCCATGCCCGACAGCGTCGTTGGTCGCGCATTGAGCGACGGCGTTGGTGAGGGCGACAGCGCCGCGCGGGGGCGAATGGTCACTCTCGCTGCGCAGGGGAGCGGTTGGCATGCTGCGGTGACGGCCACCGACGGTCCGTTGGAAGTGCGCGCGCTACGTGATCGGTTTGCGAAGTTGCTGCTGGTGGAGGGGATCGCGGACTCTGTCCCGCAGTTGCTGCTCACCACGCCTGCTCGCGACAGTGTGCTGCGTACGGTCACGGCGCCGCTTGGGCTTGAAGCGACCGTGCATGATGATCTGGGGTTGGTGTCCGCTGAGTTCGAGGTCGTCGTGAGCTCGGGGGAGGGGGAACAGTTTACGGTGCGCACGGTGCGCGTTGGCGCCAGAACGTTTGCGGGTGAGCGCGACGCGCGATTGCGCAGCGTGCTCGATCTTGCCGCACTTGCCCTGGGGCCGGGCGATGTCGTGCACATGCGGGCCGTCGCTCGGGACGCGAATCCGCAGCAGAGCCGAGGCGTCGGCGCGAGTGACACGCGATCGATCCGCATCGCACGGCCCTCAGAGTACGACTCGGTGGCCGTCGAGCCCGCGCCGCCCCCCGATGTTGACAAATCGCTGTTGAGTCAACGTATGCTGTTGATGCTGACGGAACGACTTGATGCGCGACGCGCGCGCTTGGATGCGGTGGTGCTGCGGTCCGAATCGCGCAAGCTCGCCATCGATCAGAGTCGTCTTCGGCAGGCTGTTGGCGATGCCGTGTTTCAGCGACTGACCGGCGAGCAAGGTGGAGAACACGCGCACAGCGTGGGCGATGGGCATGACCATGGTGTCGAGGCGATCGGCGGCAAGTTGGCGCTGTCTGGTGTGAACAGCCAAGGCATGCTGGAAGAGGGTGATGACGCGCCGGTCGTGGCGATCAATACGCCGTTACTGGAAGCGTACAACGCCATGTGGGATGCGGGGCGCGCGCTGGAACAGGCTGATACGCGGTCGGCGATCCCTTTCATGCGTCGTGCGCTTGAGTCGATCGAGCGCGCGCGGGCGGCATCGCGGCTCTACCTTCGTGGCCGTCCACCGACGGTCATCGTCGATATCGCGAAGGTGCGTCTCGCGGGGAAGGACACGAGTGCGCCGGCGCAGCGTGAAGCGAGGAGTGCGCTGCCCACGACATCGTTGGGTCGAGAGCGTCGCTTGCTCGCGGCCGCGTCGCTGGCCGTGACGGACGCGCGGGCTGCACGCGACTCACTGGCCGTGTTGCGGGCGGAAGCGTTGGCTGATGCGCCGTTGTTTGCTGTGGCCCTCACGAGCGTGTTGGAGTCACTGACGGCAGCGCGCGAGGGCACAGAGGTCACCGCCCCGTTCGTGCGCGCCCGTCGCGTGCTGGGTGGAATCCAACGCGTCCCGTCGTCGTCATGGTCGCGCGGCGGTACGCCGTGAGCACGGCCGGCAAACTGTCCCCGCCGCACGCCGTGGGCGTTCCCGGTGCGGGAGCACCCTTCGTGTTCGCGACCGCGCAGTACGATTCAGGGGACTGGGACTCTGCGCCGATGGTGCCGGCCAACGTGATCGATGCGGTCGCCCGCTACACCTCGCTGGCGGTCGCTCCGCAGGGGGTGGTAGTCCCGTTGTCGTCGGAAGCCTGTTTTCAGTATCCACTGCTGTTTCTCACCGGGCACTTGCCCGTGCGGTTCTCGGCACGCGAAGTCGACGTGCTGCGACGCTATCTGCGTCGCGGCGGCCTGTTGTTCGTGGACGATCACAATCACGATGTGGACGGCGCGTTTCACAAAACGGTACGCGAGGAAATTGCGCGCGTGGCAGGGGCGTTGGTCGCGCTCCCCAAGACGCATCCACTGTATCGCGCGTTCTTCGTGTTTGACAACGGCCCGCCAACGACGTCGCATGAGATGAACGGATGGGGTGACAACCTTGTTCATGAGCATCTCGACGCGGTGTTGTTCGGCACGCGCCTTGCGGTCCTCTACAGCAACAAGGACTATAGCTCGGAGTGGAGCTATCATCCCGATAACAAGCGATTCCTGTCCGTCGATAACACCAAGTTCGCGGTGAACCTCGTGGTATATGCGCTCACCCGCTGAGACACTTGCTCGAACGGTTGGCGTCGGCGCGCTGCTGATCGCGTTGATCGCGGCGGTCACCACGGCATGGCGCAGCGGCGACGGCCAACCACGCCGACCGAATGCAGTGCTGCAACTCACGACGCACAACCGCCACGCAGACTCTGCGATGGCGGATGCCGTGCGTGAGGCCATCGTCCGAACGTCCGCCCACACGGTGGCGCAGCGCCCAACGTCGCAGCGCTTGGGGCAGGAGGCCCAATCGCCGGCCGCTACCGTGCGGTTGCGCGTCACCTCCGTTCCGGCAGCATCCGTGCGGGCCGTACTGGGCGCGGCCGCCAGTGCTGGCGTGACGACGGCATGGGAGAACGCCACTGGGGTGCGCGCCCTTGCTGTCAGCGTGTCTCGAGAGCTTTCGCCAACACGCGCCTCGGTGATTTCGTTCGCGCCAACGATGCAGGCGGCGTCTCCCGCAGCGTCGATGGTGCTCCGCGACGCGGGCGGTGTGCTCGATTCGATGCCCGTTGCAGAGGCGTTGGTTTCATCACGGCGTCTGCGCGTCGCGCGTCTGCAGCCACCCCTGCACGCCGACGTGATGCGCGGTGGTCAGCTCGTGGCGCAGGCGGGCGCGCAGATTCCCGACGCACGCACCATGCGACGCGTGAGACTGTATGCCGCCCCCGGTTGGGATGGGAAGTTCGTGGTGGCCGCGCTTGAGGAATCGGGATGGAGTATTGACGGCGCCTATCAGATCGCCCCGACTGCCATCGTGCGCTTCGGCGTCCCGTCAACACTCGATACCGCTCGGTACGCGGCTGCGATTGTGCTGGATAGTGGACTCGTCAGTGTTCGTACGCTCCGCGCATTGCTTGCCCAGGGCGGGGGCGTGCTCATAGCCGGCAATGCCCTGCGGGATCCCGCGCTCCGTACGCTGGTCGGCGCGCGTATCGACGAGGATCGCGCGGCGATCGCGGGCGCACTCCTCACGGAGCAGCCACGGCTCGGTCTTCCCGCGGTGCATCTTGACGTAGCGCCACAGGCAACCGTGCTTGAGCGCGAAGGGCGTGCGACCGTCGTCGCGGTGATGCGACGTGACGTGGGTCGTGTGCTGGTGTCCGGGTATCGTGACAGTTGGCGTTGGCGAATGGAAGGCAACGACGAAGCCGCGGCCGCACATCGCGCCTGGTGGAATGCGCTCGTGTCGGCAGTGGCCTTCGAGTCTGTTACACCGAGCGGAGCAGGGATTGCCGCCGATGGCACGCTGCACGATACGTCGTTCTGGCCAGGCGACGCAGCGCCGCTGGCGGATCTCGCGGCGCGCCTTGGCGTACCCGAGAGCCTGCCGCTCATACCGACGTCGCCGAGTCCCCGTGATGGGCGGTCGCTCCCGTCGTGGCTGCTGTTTGCCCTGGCCGCCGCTGCGCTCGTTTGCGAGTGGGCGCTGCGTCGCCTGCGGGGAGCCGCATGACACGTTCACATCCACCGAAGGCTCCATGACCGCTGCTGTTGGCTACATCTCGCATTCTGACTGCGGACGACACGACACGGGATGGGAGCATCCCGAACATGTTGGGCGCTTGCGCGCGATTCCGCGTGCGTTGCGGTACGAACGCGAGCTGTTCGATGTGCTGCTGCATCATGAAGGGCGGCATGCCACGCGCGACGAGATTGCGCTGGCGCACGAGCGCGCCTACATCGAGCAGGTGGCCACGCTGTGCGTGAATGGTGGTGGTCGGCTCGATGCGGATACGGTGGTGAGCGAGGGGTCGTGGGACGCCGCGACGGCAGCGGTTGGCTGCGTGCTGGACGGCGTGGATATGGCGTTCGATGGCCGAGCCTTGCGTAGTTTCGCGGCCGTGCGCCCGCCGGGACACCACGCGCTCCGTGATCGCGCGATGGGCTTCTGCGTATTCGGGAACGTAGCAATCGCCGCGCACTACGCGATCGCGCACCATGCCTGCGCCCGTGTGCTTGTTGTGGATTGGGATGTGCATCATGGCAACGGGACGCAATCGCTGGTTGAGCACGAGGAGCACATTCGGTTTGTCTCCATGCATCAATGGCCGTGGTACCCCGGCACGGGCGCTGCGAACGATCGCGGGCCGCACGGGACCGTGTGGAACGTGCCGATGCCCGCAGCGCTGCCATCGCCGCAGTACGTCGCGGCGTTGCTGCATGCGGTCGATCTGGCCACGACCAACTGGGTTCCGGATCTCGTGTTGGTCAGTGCGGGATTTGACGGGCTGGCCAACGACCCCCTGGGCGGCTTCACGCTGACGAATGTCGACATCCGCACCTTGACGCGCGCGTTGGTGGAACGGGCGGAGCGCTGGTGCGGCGGGCGTCTGGTGAGCGCGCTCGAGGGTGGGTATGCGCCGGAGGCGGTAGCGCAGGCGGCCATGGAACACTTGGCCGCGTTGGCCGGAATCACGCGCGCCGCATAGCTTCCTCTCGATGACACTCCCTATTTCCGAAGCGCAACCGCGCACGCTGCATTTGTCACCCGAGGGGACGGTCGTGCAAGACTGTCACCCGCGCGAGCTGGCGGCCCTGCTGGCTGAGGGTGGACCGATGTGGGTGGATATCGATTCGACGGTGCGCTCGCAGCATGCGCTGTTGGAGAAGGTGTTTCAGTTCCACCCGCTGGCTGTCGAAGACACACTGAATCCCGAGTCCCGGGTGAAGTTGGAGGAGTACGCCAACTTTCTCTTCATCAGCATTCGCGGCGTTGGCCTCGCCGTTGACACAGAAGACCCGTACGACCTGGTCACGCAGGATCTGTACTGCTTCCTGGGACCCCACTACCTCGTGACGGTGCATGCCGGACCGATGCCCTCGATCGACCGGGTCTCTGCCATCATGCATCGTTCTCCAGAGTTGATGAATCGCGGCGTGGAGCGCGTCCTTCACGCAGTGCTCGACGATACAATTGATTCGTTCTTCCCGATTCTTGAACGCGTCGACGAGTTCCTGGATGGTCTGGAAGAACGCGTGTTTTCGACGTTTGATGAGTCGGCGTTGCACGACATCTTCTCCGTCAAGCGACTGGTCCTCTCGCTCCGGCGGTATCTGCAGCCTTCACGGGAGGTCATGAATGTCTTGACCAACCGCCCAAGCACGCTGCTGACGCCCGACGTGCAGATCTATTTTCGAGATATCTACGACCACGTCCTTCGCATCAATGACGGACTCGATACCTACCGCGAGCTCTTGAACAGTACGATGGATTCGTACTTGATGCAGATCTCCAATCGCCTTGCCGCGAGCACGAAGGGGCTATCGGTCGTGGCCACGATGTCACTCCCGTTTGTGGTGGTCAGCGGCATGTGGGGGATGAACTTCAGCAAAATCCCGCTGTCGGACTGGCCGCACGGATTCTGGCTGCTCCTCGTGGTACAGCTTGGGCTGGGCCTTGCGTTACTGTACTTTCTCCGTCGTCGTCGACTGTACTAGAAATCTCCCTCTTACCTCGCACCGATGTTCTGTCCGGAATGCGGGACCTGGAATCGCGCGGCCGCCGCGCGCTGCACGCGGTGCAGCGGCGTCCTGCCCGAGGTCACGGCGCCGCCAATCGATATCCCCGATGAGGAGCTGCGCGACTTGCGGCTCGCCACCGGCAATCGCTATACGATCGTCAAGCGACTCGGAAGCGGTGGCATGGCGCACGTCTATCTCGCGCGTCACGTCGCCCTCGGGCGCCCGCTGGTGATCAAGGTCCTGCACAAGACCCTGGCAACCGAACCCGAGATGCGCGAACGGTTTCGTCGTGAAGCGGAAGCGGCGGCGCGGCTGGTGCACCCGTACGTGTGCGCGATTGCCGATATGGGGACCCTCGGCGATATCGACTTTCTGGTGATGCCGTACTACGCGGGCGGGTCGCTGGCCGACCTGCTGGCGCGGCAGCGTGTGGTGGCGCCGACGTTGGCCGCCACGATCGCCGTCCAAGTCGCCTGCGCGCTCGACTATGCACATCGACGTGGTGTGGTGCATCGCGACATCAAGCCGGACAACATCCTGTTTGACGACGATGGCAATGTGGCGCTGACGGATTTCGGCATTGCGACGGCGCGCTTTCACGGGCGGCTGACCGCCTCCGGGCGCGCGATGGGGACGCCACACTACATGTCGCCCGAGCAAGCGATGGGCAAACTTGTCGACGGGCGCAGCGATCTCTATGCGGTTGGACTGTTGATCTACGAAATGCTGTTGGGCAAGCTTCCCTTCGATGGCGAAGACTCGTACGCGGTGGGATACAAGCACGTGCATGAAGTGCCGCTGGCGCCGGACACGATCGATTCCAAGGTGCCACCCGCGCTCAGCAGCATCGTTATGAAGTGCCTCGCCAAGCCGGCCATCGACCGTTATGACCGGGGCTTTGAACTGGCCGATGCGCTGCTGGCGTTCTTGGCCGGCAGTGGATCGGCCAGTGATCTCCGGAGCGCCCGATCGGCGCGCCAGCTTGGCTTGACCCCACGGTGAGGGTCGCCATATGCAACTGATCGCCGAACGCCTCGCGGTGCACACACGCCATCCGTTCGTTATCGCACGCGGCGGGACGAGCGAGTTTCACGTAGTCTGGGTGCGGGTGCGTGATGCGCAGAGTGCGGACGACGGCATCGAGGGGTGGGGCGAAGCCGCGCCAAGCAGATTTTACGGCGAGACCGCCGACACCGTCATGGCGGCCCTTGCAAGATTCGCCCCGATTCTTGAGATGGCTGACGGGTGGTCGATCGACGCGATCGAGCGTGAGCTCGAGAAGACGCTCCGCTGGAATGCAGCCGCGCGGTGTGCCATCAGTGCCGCCCTGCATGATCTGGCGGCCAAGCGCATGGGTGTGCCGCTGTACAGACTGTGGGGCCTTGATGGCACAGTGACCGCACGTTCCAGCTTCACCATCGGTATTGCGCCGGATGACGCCACGCTGCGCGATCGGGTACGGGAGGCGGCCGGCTATCCGATTCTCAAGATCAAATTGGGAACGCCACGGGATGCGGAGGTGGTACGGATTGTTCGCGAAGAGGCGCCGCAGTCCATCCTGCGGGTTGACGCCAACGCGGCGTGGACACCGAAGCGCGCCCTTGCGATGCTGGATGTCCTCGCCAAGTATGGCGTGGACATGCTCGAGCAGCCTGTTGCCGCACACGACGTGGACGGCATGCGTTTCGTGCGCGATCGTGCACCGATGGATGTGGTCGCCGATGAATCCTGCATCGTGGCAGCAGATATTCCGAAGCTGCACGGCGCGGTCGACGGTGTGAACATCAAGCTTGCAAAGTGCGGATCGCTACGCGAAGCGTTGCGCATGATCGCTGTGGCTCGTGCCCACGGCATGCGGGTAATGTGCGGCTGCATGATCGAAACCACACTCGGCATTGCGGCAGCGGCGCATTTTTCATCGCTCCTTGACGACGCAGATCTGGACGGTGCGGCGCTGTTAGCCGACGATCCGTTCGTGGGCCCGACGATCCCCGCCGGCCATATCGTCGTAGACAACACGCCGGGACTCGGCGTGCGGCGACGCTAGGCACGATCGCCATGGCCACCGGGTGCATCGAGGTGGCGCTCCCGGTTCCACTCTTTCGGACGTTTACGTACACAGTCCCGGAGGGAATCGCGACGCCGATTCCGGTGGGGAGCCGAGTCCTCGTGCCGTTCCGGGCACGCGCGGAAATCGGGATCTGCCTCGGCGAGGCCCAGCCGCCGGACGGCGTGGCGCTCAAGGCCATCACTGCCGTCCTTGATCGCGAACCTGCGCTGCCGCGTGCGTTGCTGGAAACAGGACAGTGGATTGCAGAGTGGTACGCTGCGCCGATTGGGATCACACTTCGTTCCATGTTGCCCGCCGCACTCACGGTCGCGCGCGCAGGGAAGGACGCGGCGAAACAACGCCGTGTCGTGCACCTGCTTCGCGAGCTGCCGTCGTTGTTGCAGCGCGAAGAAATGTTTGCGCGCGCCAAGCAACAGCGTGTGGTCTATGACCTGCTTGAGGCGCAAGGCGGCACCGCGCTGCTGGAAACGCTGCGGCAGCAGGCCAATTGCAGTGCGGGGGTGATCACCGCCATGGAGAAGCGCGGACTGGTAGACGTGCGCTACGAGTCGGTGTCTCGGGATCCCTTCGCGGAGCGACCCGGCGTGGCGCCGCCACCACGACCATCGATCGCGCAGCGTGACGCTGTTGACGCGATTTTGGCAGGTGCCCCAGGGCAGACGTTCCTCCTGCACGGTATTACCGGCAGTGGCAAGACGTTGGTCTACATCGAAGTGTTGCGCGCCGTGCTGGCCCGTCCCGGGAAAACGGCGATCGTGCTCGTGCCCGAGATCGCCCTGACATCGCAGACGGTTGATCGTTTTCGCGGTGCGTTTGGGGACGACGTGGCGGTATTGCATTCAGGATTGAGCGATGGTGAACGACACGATGCGTGGCAATCCCTCCGTCGCGGGGATCGGCGCATTGCGGTCGGCGCGCGCTCGGCGCTCTTCGCACCACTGGCGAACGTCGGCGTGGTCATCGTCGACGAAGAGCAGGAGTCGAGCTACAAGCAATCTGAAACGCCGCGCTATCATGCCCGTGAAGCGGCGATGGTGCGTGCGCGTGCCGAAGGTGCCGTGGTCGTACTGGGCAGCGCGACGCCAAGCCTGGAGAGCTGGGAACGCAGCGAACGCGGCCAAGCGATTCGGCTTACGCTGCCCGATCGGGCCGGTGGCGCGATGCTCCCGACCGTGCAGGTCGTTGACCTGCGCACGGTCATGCGGGACGCAGTCGCCACACGCGCGCCGAACGCGCCCTTTGATCCGTCAATGGGCGTGCTCAGTCCCACGCTGAGCGCAGCACTTGAAACGCGATTGTTGCGCGGCGAGCAAAGCCTCTTGTTGCTGAACCGGCGCGGCTATGCAGCGTACATGCAATGCCAGACGTGCGGCGACGTGCAGGCATGTCCGCACTGCAGCATCTCGCTCACCTATCATCGGGTCCCCGAGATGCTGGCCTGTCATTACTGCCAGCATCAGGCGCCCGTTCCCACGCACTGCACGGCCTGTGGTGTCGAGTCACTGCGACGCAAGGGCATGGGCACCCAGCAGGTGGAGCGACTCGTCGCAGAACGGTTTCCCTCGGCGCGCATCGCGCGCATGGACGTGGATACGACCAGCGGGAAATGGGCGCACACCGCAATCCTGGACCGCGTGGGGCAGGGCGAGATCGACATTCTCCTGGGCACGCAAATGATTGCCAAGGGGCTCGATTTTCCGAACGTGACGCTCGTTGGTGTGGTGGACGCCGACACGGGCTTAAACCTGCCCGATTTCCGCGCGGCGGAACGCACATTTCAACTGCTGAGTCAAGTGGCTGGCCGCGCGGGACGCGGAGCGCGCGGGGGTGAGGTGATTATTCAAACGCGCCTGCCCACTCACCATGCGGTCCGTCATGCCCTCACCCATCACGTGGTGGCGTTCATTCACGAGGAGTTGGGGCATCGCCGAACGCCGGTCTATCCTCCGTTTGTTGCGTTGGCGAACGTGGTCGTGAGCGGAACGGACCAAACAGAGACTGCGCAGGCGATGGTGGCGGGCGCGCAATGGATTGAACGACTGATTGCGCGCGCCGCGTTGCGCGACGTGGTGGTGGTCGGTCCCGCGCCATGCCCGATCGATCGGATCAAGGATCGCTGGCGCTGGCACTTGCTGATCAAGTCCACGCGTCCGAATACGATGACTCGGCTGGCGCGGTATATCGCGGAACGCTGCCCGGTACCCAAGCGTGCCGATCTTCGACTGGTGGTCGATCGTGACCCGGTGTCGTTGCTGTGAGCGGCGGCTAGTTTTCCTCGGATACGTTGCTGTTGCCCTCACTTCCTTTGCCGATGTCTTCTCGACTGCTCGCGGCCATTCCGCCCTACGTATTCTGGGATCTCGACGCGCGACGTTCGGCCCTCCGTGCGCAGGGTCGGGAGTTACTTGACCTTGGCATTGGAAGCCCGGATCAGCCTATTCCCGATGTGGTCGTTGAGGCGATGCAACGGGCCGCAGCGGAGCCGTTGCTCAGCGGCTATCCGGCGTTTCGCATTCACGCGGCGTACGCGGATGCTGTCGCCAACTACCTCCACCGTCGATTCGCGGTGACGGTCGATCCCGCGCGTGAGCTGCTGGCCCTTGCGGGCTCGAAGGAAGGCATCGCCGAGTTGGTGTTGTCACACGTGAATCCCGGCGACGTGGTGCTCATTCCGGCCATTTACTATCCCGTGTACGCGCGCGCGCCGCAGCTGGCTGGCGCGACGCCGGTGTGCGTTTCGTTGTTGCCCGACGGGCGACTGGACCTCGAGTCCGTGTCGGCGAGTGATCGTGCGCGGGCGCGTGTCATGATCGTGAACTATCCGAGCAATCCCACAACGTCGACGATTCCGCTCTCCGAATTCGAGCGGCTGGTGTCGTTTGCGCGGGAGCACCAACTGCTCCTGATCAGCGACCTCGCCTACAGCGAGCTGTCATACGATGGATTTGACGTACCCAGTGTCCTGCAAATTCCCGGTGCGCGCGATGTGGCGGTGGAGTTGCACACCTGTTCCAAGAGCTTCAACATGGCGGGCGTACGCATTGCCTTTGCGGCGGGGAATGCAGAAGCGCTCGAGCGATTGGATCAATACCGCGCCAACATCGGGTACGGCGTGTCCACGATAGCGCAACGCGCGGGTGCTGCGGCGTATGCCAATGCCCATCTGATCGTGCCGCCGATCGTTGCCGAGTATTGCGCCCGGCGCGATGCGTTGGTGGCGGCGTTCAACGACAGTGGATGGCACGTTCGTGCGCCCATTGCCAGCATGTATCTCTGGCTCGATGTGCCCCGCGGCTACGACGACTGGGCATGGGTCGATGCGCTGATGCGCGGGCCCGGTGTCGTGGTGACGCCCGGCATCGCATTTGGCGACGCCGGGCGTGGGCACTTCCGCTTGTCATTTGTTCGACCTGCGAACGAGCTCGCGCACGCGGCGCGGCTGATCGCGCAGTTCGCGGCTACTTCGCGGGCGCCGGTTCCTTGATGGCGAAGTCCCACTGCACCTGCACTTCGTTCTCGATCGGATTCACCGCTGGGTCGTACGAGACGCCGTAGTCTTTGCGGAGCACCGTGAACTGCCCGCGAAAACGGCCAGCGCCTTTCTCATAGAACACCATCGATGCCGGAACGACGACGCGCTTCGTGATGCCGCGAAGCGTCAGGTCTCCGGTGATATCGAGCTTGTTCGGTGCCGTCTGCTTGACGCTCACCGACTTGAAGGTGATGGATGGGTACTTGGCGACCGACAAGAAGTCGTCGCTCCGCAAATGGTTGTCGCGCATACCCACGCGCGTGTTGATGCTGTTGGCGTCGATCGTGATGGTCACCGCCGACGCCTCAAGCTTGGCGGGATCGAGCTGGATCTCGGCGTCCCACTTCTCGAAGAAGCCGTGGGCGCTGAGCAGGCGCGAGTCGGCGACGAAATTGATTTCGCTATGCGCCTTGTCGATAACGTGTGATGGCGCCGCGAGCGGTCGGGCGGCGAGGAGGGCAGGAAGGGCGACGAGGGCGGAAAGTCGAGCAAAGCGCATGAAGCTGGTTCCCGATGGGAGTAAGGGCGAGCGCGGGGTGCTGCGAAAATAGTACAGTACTGAGATAAATGTATTGCGGCGGTGGCTGACGTCAAGGTGATACTCACCCTTTCAGCGCCTTGTTCACGGCATGGCCGGTCGGTGATCTTCCACAGGTCACCGCTGGGCTTTACAGCGGTCCCTCCTCACGTGAACCACGACCTGATGACCGATTTCGCAGTCGAGGTGCCCGCCGAACGCGAGGACGACCTCATGTCGTTCGAGGCACCGGCCGATGAACCGCGATCCATTCCACCCGACCGAGCGGATGCGCCGGTTTCGGAGGTTACGGAACGGTTTCTCCGAGCAGTGATTGCCAAGGTGCCCCTTGATCGCATTGAGGAGCTGCATCTGTTCGCGCCGCTGCGCCAAGGCGGAATCGAAACGGGTATCGCCGTGGTCGCAGCGCGCGCGCCGGTGGTTGTCGCTGTCGCTGCCCCCGAAGCGCTTCAGGCCGAGAGCGAATTAGGCGAGCACATTCCTGAAGAGCACGTTGTCGAGGAGCACGTGCAAGACGAGCACGTACAGGACGAGCACGTGCACGACGAGCACGTCGACGAGGATCCCTCGCCGTACGCGGACGCATCCGGTGAAGACAGCACGCCTGCGCCGATCGCGCTCGACGGTGAAGCGACGGCTGACGTCTCGTCGACGATAGACGACCTGCCGCCGGCACCACGCATACGACACACGGTCTACACCGCGCGCTATCGACTCGTGCTCAAGGGACCGGAGCGTGGCCGTTGGGAAGCGGACGTCGTGGACGAAGCCGACGCGCCGCTGCTAACGGTGGAGACGG
>JANOPS010000668.1:0-1911 GCA_031421995.1 Gemmatimonadaceae bacterium
GCGAATCCAACTGATGGAACGTGGAGCCTTCGTCTGCGCCACGCTCGGCGTCGCGGCGGTGGACGAATCTGGAACTCCGTCGCGCACGGGAGTCTGGCCGGTGTGGACCCCGGATACATCGATCTACATGGTGATGCGGCGGCACGAGCGCTCTCCTCCATTCTTCCTGTGGTCAACCAAGCAGGCTCGTCAACCGGCGTCGTCGCGCGATCTCTTGAAATGGTCACGGGGCCCACGCCGTTGGCGCAGCTGCTTGCCGGCGGCAAGATCCCGGGACGTTCGAGTCCGTGGATTGCCAAAGGGGGAAACACCTTGGAGTGGGTCTCACCGGACTTGCGTCTTGCGCTGGAAATGTCGCTGCACGAAGCCGATGAGCGCCGCGCACTCGAGGGCGAGCTCGCGGTTCTCGAAACGCGATGGCGCGAGGCCGAAGAGGTCGCGGCAATCGCGGACCGTATGTTTCTCCCCAATGATCTCGACGAGAAGTTGGATCACTTGCGAAAGGCGCGGTGAGTCATGTACTCCACCTGTCTCTTCTGCAGCGGCGCCCTCGGCCGCAATGAGTCGATTGAGCACTTTGCCGTCGGGCGCCGCTTGGCGTTCGACGCGGCGAAAGGGCGGTTGTGGGTTATCTGCCCGCAGTGCAATCGCTGGAACCTCACACCGTTGGAGTCGCGGTGGGAAGCGATTGAGGAGGCCGAGCGGGCGTACCGCGCGACAAAGCTGCGCAGCGCGACGGAGCACGTTGGGCTGGCCAAGCTCAAAGAAGGGACGGAGCTGGTGCGCATTGGGCGGCCGTTGCTGCCGGAGTTTGCGGCGTGGCGGTATGGCGAGGTGTTCAACAAGCGTTGGAGACGCAATCGGCTTGCGCTGGGTGCGAGTCTGTCAGCGAGCGTAGCGTACGCAGGAGTAAGTCTCTGGGGTGCGGTAGGCGTTGGTCTCGCAGCGCCGATTCTCGCTGCCCTGCCAGCGTTGGGTGCGCTCCACAATTTCAAGCTCGTGTATGATCTGCGCCGCGTTCGGACGTCAGTAACCGGGCATGATGGACAACGCTTGCTCCTTTCGCTGTACGCAGGTAACAGCCACCTCCTGATGGATGAATCGGGCTTGGAGTTCGGGATCGACCTTGTGCATGCCAGCATTGTCAGGTCAGGGAGACTGCTGCGATCGCTTGGTCGCCGCTCGCGTAACTCGTACACTCGTGAGACGACGCGTCTTGAGGGTGAGGTGGCGCGACGCGCGCTCGGTGCTGTGCTCCCCCTCGTCAATCTGTCGGGAGCGTCAGCGCGACGCGTGTCGGCGGCGGTGAACGTTGCGTCGACCACGCGAGACGTGATGGATATGCTCCGTGACTATCGATACCTTGGTGGCACCAGATCGAAAGCCATCGGCACATCGCTGGTCGGCGGACTGCCCCCGGAAATGCGGCTGGCTATGGAGATGGTGACGCACGAGGAGGACGAGCGTCGGGCGCTCGATGGTGAGCTGCGCGCACTCGAAACGCGATGGCGGGAAGCTGAGGAGATCGCGGCGATCGCCGATCGCATGTTCTTGCCTGCTGACATGGACGAACGATTGGCCCGATGGCGCCAGCCTCGCTCAGAGGAGTAGCCGGCAGTCCTGGGGCGGACCCCCAGACCTGCGACGCGGTGCCATATGGCGATTGGCCGGGCGTTGGCGCGGTGATGGGCCGAACGACCGGGGGCGCTATCCTGCGAGGCGCGCATGCCTCGCGTCGCGTGTGCGCACGGATTGCCATCCGCCAAAAACACCATTACCGTAATACGTATTACCGAACATACGCATTACGGAGGAGCGCCATGCCCGTGTCCACGTTGACGTCCAAGTACCAAGCCACCATCCCGCGCGCCGTGCGCGAAGCGCTCGAACTCGGCGCCGGCGATCGCATCG
>JANOPS010000669.1:0-26239 GCA_031421995.1 Gemmatimonadaceae bacterium
CGGAGGCCTCTGCCAAGCTCCGCGCGCAGCTTGGCACCATTCCACCGCTGCTCGCGCAGGCACGCCGGAACCTCGCCGGCAGTACGACACACGACTTGTGGGTGGGCGGGGTCCGCGCGTTCGAGGAGCAGAGCGAGACGCTGCAGCAACTCGCCGGCCGCGTGGACGCCAAAGACGCCGCGTTGGTGCAAGCTGTCGCTGCAGCACGCGCCGCCACGGAAGACTTCGCGGCGTGGATGCGCACCGAGACGCCCAAACACAACGGCCCGTCCGGAATCGGCAAAGCGCAGTACACATGGTTTTTGAAGAATGTTCTGCTGGTGCCGCTGACGTGGGAAGAAGAAGTCACGATCACGCGGCGTGAACTTGCCCGCGCACACGCCTCCCTGCGGCTGGAAGAGCAACGCAACCGCGCCTTGCCACTGCTACCCGTTGCAGAGAGCCCGGAGGCCTTTGCGGCGCTGCAGGAGCGCAGCATTCCCCGGTACATGCAATTCGTGCGCGACCAGAACCTGCTGACGATGGTCCCGAGCATGGAGCGCTCGCTCCGCGAACGGATGCCCGGCTTCAGCCCTGAGAGCTCGCGCAACTTCTTCTCACAGACCAACCATCGCGATCCGATTCCCTTGTGGACGCACCTCTACCACTGGTGGGACAACGCCCGCATCCGGGAAACGCCGCACGCCAGCCCGATCCGGCGCAGCGCGCTGCGCTACAACGTGTGGATGAGCCGCTCTGAAGGCATGGCGACGGTGATGGAAGAGTGGATGATGCACGCCGGACTGTACGACAATAGCCCGCGTTCGCGCGAGATCGTCTGGATCATGCTGGCGGCGCGCGCCGCACGAGGACTCGGCAACCTGTACGCGCACTCGAACGATCTGACAATGGCGCAAGCGGCAGATCTCCACGTGAACTGGACTCCGCGCGGGTGGATGCGACGCGATCCGTTGCTCGGCATTGAGCAGCACCTGTACCTGCGCCAACCGGGATACGGCGCAAGCTACGTGACCGGCGGCCGATTGCTGGAAGAGGCGATGGCCGAGCGTGGACGGCAGCTGGGCTCCGCGTTCACGATGCAGAAGTTTCTCGACGAAGTGAACGCCGCCGGCATGATCCCGGTGTCGATGATCTACTGGCAGCTGACGGGCGACGATCGCATGGTGCGTGAGTTGCGCAACGGCGCCGGTCCGCTGCCGTTCCGGTAGTGACCGTTGTCCCGCAGCGCAATCATTCGCTGACCACCGACGGCGTACCGACACTCTCGCGCGAGGTCGTCGTCGGTTTGGTCGCGCGTGAATACGGGCTTGTGGTTTCGGCGAGCGAGCTGCCAAGTGAGCGCGACCAAAACATGCTACTGGTTGCCGCCACGGGAGATCGGTACGTGCTCAAGGTGGCCAACCTACGGGAGTCGCGCGCGGTCTTGGAGGTTGAGTGTGCCATGATGTCCGTCTTGGCCGACACGGGACTCTGCCCGCGAGTGATCCGAACTACTGACGGCCGGGAGATCACGCTTGTCGACGCGCTGAGCGGCGAACAAGGCACCGCGCACTTCGTCCGATTGATCACCGCAGTGCCCGGCGTTCCCCTCGGCACAGTCCCGCTGCATACCGACGCATTGCGACGCGACCTTGGGCGGGCGGTGGCCGTGATCGACACCCGCCTGACGCCACTCCCCGCGCCCGCCGGGCAGCGTGACATGGACTGGGACCTGGCCAATGCGGCACGCGTCGTAGACGCATACCTGCCGCGGGTACAGGATCCCGCGTTGCGCAGCTGTATTTTGGCTCTCGCCACAGCCCATGTGCGCGATGTCGTGCCGCTGCTGCCCGCGTTGCGTCGCGGCCTGATTCACGGCGACGCGAACGACTACAACGTATTGGTCGATCCGGTGCGGCAGACGGTAACGGGTGTGATTGATTTTGGTGACATGGTGGTCAGTCATACGGTGAACGACGTGGCGATCGCCATGGCATACGTGGCACTCAGCGCGGACAATCCGCTCGCCGCCGCCGCGCAAGTTGCCGCGGGATACCACGAGGCCCACCCCCTCTCGTCCGACGAGATCTCCGCGCTGTTCAGTCTGATGTGCATGCGACTCTGCACCAGTGTCGTGATGGCGGCCAGACAGCAGGCCGCTCGCCCCGATGTGGAGTACCTTGGCATCAGTCAGCAGGCGATCGCGCGCACGCTGCCGCGACTGGCAGCCATTCATCCACGCTTTGCGCACTACACGTTTCGTCATGCCTGCGGCTTGCCACCCGTGCCGCACGCCCCGCGGGTCGTTGAGTGGCTGACGGCGAACGGTGACGATATGGCGCCCCTCTTGGGGATGGATCTGCGCACCACGGCCGTGGCGCCTCTCGACTTCAGTGCCGGGAGCCCACTGATTGCCAGCGACCCGGTGGAGAATGCGCCGACCGAGCTGGATCGACGCGTGCGCCGCGTGCTGGCCGATGCTGGTGCGACGATCGGCGTGGGCGGGTATGACGAAGCGCGTCTGATCTATCACTGGCCCAATGAGCCTCGCGACGGTGAGCCCCGCACGATCCACATGGGTCTTGACCTCTCGCTCGCTGCGGACTCGCCGCTGTATGCGCCGCTTGATGGCACCGTCTTCGGGTATGAGAATGCGGACGCGCACCATGACTATGGCCCCGTGATTGTGTTGCGGCACAGCACGACCGGCCCGGATCCGGTGCCGTTTTACACACTCTATGGACACCTGTCGCTCGATTCGCTGGACGGCTTGCACGTCGGCCAAGTGATTGCGAAGGGCACCGAGTTTGCGCGCATCGGGCGTGCGCCGGGCAACGGCGATTGGTGGGAGCACGTGCACGTGCAGCTGATCACGGACATGCTCGACGTCCCGTGCAACGTGGATGGCGCCGTACGGGCCAGTGAGCGGGAGGTGTGGCGCAGCCTGTGCCCCGATCCCAACCTGCTGCTGCACATCCCCGAGCGCCGGTTGCCTCACACCACGGCGGCCGCGGTCGTCGCGTCGTCGCGCCGGGCGCACATTGGTGGCAATCTCAGCATCTCGTACGGCGCAGCACCGCTCAACATCGTCCGCGGGGCGGGGCAATACCTGTTCAATGAACATGGACATCGGTTCATCGATGCGTACAACAACGTCGCGCACGTGGGCCACGGGCACCCGCGTGTGGTGCGGGCGGTCAGTGAGCAGCTGGCCGTGCTCAATACCAACACGCGCTATTTGCAGGCGCAGCTCACGCGCTACGCTGAATCGCTGACGGCGTTGCTGCCTCCTTCACTGGAGGTATGCTTCTTCACCGCGTCCGGCAGTGAAGCCAACGAGATCGCACTCCGACTCGCGCGCGCGTACACGGAACAGCAAGACCTGATCGTCATGGAGAGCGCCTATCACGGCCACACCACAACGCTAATCGACATCAGTCCGTACAAGCACGCGGGTCCCGGTGGGCGCGGCGCACCGGATTGGGTACACACGTCGCCGATTCCCGATGTGTATCGCGCTCGCGATATTGTCGGCGCGCCAGGACCGTGGTTTGCGGCGCAGGTTGGGCGTGTGATCGACGGTATCCGTGCGCAGGGGCGTGGACTGTGCGGCTACATCGCGGAGACCTGCCCGAGCGTGGGTGGGCAGATCATGATGCCCGACGGATTTCTGGCCGACGTCTACGCTCGCGTGCGTGCTGCTGGCGGAGTGTGCATTGCCGACGAGGTGCAAACGGGCTTTGGTCGCATTGGCACGCACTTCTGGGCATTCGAGCATCACGGCGTGACGCCAGATATCGTGGTGCTTGGCAAGCCGATTGCCAACGGGTATCCACTGGGCGCCGTCGTGACGACGCGCGCGATTGCCGATGCGTTCAACAACGGGATGGAGTATTTCAGCACGTTCGGCGGCAGCACCGCCGCCTGTGTGGCGGCCGAAGCCACGCTACGGGTGACGCTCGATGAAGGACTGCAGGCCCATGCGCTGGCCGTGGGGCAGCAGTTGCTGGGTGGGCTGCAGGCGCTTGCCCGTGAACACGAGTTGGTGGGCGATGTGCGAGGGTCCGGCTTGTTTCTTGGCGTAGAACTCGTACGCAACCGAGACACGCGCGAGCCGGCGGCCGACGAGGCGAGCCTGGTCGTGAACGCGATGCGCGCGCGCGGTGTGCTCGCCGGCACCGACGGGCCGTATCACAACGTGATCAAGCTGCGCGGTCCGATGCCCCTGTCGCTGGACGACGCGGCGCAGGTGGTTGATGCGATGCGCTTGGGGCTGCGGGATGCCGCCGTGTTGTCTGGGCGCGCAACCTAGAGACAGCGTCCCATCCGCTGGTTTCGATGTCTGTGAACGACAAGCCCTCCGAGAATACGGACGATTGGAACCGACCACTTTGAAGCACGGGGGACACGGAGACACGGATCTATGGATCATGGATGCGCAGGGCCATTGGTCGAGGGGTCAAACCATTGAGGCGAAGGTCGCGTCAGAATACGGAGAGTTCTTACCCCACCCCGCTGCGACGCCATATGCCCAGCTCTAAACGGGCGCCAACGCGCACCGTCCTCCACGCAGTCGCGCCGCTCGCGCTGATCGGCCTCGCGAGCGTCGCGAGCACCGGTACCGCCTCTGCACAGCGCGTGCGCGCGGCCAGCATGAGTGCGACCAGCGACAGCTGCCGCCCCGATCCCGACGGCCCGCGAGTGTCGCGCGCCGCGTTTGTCGCGAGCGAGCAGTCCGCCTATATCCTGCCCTACCTGCCGGGCGCCGCGCGATTGGTGTGGCGCACCACCAGCCACTTCAATCCGGGCAACAAGGGGGTAGGGTTGTACGCGATCGATTTCGCCATGCCGATCGGGACGCCCTTGATCGCCGCACGAGCCGGCACCGTCGTGGCCGCCCGCGATCAATTCGCAGACGGCAACGACACAGATCTTGAAGAGAACTTCGTGATGGTGCGGCACGCCGACTCTACCGTTGCCCGGTACATTCATCTCACACAGCGTGGTGCACTGGTCCGCGTTGGCGACGTCGTCACTCAGGGTCAGCGTATTGCGCTGAGCGGCAACACCGGGCAGACCGGCGGCCCGCACGTGCACTTTGATGTGCAGCGCTGCGGACCGAATCTCCCGCCTGGCTACAACACCTTGCCATGCGGCATGACCCTGCCGCTGACGTTTCGCAACGCGGGGCCCAACATCTGTGGACTTGTGCCCGGCCGGCGCTACCGCGCGACGGCCATCACCCGCCCGTAGGCGGAATCACGGCCTCCACCATCGCCACGTTGAACGGGTCGCACCAAATCAGCACGTGGGTGTACTTGACCCCCGGCGGCACTTGGAAGGAGTACGTCTGCGCGCCGCTCCGACTCTTCAGTGCACCAACGCGGAGCGGCATCCCGTTATTCGGATTATTCGTGGTATTCAGATAGACAAATGGTCCTGGTGTCTGATCGACCGTAAAGTCCGGGGAGAACGTGAGCGTTGCCACGTTGTTCGCGAGTGACAGTGTCACACTTCCCGTCGCGTTGTACCGAACTCGCGTCCATCGCGCGGTCACGCCATTCACCGCCGGAGGCGTGCCAGCGTCCGGTACCACCACCACCGCGTCGGGTGCCGCTGGCGGCTCCGCGCCGCACGCCACAAGAGCCGAGAGCGTCATCATCGCCACGAACGTTAGGGGTCTCATCCAGCCTGCTCCATGGGTATCGAGGTGTCTGCCAACAATTATATGAAGGTAGCCGCGTCGAGGAATATTGGTTCCCGGGCAGGCCGACCTCATCCCTACCCCTCTTCACACGCTTTCGCGCAAAACCGGCTCACGCGCACCGACGCGACCGATGCTGCGAAGCCTTCTCCGCTCACGCAGCGGACCGTTGCACGGACCGTTACACCGTCGTGGGCTTGCGACATCGTACAGCCGTCGACCAGCTTCCGCACGTGTCGAGACCCGAAGAACCACTATCCCAATCACTAGTCCATCCGGTCGACGCAGACGAGCCGGTCACCGCCCTCCTACGCCAGTGGGCCGACGGAGATTCGGATGCGGGCGAGCACCTGTTCGCGTTGGTGTATGGACAGCTGCATGCTGTCGCCAAGTCGCAGCGCCGCCGGTGGAGCGGCGATGATACGCTCGACACGACCGCCTTGGTGCACGAGGTCTACCTGCGCATGAACGGCGCCTCGGGGTTGGCCGTGCGCGATCGTGCGCACTTCTATGCCGTCGCAGCGCGCGCCACGCGCCAGATCCTGAGCAACTATGCGCGCCGCCGACGCACGCAAAAGCGCGGCACGGCTGCCACCGCGGTCTCGCTGGACAAGCTCGACGTGCTGGGGATTCCCCGCGTCGACGGTGGCGCCAGTCCATTGGACCGTTTGTGGGATCTCGAGGTCGCACTGCAAGCGCTGCAGCACATCCATCCCCGCCCGTGCCGCGTAGTAGAGTGCCGATATTTCGGCGGCCTGTCCATTCCTGATACGGCCACCGCACTCGGCATCTCCGAGGCCACCGTGAAACGTGATTGGATGTTGGCACAAGCCTGGCTCCATCGCGCCCTCAAAGAACACGCGCCCACCAATGACTGACCCGCACGCAGATTCCTCCCAGTCGTCGACCGCCGAGTGGGAGCGATTGTCCACCCTGTTTGAGGCGGCGCAGTCATTGCCGCCCGAATCGCGTGAGCAGTATCTGGATGCGGTCTGCGCGGCCAACCCGAAACTGCGAGCAGAACTCGAAGCCTTGCTGGCCTCGGCCGGCGACGCGCCGGCGTTTCTTCAAGACCTGGCCGCCAACGTAGTGGCTCCCGTGTTTGACCGCGTGGTATCCGCCGAAGCCGAGCTCGAGACGGGCGATATCGTCGCGCCAATTCCGCGGACAGGAACGCGGATCCGCCACTACGACGTGGGGCAGCGCATCGGTGGCGGAGGCATGGGCGTCGTCTATCGCGCACGTGATACCCGCTTGGACCGTGACGTGGCACTCAAGTTTTTGTCGCACGCGCGCTTTGCAGACGACGCGGCTCGCCGTCAACTGGTTCGTGAAGCACAAGCCGTGTCGGCTCTCGACGATCCGAATGTCTGCTCGATGTACGCCATCGAAGACACCGATGACGGCGGGATCTGTCTGGTGATGGCGTATTGCGCCGGCGGTACGTTGCGCGACCGACTGCGCGGCTCGCTGCTTTCGATCGATGCGGCGGTGCGCATCACTACGCAGGTGGCCAGCGGGCTTGCCTGTGCGCATCGGAGTGGCATCGTCCATCGAGATCTCAAGCCGGCGAACATTGGTTTTGCCGACCGCGACGTCGCGAAGATCCTCGACTTCGGGGTCGCAGCACGCACGATCGGGCACGCGACCACAGGAGTCCCGACGCTCGCCGGGACCTTGCCGTACATGGCGCCCGAGGTCCTGCGCGGCGAGTCGCCCGACACGCGCGCCGACGTCTGGGCGCTCGGCGTGATGCTGTATGAGCTCCTCACCGGCCGACGCCCGTTCGTAGGACCAACGGATGCGTCGGTGCTGTATGCGATCCTGGAACAGCAGCCTGCGCCCCTTGAGCGTTTTGATGGCGCTGCCATTCCCGCGCCCATCGCGCAGCTTATCACCGACCTGCTGCAAAAGGCGCCGTCGTCGCGACCTGCTGATGGGTCTGCGGTACTGGCCCGACTTGAGGAACTGCAGCAGTTCGAGCGGGACATTGCGTCGACGTCGCGAGACGACGAGGGCAACTCCCCAGGAAACTCCGCAATCAACTCGGCAAGTAACGCTGTCGGCAACGCCACTCGCAACCTCGCGCCCACCCGGACACGCGCATGGACGCCAGGTGCGATATCCATGGCCGTGGCCGCGCTCGCTGTCGTCACCACGATCAGCCTTTGGAGCTATTCACACCGTTCACGTGTTGCGACGGTTGCAGCCACGTCGTTGGAAGTGGCCAGAACCACCGCGCCACTTCCCACCATCGCCGTGTTGCCGTTCGCAATTCAAGGCGAGTCGACCCTCAACTATCTCCGTGAAGGAATGGTCGACCTGTTGACGCCTGCGTTTGATGCAACGGGATTGGTTCGCGGCGTCGATCCAAACGCGGTCATCGGTGCTGACATCCGTCCAGCCAATGCGCGCGCAGGGAATGCGCGCCTCGACTCAACACTGGCGCATGAGTGGGGTGCCCGTGTCGGCGCCAGCCGCTATGTCGTGGGATCAGTGGTGCGCACCGGCTCCACACTGACCTTGCGCGCCACGCTGTATGCCGCGAGTGGCGAAGAGCGCGGCCGCTCGCAGGTCGTCATCCCCAACGCCAGCGACATCTCCCTTGGTGTAGACGGATTGGTGCGGCAACTCGTCAGCACCGAGCTTCGCGCGCCCGGCGACACGCTGTCTGCGCTTGCGGCGTCAACCACACGGTCGTCGGGTGCGCTCCGTGCCTATCTGGATGGCGAACGCGAACTCCGCGATGCACGCCCCGCTGCGGCGGTGGCCTATTTCCAACAAGCGGTCGCCTCCGACTCGATGTTTGCCCTCGCGTGGTATCGACTCGCGCGCGCAGCGAAGTGGAGCGAAGTCGATTCGCTCAACCGAGCTGCCCTTGAACGCGCCTTCGCGCTGGCGCCAACGCTTCCGCCACGCCTGCAGTCGATCGTTCGCGCGTACCATGCAGTCCGTCTTGGCAGTCCACGCAACGCCGAGCGCGTTCTGCGGCAATTGGTCGCTGACTATCCAAACGACGTGGAAGCGTGGATGCTGCTGGGCGAGCTGCTGTACGAAACCAATCCGTACGCTGGACGCTCAAGCGACGAAGCGACCTCTGTCTTCCGCACGGTCATGCGCCTGGATCCGCGCAACCGCGAGGTCACGGTGTACCTGATGGAGCTCGCGGCACGCGCGGATCGTGCCGGAGAGTTAGACACCCTGTTCACGATGTATTTCAGCCCGAACAGTGCCGGCGAACAACCGGGGATTCGACGCACCTATCTTGCGCTGCACGCACGACGCATCGTCAATCCTGGATCCCAACAGACAACCCGCGCCGCTTCGGCGCAACGCGCGGATGCGCAACGCGCGGATGCGAAACGCGCCGAGGCGCAACGCGCCAACGCACAGCTCGATGACCCAGCAACGGCCCTGATTGCCTTGCGCCGGGTTGGCGCGGACGCGCGGGACTTGGTGGCGGCGAAGGCCTTTGCACGCAGCGCGAGCTCACCGTCCGCCCCAGCCGCCGCACGCCTTGAGGGCCTGCTCTCGCTGGCTTCGCTGTTCGTCGCGGAAGGGCAGATCGACTCTGCCATGGTGGCGTGGCGCTTAGCACAGCAACGTGACAGCGGGAGCGTGCTTGTCGCGCAGACGCTAGCCGCCCTGGCGCCCGATTCGCCTGTGCCACAGGACTCCCTCCCTGCACTCCATCAACGACTGCTGCGTTACGTCGCGTCGTACCCCTCGGAGGGGATGCCTTTGGGCAACGCCGCCCTCTCCCTCGCTGACCAGACCGCAGTGCTTCATTACCTCGTGGGCGTGTTGAGCATTCGTATGAACGATCAGGGCACCGTGGCGTCGTCCGCGCGCCAGCTCGCGAAGGGCGCGGGACGGTCAACACTTGCCTCGACACTTGCCCAGGCCCTGCGAGGACACCAAGCGCTGGCGCAACGGCAATTTGCCGAGGCCAGCACCGCATTGGCTGCAGGAATGGTAGACGTGCCCGCGAGAGTGCGGATGCTTGTTCCAGCGCTGCAACAGCAGGTCGATCGCGTTGCGCTTGCCGAGGCCCTCCGTGGGCTTGGCCGAAACGAAGAAGCCGCCGCATGGCGTGCGTCGTTGCGCGACGGACCGGCGGTCTGGAGCGCCCCATACCTGGGCCGCTCGCGGAACTAACCGCCACGCGTGCGGTGGAGGCGGGCAGGCTGTATTTTGCCCTGATGACGACTCCTTTCCAGCTTCCTTCGACGACCTCCCTGCGCGGTCTTTCCAAGCGCCTGATCTTACACGCCCTTCCGACGGCGGGGCGCGCGGGGCCGCGTGCGGTTGCACTGCTTGCGTTCGGTGCCGCTGCGATAGGCACAAACACGCTCGGCGCTCAAGCTCCAGCCGAGCACGCGCGCACGCGCTGGGAGCGCCTCTGTCAGATTCGGCGCGACCAGTTCGATCTGATCTTGCCCGCCGCACTGCGTGACAACGGCGTCGACATGTGGATCGTGATGCAAAAGGAAAACCAATTCGACCCAATGTACGACGAGTTGGGGCGCGGCTATGTGGGCAGCGTGGCCTACTGGGTCTTTACCGACCGTGGGGGCGATCGCATTGAACGCACAGCGATCGGCGTGTCCGGTTATCAACTCGACAAGTGCGGGTACGATATCGTGCGCGGATTTGCGCCGCTCAAACCCTTCATCGCTGAGCGCAACCCGAAACGCATTGCGATCAATATGTCGGAAGAGATCGGCGCCGCCGATGGGCTCTCCAAGACCAGCTATGACAGGCTGATGAAAGAACTCGGCACCGAGTTTGCGCCTCGCGTGGTGTCGGCCGAGAAGGTCGTCTCTGACTATCGCAGTGGCTTCACGGCCTCGCGCCTGGTCGCCCTCGGGGAGGCCGGCGAACTATCTCGCCGCATGGCCGATCGCGCGCTGTCCAACGAAGTGATCACGCCGGGCGTGACGACCTTGGAAGACGTGTCCTGGTGGATGATGGACCAATTGCAACAGCGCGGACTCGGCTCCAGTTTCGAAATGCCGTCAGTCTATATCACCGGACCTAAGGGCATCGAAGCCACCTCAAGCGATCGCATCATTCAACGTGGCGACTTGTTGATGATCGATTGGGGCGTGGGATATCTCAACACGTGGACCGACGTCAAGCGCATCGCGTACGTGCTCAAGCCGGGAGAGACCTCGGCGCCCAAGGGATTGCAAGTGGCGTTCGACAACGCTGTGAAAGTGCGCGACATCATCCGTCGCACCATCAAGCCGGGCCCAACGGCCGGCCAGATGATCGAGCAGCTCGCCAGCGAGATCACGAAAGCTGGCTATCGCATGCAGGGCACATTCAACGAAGTCGGTGGTGACAACAAGATCGAGGTCAACATTGGCTGCCACTCGGTTGGAGATCGTGGTCATGGCAGCGGACCGTCGATCGCATGGTTCAATCCGCGGCAACAAGCGTTTGTGATCAAGCCCTTCAATCCGTTCTCCATCGAGCTCTTTGTCTGGACGCCCGTGGCTGAATGGGGTGGTGCGAAAGCGCGAATTCCGCTTGAAGACGACGCCATCGTAACGGCGCGCGGTGTGGAGTGGCTGTACCCGATCAACGAGCGGATCCGATTGATCAAGTAGCGAGCGCTGTCTACTTCTTGGGCGGCCGACTGGGATGACGCACGCGTTGATCCTCCGCCACACGAATGGCGTCCAGTCGCGCGACGATTGCGGGCTGTTGCGCCGATAAATCGTTGCGTTCCGCGGGATCACGCGCCACGTCAAACAGGCGCAGGGTGTCTGACATCCAGACGGCCTTCCAGTTGCCTTCCAACACGGCGGACTGCTTCCGATCCGGAGAGTACCACACCTGATGAGGGCGCGCGCGGTTCCCATCGCGACCCTTCAAAGCGTCCAAGAACGACCGGCCAGTGAGGTCCAGCGGCGCTCGTTGCCCCGCGACCTCGACCAATGTCGCGTGCAAATCCGTGAAGTCCACGCGCGCCGACGAGGTCGTGCCCGGCTTCACCACGCCTGGCCACGACACGATGCCCGGCACGCGAAGCCCGCCATCGAACAGGTCGCCCTTGAAGCCGCGATACTGCTGCGTGCCGTTGAACCAGCGTCCGATGATATCGGTCGCGCCATCGTTTGCGCCGCGCAGAAACGTGGCCCCGTTGTCGGAGAGAAAGATGACCACGGTGTTCTGTGCAACCTGCAACGAGTCAAGCAGCGTTCGCAGCGCCCCGAGATCGGCGTCGAGACGACTGACTTGTGCCGCGTAGCTCTTCTTGGGCAGCGGCCACGGCCGATTGGCGTACGCCCCAAGCGACGGGATCTCGTAACCGCCATCGGGCGCTTCGCGACTGGCCTCGTTGTGAATGTGCGGCAGATTGGTGGCCCAGAACAAAAAGAACGGCCTTTTCCGCGAGGCGCTCCCACGCACGAAGTCGAAGGCGCGCACCCGCATGAGGTCGGGCACGTAGTCCAGTCGCACCGTCGCCATGCCACTGCCCATGCCGCGAGGCTTCGGCACGACGTTCCGCGTTCGCAGCGAGTCGGTGCCGTCCAGCAGGTACTCTGGATAGAAGTTGTGCGCGTGCACCTGATCGCGATAACCGAAGAACGTATCGAACCCTTGGCGCTGCGGCCACGAGCCTGGCTCGCTGTCCCACGACAAGCCCCACTTCCCGACCAGCGCGGTTGCATACCCCGATTCCCTCAAGCGCTCGGCCAGGGTTACATCGGCGTCGCGAAGGTAGTCGTTGTCATTGTCGTCCAGCCGACAGCGACCATTGTGAAAGCCGGTCATGAATGCGCAGCGCGCCGGCCCACACACGCCGGCGCTTGATCGGAACTCGGTGAACCGCATGCCGTCCGCGGCCAGCTTGTCGATATGCGGCGTGGAAATTTCGCGCTGTCCATAGGCGCCAACTTCGCCGATCCCCAGGTCATCGGCGAGCAGCACGACGATATTCGGCACCGTGGACGCCGGCGCTCTCTGCGGCACGTCAGCAATCGTGCCACCTGGTGACTTCGAGCGACAGGCCGTGAGCACGACCGCAGCAAACAGTAGTCTGGACGCGAAGCGCATCGTCTCGTCTGAGGGGGAAAACGTGTACCTGCAGAACCGTCGCGTAACCATCGCATGATCGTCACGCACGCGCGCGTAGATAGTCACATGCCGAACGAGGGCCGCTCAGGCCGAAAGTAGCATGTGACATGACAATGCGCACGTCTGCAGGGCGATGGGCTGCACCGTAGATTCGTATGATCCTATGATGACTGCTACGCTCGCACCACCTGTAGGCGCTCCATTACGCCAATCCGCTCCGCTACGCCAGGCCGCTCCGGCGTCACGTTGCGTCAGCGCCATGCTCGGAGCCGTCCTCTCAGCGGCGGCACTGATGAGTGGGCTCACGCCAGCGACCGCTGCGGGGCAGTCTCCCGACGCCTTCGCGCGTTGTCTGACCACGCTACGCGGAACGCGATTGGCGCGGAGCATCACGGCGGCGACGTGGGAGCAACACGTGACATCGCTGCGCCCGGATTCCAGCGTCCTTGTCGCACTCAATGCGCAGCCGGAGTTTCGTCTTGCGATCTGGGACTATTTCGCGATCATGGCCGACGACGAACGCATCGCGGATGGGCGCCGCATGCTCAGCGAGTATGCGCCAACGTTAGCGCGCATCACCGAACAATACGGCGTAGATCCCGCAACGATTGTGGCGCTCTGGGGCGTTGAGAGCAACTACGGCAAGGGACGCGGCGGCCTGCCGGTCATTCGATCGCTGGCGACGCTTAGTTGCGTTGGTCGTCGACAAGCGTACTTCCGGCGCGAGTTGATGGCGGCACTGCGCATTGTTCAGGCGCAGCACGTTTCACCCGAGCGCTTTTCCGGATCGTGGGCGGGCGCATTTGGACATACACAGTTTATGCCGGGGACCTTCGAGTGGATGGCCGTGGACTTTGATGGCGACGGGAAGCGCGACATCGTGGAAAATGTCGGAGATGCGCTGGCGTCGACCGCCAACTTTCTTGTGCGCGCTGGACATTGGCGGGTCGGAGCACCGTGGGGCTTCGAGGTGCTGGTCCCGTCGACTTCACGGATACGGAGAGAAGGACGTACGGTGCGGCGTCCGCTCTCCGCGTGGAGCGCCGCCGGCATTACCCGCGTTGATGGCTCCGCGCTCGCGATCGGACCCGTGTCGGCCAGCGCCCAAGCGGCGTTGTTACGACCCGCCGGCCCCAGCGGCCCGGCGTTTGTGGTGCTCAACAATTTCTCGTCGGTGATTCGTTACAACGCGTCGGTGCATTATGCGCTGGCCATTGTGCATCTGGCCGATCGTTTGCGGGGCGGTGGACCGCTTCGCACTGCCTGGCCCACCAACGATCTCGGTCTGTCGCGTGCCGACCGTCGCGAACTCCATGCGTTGCTGGTCGCGCGAGGACATCCCGTTGGCGCGCCCACTGCGGTGCTCACCCCAGCGGTGGTCGCGGCGATTCGCGCCGAGCAAAAGCGATTGAACCTTGAGCCCAGTGGCCGACCGGGTCAGCGGTTGCTCGCGGCATTGCGTTCGGAGCGAGCATCGCCCGAGGGCTGACGACCCTCCGTGTCCCTCGCGTTGCGCCGTGCAGAGCGTGTTGCCTGTGTTCCAACGAGAGGCGCATTGGTGACTGTTCGAGAACAGCAGTCTCACTTTTCGCCCATTCGAACCGCGCCGTAGCCCACCGCGCGCCCTCCGTGCACTCCGTGTCCTCCGTGATTCACAACATCGCCGTTCTTGTTTTTTGAATCACAAAGGACACGGAGGCCACGGAGGCGCATCGTTGAGTGTTCGAGAACAGAAGTCTCACTCATCGCCCAGTCGAACCGCGCGGTAGCCCGTCGCGCGCACCCTCCGTGCACTCCAGGTCCTCCGTGACTCAATCATCGCCGTTCTTGTTTTTTGAATTACAAAGGACACGGAGGCCACGGAGGCGCATCGTTGAGTGTTCGAGAACAGAAGTCTCAATCGTCGCCAAGTCGAACCGCGCCGTAGCCCGTCGCGCGCACCCTCCGTGCACTCCGTGTCCTCCGTGATTCACAACATCGTCGTTCTTGTTTTTTGAATCACAAAGGACACGGAGGCCACGGAGGCGCATCGTTGAGTGTTCGAGTATCAGTCGGATGCGACGAAAAAAGAACGACTCAGGGTCGCCCGCTCCCCATCAGCACCGCATTCAAGACTAAACGATCCAGCGCGCGCCAGAAGCCGCGGAACATGGGATCGTTCGCAAACATCACGAGGTTGCCCCGCCCCACGCTCTCCTGCACAAGGAACGACGAACCGCGAAGCTGCTTCTCACTGTTGTCGGGGAACGTGAACCCACCGCGGCGCAGCGTCCCGGTGGTTGGAAACACCGCAACGTTGCCGCCATCCGTCGACAACGTGTAGAAACTTCCGCCGCTCATGAGGACCGTCATGCGCTGTTGCTCAACGCCAAGCGTGAGCCAGTGCGTGAGATCGAGCACCACGTCGAAGTGCGATCCCGGCAAGCCGACCACTTCCTCCGCGCAGGCGTTTGGACTGATCACGGCCTTCACTGAGTCGATGGGAGCAAGCTTCGCCGGCGCGGCCTTGAGGTCCTTTTTCACCTCGCATTGAATGCGACGCACCGAGCTCATGCCCACGTCTTCCCGCGAGGCCCAACCGGTGGCTCCGCCGAACGTGATCAACACGCCGCCACCTTCCACCCATCGCTTCAGCCCTTCCCCGCGCCCCAGGACCGACGGCGTGCCGCTGGGCAAAATGATCACGTTGAACGCGGACAGATCACCATTCAGTTGCGACCCTGAGATCGGTGCGAATTTGATCCCGTACCGCTTCTCAAGGCTCCACCAGACGGCCCCATAGCTCCCCAGCGAGATGCCGGCGTCGCCCACCACCGCGATCCGTGGTGCGAACAGGGATTGCACCACACCAGACCCCGTGCCGTATTGCGCCGCATCCGGGAACGCCGTTGACGCACCGCGCACGTCCACGCCGGCGCCGCGCGCGAGCGCATCGACGCGCGACGCCAGCGTGCTGTCATTGCGTGAAATGGCCGTGACAAACGTGCCCTTGGGCCACGTGGTGCCGCCGGTCTGGATGGCCTTGGTGGCGATCGATACACGATACCCTTCCTGCAACAGCTGCACGGCCAGCTTTCCCGCGCCATTGCGATCGTTCCGCCACAGGAACGACGAGCGCGCGTCGCGCCCCTCGACAATGCCACCAGTGATCGCGTGCGGCAGCACCTCGCCGTTCAGGCGCTCACCGTTCGCCAGCGAGAGCGGCGTGCTCTGAACGACAACCGCCTCGTCGGTCCAATAGGCTTCGACACCAAACGTGACCGGCAGCGCCCATGCCGTCATGTCATAAAAACCGTAGCCCTCCGTGTCGTTTGAATTGCGCGACTGCTGCTTGTTGCGCTCAAACTTCGACAACACGTCCTTTGCGAACTCGGGATCGAGTTCCGGATCCGCTTCGAGAACGGCTTTGGCCACTTTCCCTTGCGGCTGCGCCATATCCACCACGTACGAACCGGCCGGGAAGCTGCGCGACGCAACGCCGTCGGCCGTGTAGCTCCGTGCTTTCGCGCTGCTGAATGGCGCGGTGGTCCGCGAGACTTCCACGCCGGCGCGCAACAGCGCCGCTGCCAGTTCCGCCGCACGCGCCGGGTCGGTGCCCGGCACAAACACCACACGCCGCATGTCGCCCGTTTTGCCTTCACTGACCGCCCGCTGGCGAAACCCGGCGTAGTCGCGCACCATGTCGCGCGCATTCCGCGCCGCAGTTTCGAACGTCGTCACTGACGCCACGAAGTGCTTGGCGATCCCGTCGCGCAGTGAGAGGAGCGTGCCATCAGCGCGACGCTTGAGCAGCGCCGGACCGCCGTCCGTTTCGTACGTGGCGCCCAACGCACCATTCAACGCGGGCCACGAGTCGTAGTAACCTGGATAGTGCAAGTCGAACTGGTCTCGCACAAAATACAGCCAGCCAAACTGATCAAAGGCGGCGGCATTGCCGCGTCCGATCGCTTCGCCCCACTTCACTGGCCACCCGGAAATGTTGCGATTCACGGGACGAGCCGCAGGCGCCATGAAAAACGTCGACGTGTACCCGTGCAAGTCTGCAGTGACCATTGGGTGCCAGCGGAGCATGCCGCCAACAATTGCCTGCACCTCAATCTGCGTCATCGCCATCAGGTCGCGATTCATGTCGAACCGATAGTGATTGAAGCGCCCGGAAATACTCCACGGCTGGCCACCCTGCTGCTCCATCGACTGTCGCTCCGGACTCCCAACGGCCAACGAGTTGTTCCAGACAGAAAAGCGTTCATGACCGTCCGGATTGGACGCCGGATTGATGATCACGATCGCATTTTTCATCAATTCCAACGTGGCTGGATCCTGTGTCGCCGCGAAGTGATAGAGCAGCTGCATCGACGCTTCAAATCCGGGCACTTCGTCGCCATGTACTGATCCGGAAAACCACACCACGGCTGGCGTACGCGCAATCACCGCCTCAAGTTCGGCCGGCGACGCACCGCGTGGGTCGGCGATGCGATTGAGATCCGCCCGAATGGCATCGAGCCGCGCCATGTTTTCCGGTGTCGACACGACGTAGATGCGCATGGTGCGCTTTTCATTGGACACGCCGATCTCTTCCACTCGCACGCGATCATTCGCAGCCTGGGCGATGGCCAGCAGGACGCGCTCTTGTTGGCCGTACTGCGTATGCCAACTCCCCACGTTGTAGCCGAGGAGGCTCTCTGGACGCGGTACCGCCGTGCGATACGGACCCTTGGCATAGAACGAGAAGTTCCGGTCGTCGCGCAGCGAGTCAGACGCCATGCGCTGCGCAGCCAGCGGGGTCGCGCCCGTCGTGAACGCGAGGGTGGCAACAGAGAGGGTGAACAGCAAGCGACTCATGAACTGTCGGTGTAAGAGGAGAACGCGGGCCGCGACCCGGAGTCGCGGCGCAGGGGCAATGCGGCGGTCGTCAGCCCGTCGTATTTGTCGGGTCATCAGCAGCAGGTTCTGGCGGCATCTCCGGTCCGCGCAAATCCACGACGGAGTGTTTCTTGCGCGCGCGGATGTTGAGCATCTCCACCATCACCGAGAACGCCATGGCAACATACGTGTAGCCTTTGGAGATGTGCTGCCCCAGCCCTTCAGCGACCAGGTTCGTGCCAATCAACACCAGGAATGCCAGGGCCAGCATCTTGATCGTCGGATGGTCGTCAACAAACGCGCTGATGGTCCCCGCCGCCAAGAGCATGACGCCAAGCGCAATCACGTTGGCCGCAATCATGATGCTCACGTTGTCGGCCATCCCCACGGCCGTAATCACCGAGTCGAGCGAGAACACAATGTCGATCACCATAATCTGCGCCACGGTCACCCAGAGCGAGCGGCCGGCACCCTTCAGCGACGCTTCTTCTTCCGGCCCTTCAAGCTTGGCATGAATCTCCGTGGTGGCCTTGCCGATGAGAAACAAGCCTCCCACCAACAGAATCAGGTCGCGCCCTGAGAGCGGACGACCGATCAGCGTGAACAACGGAGTGGTCAGGCGCATCACCCAGGTGATCGACAACAACAGAGCCACGCGACTGACAAAGGCGCCCGCCAGCCCAAAGGAACGCGCCTTGGGCTGCTGCGACAGGGGCAGCTTCCCGCTGAGAATCGAGATGAAAATGATATTGTCGATACCGAGGACAACCTCGAGTACCGACAAGGTGAGGAGCGAAAGCCACGCGTTCGGGTCGGTCAGCAGTTCCATGGGATGAGTGCACGGGGGAATCAGCGCGCGGCGTCATCGCGAAGACGTCGACTTGTTTCGGACGCGCGCCGAAAGGTCGCACAGTGCGGCTGTCGGTGGCTAGGTTGTACCATGCCTGTTCACGATCCAACCGCCAATTCTCCGGCGTCGCCTCCCCCCGCCGGTCGTCCAGCCGTTGTGCTCCTGTCCGGTGGGCTCGACTCGACGACCGTGCTCGCCGTGGCCAAGCGTGACGGTTTCACACCCTACGCGATGACCTTTCGCTACGGCCAGCGGCACGCCGTCGAGATCGAGGCCGCACGTCGCGTTGCCGCAGCGTACAGTGTCGCCAAGCACGTGGTCGTCGACATCGACCTGCGTCAATGGGGCGGCTCGGCGCTCACGGCCGACGTGGACGTACCCAAGGACCGCGACGTCGAGAGCGCCAGCGACGAAATCCCCGTCACCTACGTCCCCGCACGAAACACGATCTTCTTGTCGTTTGCGCTCGCGTGGGCAGAAGTACTCGGCGCGAAGGCCATTTTTGTTGGCGTCAACGCGCTGGACTATTCGGGGTATCCGGACTGTCGACCGGAGTACATCGACGCATTTACCCGCATGGCCAATTTGGCAACGCGGGCCGGCGTTGAGGGCACACAGCAGCTCACCATTCACGCGCCGCTGCAACAGTTGAGCAAGGCCGAGATCGTGGCTCTGGGAACAGCATTGGGCGTCGACTACTCGATGACGACCAGTTGCTATGACCCCGCCCATGACGGCACCTCGTGCGGACATTGCGACGCCTGCCAGCTGCGATTGAAAGGGTTTGCCGAGAATGGATTGCGTGATCCGATTGCGTACGTCGGTCGCCCGGCATGATCCTACCGCATTCCAGCGTCGCATGACGTATACCGTGAAGGAGTGCTTCTATACGCTGCAAGGCGAAGGCGTGCACGCGGGTCGGCCGGCCGTCTTCTGCCGGTTCAGTGGCTGCAACCTGTGGACGGGCCGCGAAGCCGACCGCGCCTCGGCGGTCTGTACGTTCTGCGATACGGACTTTGTGGGCGTGGGCCCCGACGGCGGCAAGTTCTCCTCGGCCACCGAGCTTGCCGCCTTCATCAAGAGCCGCTGGCCAAGTCACGCGCCGGCCGACGTTCGACCGTTCGTTGTATGCACGGGAGGCGAACCGCTCCTGCAGCTTGATGCCGAGGCCGTCGACGCACTCCATGGGCAGGGCTTTGAAATCGCCGTCGAAACCAACGGGACGCAAGCGGCGCCGCCCGGACTCGACTGGATCTGCGTGAGCCCGAAGGCAGCCGCTCCCCTCTCGCTGCTCGCCGGCGACGAATTGAAGCTGGTCTTCCCCCAGCCGCTGGCCATGCCGGAACGCTTTGAGGGCCTCGCGTTCACCAACTTTCTCCTGCAGCCCATGGACGGACCCGACGCCGTCCGAAACACCCAGCTCGCTCTCGCCTACTGCCTTGCTCACCCGCGCTGGCGACTTTCGGTGCAAACCCATAAGGCGCTTGGCATTCGGTAGGTCACAATGACCGAAGTCTTCTGAAACAAAAGGTGCCCCTCGTGTGACGGTTACGCTGGCGTGCGGATCGTCTGGGAGGTAGCTTGTCTCTCTCACCCATTTGGCCTAGTTCGGTTGTCCACGAACGGCGGGCGTCGTCCCATGGGTGCCGTCCGCAACCGATCAACCACCCTTCGTGACGTCTTCTCGCCGACTGCTTGCGCCACTCGCCCTCGCTACCGCACTGTTCGCGGTCAGCGTTCGCAGTGAAGCACAGACCCTCGAGTCGAAAAAGCCATTCGCGGCCTTCAGTGCGTCGGCGCAGTCACTCCGCGACAGTTTGGTGTCAAAGGCGCGGGGCCAGATCGGGACCCGGTATGTACTGGGCGGCAACGCGCCAAACCGCGCGCTGGATTGCAGTGGCCTGGTCAAGTATGTGATGAGCGCGCTTAACGTCATCATGCCGCGTACCGCCAACCAGCAGGCCGCCGTCGGCAAAGAAGTGCCGCGTGACCTGGCCTCGATGAAGCCGGGCGACCTGTTGACCTTCGGTCGCGGCAAGAACGTGTCGCACGTGGGGATTTATGTCGGCAATGGTCGCATGGTCCACGCCAGCACGTCCAAGCGGCAGGTTATCGAAACGGCCATTACTCCGCGAAACCCGCTGATTCGTCAGTGGATGGGAGTTCGCCGGTTGGTCGACGGCCCTGAGTCGCGGCTTCGCGACAGCCTGCTCGCCTTGGTCGACACGCTCCGCTAGCCATCTGCGCACTGCTCGCGGGAGGTCGTCTCGCGAGGTATGCTTGTGTCACCTGTCGACGGTTGCGTCGGCCCAACTCCGAACCTCTCTCCTCCGGAGCTCTCGTATGTCATCTCGACCGTTTGCGCGCGCGCTCACGTTCATTGCCGCCGCGACGCTCGCCGCCGCGCCGCTCGTCGCGCAGTCGCCAAATGCGATGGCGAATCGCTTGACCATTGCCGACTACTTCGATTGGGAGGACGTCGCCAATCCCTCGCTGTCACCAGACGGGAAGCAGGTGCTGTACACACGCACGTGGATCGACAAGCTCAATGACAAGCGCGAGTCGTCGGTGTGGTTAATGAACGCCGACGGCACCAAGAACCGCGCGCTGGTGAAGGGCGCCGACGCGAAGTGGGCACCAGACGGGTCTCGGATCGCGTATGTCGCGCCCGGAGAACCCGGCGGCGCGCAGATCTGGGTGCGCTACATGGACGCCGAAGGCTCCACGACGCAGATCACACGACTGACCGAATCACCGGGCGACATTGAGTGGTCACCTGACGGGAAGACGATCGCGTTCGGCATGCTGGTGCGTGGATCGGACACGTGGCGTATTCCCATGCCCGCTGCACCGCGCGGCGCCAAATGGACGGAGCCGCCGCGTGTCGTGACGAAGCTGCGCTATCGCGCCGACCGACAGGGCTTTCTTGAAGACGGCTTGCGTCAGATCTTCACTGTGCCGGCCGACGGTGGCACGCCGCACCAAGTCACCACCGGTGAGTGGGGCGCCAACGGCACCACCTGGATGCCCGACGGCAAGAGTTTTGTCTTCACGTCGCTTCGTGTCGCCGAGTCGGAGTACGCGTGGCGTGAATCGGAGATCTACAAGGTCGACGTCACCACCGGTGCGGTGAAGGCGCTCACATCGCGCAAAGGCCCCGACAACAACCCGGTGCCGTCACCCGACGGCCGCATGATTGCCTACACGGGCTACGACAGCACGGATGCGACGTGGAAGGACGCCATTTTGTACGTGATGGATGCCGACGGAAAAAACCCGCGTGCGCTCACCGAGAAACTGGATCGTGCGCCGAGCGGCATGATGTGGGCACCGGATGGCTTGGGGATCTATTTCACGGCGGAGAACGAAGGCGCGCGCAATCTGTATTTCTCGTCGCTGAAGGGCGAGGTGCGACAAGTGACGAAGGGCATGCACGTGCTTACGACCACTGATCTGAATCGGAACTTCATGGCCGTCGGCACCGCATCGACCTCGATGAAGCCAACGGACGTCGTGACCTACGATGTCCGCACACCGGCGATCAAGGCGTTGACCGATGTGAACGGCGATGTGCTGGCCGGCAAGCAGTTGGCCAGCACCGAAGAGGTGTGGTACACATCGGTCGATGGCTACAAGATCCAGGGATGGATCGTCAAGCCGGCCGACTTTGATCCCACCAAGAAATACCCGCTCATGTTGGAGATTCACGGTGGGCCGCACTCGATGTACAACGTGGGCTTCAGTTTTGCGCGCCAGGATCACGCGGCCAACGGCTACGTGATGTTGTACACCAACCCTCGCGGCTCGACCGGTTACGGCTCGGCGTTTGGGAACGCTATCAAGAACGCGTACCCAGGGAAGGATTTCGACGACCTCATGGCTGGTGTCGACACCGTTATCAAGCGCGGATATGTGGACAGCAATCGCCTGTACGTGTTCGGCTGCTCCGGCGGCGGCGTGCTGACGTCGTGGATTGTGGGCCACACCAATCGCTTCGCTGCGGCGAGCGCGAACTGCCCGGTGACCAACTGGCTGAGTTTCGTTGGCACCACCGATGGCGCGAGTTGGTACTACAATTTTGCGAAGTTCCCGTGGGACGATCCCAGCGAACATCTGCGTCGGTCACCGCTCATGTACGTGGGCAACGTGAAGACACCGACCATGCTGATGACGGGCGTGAACGACTTGCGGACGCCGATGCCGCAAACGGAGGAGTACTACGAGGCGCTCAAGATTCGCAAAGTGCCCACCGCGATGGTGCGCTTCAACAACGAATGGCACGGCACGAGCTCTACGCCGTCGAACTTCCTCCGCACGCAACTCTATTTGCGCAGCTGGTTTGACAAGTATCAGACACCGCCAGCCGGCGGTCGCGTCACGCAAGACCAATCGCGGTGATTGGCCGCGCGGCGAACAGACGTGGGGCACGAGCACGACGAATCGTCGGGCGGGATGTATTGCTTCGGGGGCGCGGCGCCGATGTTGGAGCCGGCGCCCCCGGTTGGTTGGTACGACTCTGTGGCGCGACGCTCGCGTTCGCCATTGGGGCGCTGCTGGACGCACTTGGCGTCTATAGCCTGATTGGCTTGCCGAAGTGGATCGCGTGGCTGATTTCGCTTGTGGTGGGCGCCGTGCTGGCGCCCACGGCGCTGGGCGGCGCGTTGTGGGCGCTGGGCGGGGCACTGACGCTCGTCCTCATGCTGGTGATGTACACGCCGATCACGCGGCCGATGGTCGACCGCTTCATACGAAGCGATGCGCCAAGTGCCACACCGGTCGATGCCATTCTGGTGCTTTCCGGTGGCATTACGGACGACGGGCGGCTGACCGGTCAAGCGCTCGATCGCCTCCTCTCGGCATTGACGATCAGTCAGCGCCGTGGCATTGCGCCGTTGGCGCTTTCGGTCGTCGAACAGGCTAATCACACCTCCGAGGCCGACCAGCGCGCCCTCGTGTCGCTTGCCCTCCCGGGCGCCTCGGTGCGTTTCGTACGGAACGTGTTCAGCACATACGACGAGGCCGTCGCCTTCACCGCGCTGGCCCAAACGAATGGCTGGCGCCGCGTCATCCTGGTGACCTCCCCCATGCATAGCGCCCGCGCCTGCGCCACACTGGAAAAAACGGGACTGAGCGTCGAGTGCCGGCCGGCCGATGGACGGGACTATTCCGTGCGGCGCATGAGATCGGCCCAGGATCGCCGTGAGATTTTCAAGGACGTGGTGTACGAAGTGGCGGCGGCGATGCTGTACCGCGTTCGCGGCTGGCTGTAGGGCCCGAAAACCGTGCGGTAGATCACCAACCCATTTGCATTTCGTGATCTCGCTCACTGTCACTTGTCGTCCTCGCCCCCTACGTTCCTTTCGTCGCACTCCCTTTTCCCAACGACCATGCCCGCTTCTTTTGTTGGTCCTCGCGCACTCTGTGGTGCTGCGATCGTCGTCCTCTCCGTACTCTCTTCGTCGTGCAAAGATACTGCGTCGCTTGCCCGCGCCGATTCACTGGCGGCTGAGCTGGCCGCAGCAACATCGGCCCGTGACTCGGTAATGAGCGCGATGACCAGCGCTGCGAACGAGAAGGACCGCGCACTGAATCAGGTGGTAGAAGCCACCAAGTTTGCGGATCAGGTAGATGCCGAGCTGCGCCAAGTGCGCGGGCTGACCTCGAAAGTCAAAGTCAACAAGAGCGACGAGTCCGGCAAGACCGAAGCGACCGACGCCAAGAAGGACATTCTGCAGCGACTCGCACAGATGCGTCAGCGCCTCAATGCGCGTCAAGCGCAAGTTGCGAAGTTGATGGACTCCATGAAGACGATGCGCGCCGACTCGGGTGCCACGTCCACGCTGCTGGCGGATCTCAATACGCGTCTCGCCAACCGTGAGCGTGAGATCGCCGTGTTCCAGGAAGAGGTGAAGCAACTGCGCACCGCCAACGCGCAATTGACGGCCGAGAAGGCCGTGCTGACGGATACGGTGAAGGCGATGGATGTCCGTGAGAATAAGGTGTACTACACCGTCGGCACCAAGCGTCAGCTCATTGCCGATGGCGTGGTCACCGAAGAGGGTGGTTCGCGAGGGCTGCTGATCGTCAAACTCGGCAAGACGCTCGTGCCGGCGCGCGCGCTGAACGACGCGGTGTTCACGTTGGGCGATCGCCGTGAGGTCATCACGATCTCCCTGCCCCGTGCCGATCGTCCGTATCGCATCGTGTCGCGCCACGACGTGGGACTGATCGAGGTGGCCAAGAAGGAGAAGGACGGGTCGTTTCGCGGCGCCTCGATTCGCATTACCGATCCGGCGAAGTTCTGGGCGACCACGCGGTATTTGATCATCGCCGAGAAGTAGGGGCAGCAGACTAAGTGACGAAAGCAAAGCCCGCCCCCTCGATGAGGGGGCGGGCTTTGCTTTTGGTGGCACAAGGGTGGCGTTTTCATCGAGTCTCGTCGCACGATAGCCACTCCGTGAGAGTATTGCGTTTACGTCTCAAATGTCCAGAATGTCCCGCCAATGACGCCGGAGAAGGAGAAGGACAAGCACGAGCGATGTCCGGCTTCCCAATCCTTTCTCGGAGATGATCATGCGTCTACCTACCGCTCGCCGCCTTTTCACCATGGCCCTCTGCGCGGCGAGCTTCGCCGCTCCCGCCGTTTTTGCGCAACCGGGGACCAGCCAGATAAACGCGCAAGGAATAAACGTGCAGGGCTCGATGGTCTTGCGCGGCGGCAACAGCGCAAACGGGTATCTCAAAATCGAAGGGATCGATGGGGAGTCGATCATGTCGCCGCGTGATCCTGCATCCGGTCTCGCCACCGGGAACGGCAGCATAAGCCGATCACCGCGAAAACGGCGATCGGCGTTCTTGAGGAATTTCCAGTGATCGTTGCCAATCCCTCCTCGGCGAAGCAGTCCGTCGTCATCGTGACGCTTAGCATGGAGGGCGGTGGAACCTGCAAAGCCCGCGTACCCGCGACCTACGATACCAACACCAAGCGGTTTGAAGTGGCGCTCGGTGATGCGGCACGCTTCTTTGATGCCGCCAAACGTCCGCGCCCAAACCTCTGTCCCTGACGGCTGGGACGCGACCGACGACGCCATCACCGACATCACTGATGTTGCATTCATAACAACCCCGACGCGACCAAAGACGTGAAGTGGGGCGACCAGTCGTGGGAAGAAATGCAGTACACCGGTTGTCTGTACAGCGTGCCAAGTCGTCGACTGCGACCCGCGGCGCAGTAAGGCGGAGCGGTAACGCCGAGCGGTTGTCTTGAGGAATCCAACGGCCAGACGCACGGGACTGTGGATCCCGTTCCTTCAACGGAGTCCGGGTTCGATCCCCGGTCTGGGTACGGGCGAGTCGCCATTGACTGATCTGCAGGCTCACGACATCATTCAAAGATCGTTGAAGGAACCGAGGTCACAGGAGATACGGGGCAGCGCTATTCACACGCGCTGTCCCGTTTCTTGTTTGCGAGCGTCTTGCCTAAAACGCCGAACGTTGAACCCGCTCCACCCGCTGCCGCGCGGCCACGTTCGCGCGACTACCACCGCGAGCACAGCCGCGACCACCATCCAGCTGCCACCGCGCACAACCAACGCCGTCCACGCCACACCGCTACCGTCGATCAGCGGAGCGGGCTCGGCGTATCGATACCACCACGCCGACGCGGCGCCGCGCTGATTGAGGGTGAACGCGACCACCCAGCCCGTGATCAGCAGCAGGTGCGCACCAACTTTATGGCGCATGCACGTGTGTAC
>JANOPS010000670.1:0-1968 GCA_031421995.1 Gemmatimonadaceae bacterium
GTCGAGTAGCTCGGCGCATCCTTCTTGAGATAGTCGCCCACGTACCAGATCGTGCAATCGTCCACCGGATCGACGGCGGTTTGCGTGTAGTCCTGCCAACGCAACGTGTTCTGCTGAACCCCCTCGCCATGCACCAGCACCTGTTCGCGGAGCGACAGTGTGCCCAGCGGATCGGACGCCAGTCGACCGGCAAAGCGCTGGCCCGCAAAATTCGGCGTGCCGCCGAATGAATAGCCAATGCCGATGTTGCCACGCGCATCCATCGCCGGGCTGGCCATCCACCGATAGAACGCGTCGGGCGCGTAGGTGCCTTGCTGAAACAGCCGGACCTTGCGTGCCGCATCGCGCGCATCGAGGCGCAGCTCATACCACCGCACGCCGCCACCACCCGCGGCCGTGTTGACCGAGTGTACCGCGACGATCGATTCGCGATTGCCGATACGACGATACACGACTCTCGCCATCAGCTTGTCGCCTTGCGCGTCCAGCTTTCGATCGGTGCCTGGTTGCGGCACACAACTCGTGAGCTGCCCATCGCAGAGGTAGTGATACGGTGCCACGGCAATTTTGGTGGGCCCGTTCAGCTGCGTGCGCGAGGGCTCGTTCCAGTCTACATGAAATGCCCACACATACAGGGCATCATCCTGCATCACTTTGTTCAATTGTGCACCACCGGCAGCGAGCATCAGATTGGGTGCGCCTTTCGGCGGAAGTTGCTGCCCGTCGAGATCGACGTTGTTAAGGAAGTTCACGCCATCGATAACGATGCATTGCTCCGTCGCGCTTTCCCCTTTCAGCATGCGCGCGCGGTCTACCACGCAGGCATGCTTTTGAATGAAATCATCGCTGGTGCTGGTGGGCACGTAATACCCATCGGGCCAGACGGCGGGACGCGGATAGTCGGGAAAGAGTGGTCGCACAAACTCGTAGCGGTAATACGGCCCCATCGGATCGGGACCCGTACTGATGGCGTAGCACATGGCGTACGAACCGCTGTCTGGCGGCGCCGAGGACGCGTTGCGTGCAGCGGCTGCTGGCGCGGGCGTCACCGAGGCGGTCGCGTCAACGAGCGGTGGTTCGAACAGGCGCACCGCCGCGCCAGGTTGCCCCTCACGTCCGATCATGCTGCGTGTTGCGGGTTCGCCGTTGCGCGGGGTTGGCGGTTCGATGGCACGCCGAGGACTGCGTGAGAAGATGGGCAACACGATCAGCCACCGATCGGCGAGCTGATCATACCGCACGACCGCGTCGCCGCTGTTGCGCGACTCACACGGGCCACCGAATCCCCGGAACACGGTGTTCGTGGGTACCGAGCCGTATAGAGTGCGTCCCGTGGTGTCGAAGAGCGCGCCCTTCTTGGTGAAAATGGCCAAGCGCGAGTTGACGGTCTGCATGATATGGTCGCGTCCGACGGCCAGACTGTTATCCGACGGATTGCGCGTGACCGAAGTCCCATGCGGGCCGGAAAACCCCACCCCCAGACCGTCGAACGATGCGATCAGTCGCGCGGCGGGCCGTTTACCTTGTGCCGTCTGTTCGACATTCGCGGGGAGGGCGGCAAAGCTTGCGATACTGAACAGGGCCAAGGAACGAAGACGCATTGAGTCCTTCCGGAGTCGAGGTATATGTTGGCACACATCGGCTCGGCCGCTTGGCCCGATGCGGTCGGCATGCCAAACGGTAGCACCAAGACGATGCCGCCGCACGTTCGGCGTGGCCGGGACGCGTTGCGTTCGGTCGTGCAGCGTGGCACACTCCCGCGATGATGACTCGTCGATGGATTGGCGCACTGGTCGCGCTGGTTGTGCTGCTGCTGGTGTGGTCAGGGATGCATCCGTACGACCGGGCCACGTGGTGGATGGAGGTCGCCCCGATCTTTCTGGCTGCGCCAATCCTCTGGGTCTCGCGCGAGCGTTTTCCGCTCACGTCACTACTCGTTGTGCTGATCGCCGCGCACGCGATCGTGCT
>JANOPS010000671.1:0-2483 GCA_031421995.1 Gemmatimonadaceae bacterium
CAATCATCCCAGCACGGCGCGGTACCTCTCGGTGAAAATGGCGCGCTGGCTGTTGGCGTACGATCCGCCGGCAGAGGTCGTTGATGCAACGGCGGCCGTGTACACGGCGACCGGCGGCGATATCAAGGCGATGATCCGCACGATTCTGTCGGGCAAGAACCTGATGGCCTCACCGGCGAAGTACAAGCGTCCGTTTCATTTGGTCACGTCGTCGGTGCGCAGCATGGTGACGGAGGTGACAAACATTCGGTCGGTGCGCCAGCGGCTCAGCCAGCTCGATCAGGATCTATTCTATTGGGAACAGCCGGACGGCTACCCCGAGAAGGTGTCGTGGTGGAGCGGGTTGGTGTCCCAGCGATGGAATTGGGCGACGTACATTTCGAATCTCAACTCGGCGACCGTTGCCCGTGTCAATACGGTTGCGTCGTTTCGCGCGCCGCAGGACAACGCCGCCGGTGTGATCAACCAAATCAACGTGCGCCTGTTTGGTGGCGAGATGCCCGCGTCACTCGGCAGCGCGCTGCAGTCGTATCTCATGGCCGCCACCTATAACGACGCGCGCGTCCGGGAGACGCTCGCGCTGGCCGTGAGCGCGCAGGAGTTCCAATGGTATTAACCACGCAACACCGTTGGCGTACCACCTCGTTCACGCCCGTTCGCTGCTCCCGTCTCTATAGGACTGACTCCCATGCATGACGAAACGAACGACACCGGTTGTCAGGAGTATCGCTCGCTCGCTCGTCGCGACTTCCTGATGCGCGGCGCGGGCTTTGGCATTGCCGCGATACTTCCGTCGTGGCTGCCGAACGTGGTGCTTGCCCAGTCGTCCTCGAGCCGCGACATCATTGTGTCGGTGTTCCTGAGCGGCGGTTGCGATGGCATGTCGTTGGTGGTGCCATTTGGAGACCCGGCGTACTATACCGGTCGGCCAACCATCGCGATCGCCCGTCCCGATGCCGCTGGAACGGGACCGAAGGCGGTTGCCCTCGACAACTTTTTTGGATTCTCGCCAGGAATGTCGCCGCTCATGCCGGCCTACACGGCGGGTGATCTGCTTGTCGCACACGCCACCGGCTCGGTCGATACGTCGCGATCGCACTTCGACGCGCAGCGATATATCGAGGTAGGCAAGCCGCAGGATCTCAACCTTGCCACCGGATGGCTGGGTCGGCATTTGGCGACCACCACGCCGTTGCGTTCGACGGCGCCATTGCGTGCGCTCGGGTTAACGAATGGCTTGCCGCAGACGCTGGTTGGCGGACCGAAGACGCTGCCCATCGCCAGCCCGTCGTCCTTTCGCATTGACGGCTCGTCGACCACCGCGAACGCGCGTGCGCAGTTCCTCGCTGCGAACTACGCGTCCGCCGTCGAACCGGTCAGCGCCAACGCGCTTGACACCACCAACACGATCTCGCTGTTGCAGACCATTAGCTTCAGCACGTACACCACGCAGAACGGTGCCGTCTATCCGAACACCGGATTCGGCAACGCGCTCAAGTCGTCGGCCGCGTTGATCAAATCCGATGTCGGCATCGAAGCCATCCATGCGTTCCTTGGCGGCTGGGACACCCATTCGACACAGGGTCCGATCCCCGGCGTTGACGGCAGCTATATGCACAACCGCATGCTGGAGCTCTCGCAATCCTTGGCCGCGTTCTATGCCGACGTCATCCAAGGCACCACGGCGAATGGCGTGACGCTGGTCGTGATCTCGGAGTTTGGCCGGAACGCGCGCGAGAATGGGACCACGGGCACGGACCACGGCCGAGGCAACGTGGCCTTTGCGATGGGCAAGAAGATCAACGGCGGCCGGGTGTTGACCAATGGGTGGCCGGGCCTGGCGCGTGAGAATCTTGAGTCGGGACAGGATCTGCGCGTGACGTTGGATCATCGCGATATCCTCGCGGAGATTGTCCAGAAGCGTCTGGGGAATACGAATCTGTCGACGGTCTTCCCTGATTACACGCCGCAGATGCGCAACGTGGTGAAGCCGTAGCGTTCGTGCGGTGTGAGGTATGAGGTGGGGCGGAAGGCAGAGGGGGCGATAACCAGCAAGGTGTTCGCCCCCACGGCGTTCTGCAACCAGCAAGCGCGCACCTTTTAGTAGCAGGCCATGCCCACCGTTTAAGCTCGTTTGATTGTGCGTAGCTCAGGCTGGGACTGCGCGTGCCTTTGCGTCCATGGACGATCGCTCAGCCGCGTGGGTACGGAGGTGAGCGAACACGCGAGTGACCGCGATCAACTTGATCCAGTCGCGCACCGATATGCGCGAAGTAATGCAATGCGCGGCCTCCCGCCACGCACGTGTAAACACATCCAGCACGAGCTCCTCGGCGACGGCGGCATCGCGCACCACGTGCAGCATCATTCCATACACGAACGCGCCGTAACGATCGTAGAGGGATGCGGCCGCTGTCTGATCGCCGCGACTCATTGCGCACACCAGCGACCAGTCGTTCGGCAGGCCAGTGGTCTCGTACGCA
>JANOPS010000672.1:0-2519 GCA_031421995.1 Gemmatimonadaceae bacterium
TGGCGAGCGGAAGCACGTGAGCGGAGTGGTGCTTTCGAACTCTTGCGACATCGACCTATCCAACCGGCGAGCGCTCATCCCTCGGATGATCTTCTCCCCGCTCATCTCCGTAACGCATTACCGCGCGCGTCTGAGTAAATCGGGCATGGCAGACAAGAAGATCGAGGACCACTTAAGCGCAATTCGCCAACAGGTAGTGACGAACATATTTCACCTGCCAGCAATGTCGTATGGCCCCGAGGAAAGCATCATCCTTCTCGATGGCATTCACGTGCAGCCCGTGAACATGTTTTTGGAGGGCAGTCGCTCGCGGCTCTTCAGACTCAGCCAAGTTGCTTTCTACGCGTTTCTTCTGAAGCTCTCGATCCATTTCACGAGGATGCAAGAAGGCGTGAAGCGATTTCCCGAAGCAAACGCGTCGTAGGGGCAATTGCTGAACGCGAGCGCCATAACGATGCTCGCTGCAGACGGGGTTCTTGCGCCACATTCGTGGACACTTCCATATAGCGATGATGGAAAGTATACGCGCCGCGATCCGGATGCTCCACTTTCGTTGAAACCGCGAGCGAGGCCAGGCGCCGTTCGAAGTCAACCGACGATCGCACAGAGATGCACGCGCTCCAGCATCTTTCGAACTCCGCGTGCGGTGTGCAGTTTCGTCCGGAATCCATCGGCACCGCGGCTGGAATGCGAATGCTTCAGAGCTTCCTCACCCTCGCCACGGTGGCACAATGCGCGTTCTTCTCGCGACAGTCTCATTGAGTGCTCTGATGCTCAGCGCCTGTGGCGATCGTGTCGCAACCGCCGCGTTGCCGTGGACAACGGCCGTCGACTCGACGGGCGATACGACACGCGTTCGCATCACTGGCGACGTACCGGACAGTCTGGTCAGAACGCTCATTGTGGATCTTGCCGTGGGGCAGGCCGACGGCGCCGAGGAGCTGACGTTCGGTCGCATTGGCGGCATCGTCGTGGGCAACGATGGGGCGATGTTCGTCTACGATGCCGACCAGACGGTTGGACTCATTCGCATGTACGATGCGACGGGGAAGTACCTGCGCACCGTGGGCGCGAAGGGCGGGGGACCCGGCGAGTACGGCCAGCTGAACGGCTTCACACTCGCGCGCAATGGCGATCTGTTGATCTGGGATGGTACCGGCGCGCGCGTCAACCGCTACGCATCGGACGGCAGCTCCAAGAGCGCATTCCGGATTCCGGTCAACGGGATGTTCACGGCAAACGGTCTACACGTTGCGACCGACGGGACCATCTCGCTCAGCACGGTGATCGGCCACCACGAGATCGCGAACGGTCCTCCGGTCCCGATTCATGGATTCATTCGCTTCGATTCGCTCGGCGTACTGCGTGATTCGGTCGCGTATCCGCGGTGGACGAGCGTTGAGCCGGCCACGTTGCGTGTGGATAGCCCTGACGGCACCAGGAGCGCCCTCTTCGCCATCCCATTTCAACCGGGCATCACCACGACGCTGCTGAGCGACGGGGGCGTCGTGGGTGGGTATGCCGATCGCTATGTCTTCACACTCGTCGGTGCCGGCGCGAAGCCGCGCCAAGTGATTCGCGAGGTCGCGGCGGTGCCGGTCTCGGCAACCGAGGCGACAGAACGCCGCGCGCAAATCGAGCAGAATGCCACGCGCACCAATCCGCGCTGGCGTTGGACCGGCCCCGGCGTCCCCGCAACCAAGCCGCCGTTCAGCAACATCATGGTGACCGATGACGGTCGCCTCTGGGTGCGCGTGGCGCAGCGCGCAGAGGTCATCCCCGAGAACGAGCTTCCGCCGCTGCGCACCGATGTCGTGCCTGCGCCGATACGCCTGACCACGCGCGACCCGGTCGCGTACGACGTCTACGCCGCCGACGGCGCGCTCCTCGGCCGCGTGAAGTTGCCGCCGCGTACCACCATCTTTCGCGTGCGTGGGGATCTTGCGTGGGGGATCTCACGCAACGCAGATGACGTGGCGTTCGCGACGCGATTTCGCGTGACGCCATTCATCAACAAGGAGGGTACACATATGGTCCAAAAGGCGCGTGGGAGGTTCCGGTCACTTGTGTGCGTTACGAAGGAGGCTGTCATCGCTTCTTGAGAGTCCCGACTCTCTTACAGGCAAAGCCTGCTGAAGAGCTCGCGCGACTCGAGCGAAAAGGAGACGAGAGAGTTCTGAAGAACTTGTTGTAAAAAAACGATGCGCGGAGGCATAACGATGAGTGCTGCAGACGGGGGTTCTTGCACCAGTTTCGTGTACACTTCCACCTAACGGGAATGGGAGGAACACGTGCCACAATCCGGACCCCGCAAGCGGATGTTGCTCCACCTTCGTTGACACCGCGAACGAGGCCGCGCGACCTTCGAACTCAACCGTCGACGGCACAGAAATTCACGCGCCCCAGCATCTTTCGCACTCGGCGTACGTTGGAATAGTGCTATTGATCAGCGGAGAAGGAACGCGGGGGAGGAGGAAGGAGAAGTGTTGGATACCGTCCATACCCACCCTGCCTCCACC
>JANOPS010000673.1:0-32760 GCA_031421995.1 Gemmatimonadaceae bacterium
TTCGGCTCCTACGAAGAATGGCGCAAAATGCAAACAGACTTGTTGCGTCGGGACAACCTCCAACGCGACTACATCTCCAAGGCCCGTCGCGACGGGAAAATGACGGCGGTGAATGTCAGCGAGGCCGAAGTCACCGAAGCCTTTGAGTCCAATAGAACGCGACTGCCGCGCAAAGAAGCGCGCGTGGGGCTGCGTCAGATCGTGCTGTCGACCAAGCCGTCTGATGACTCCAAGAAAAAGTCGCGCGCGAAGATCGACTCCCTTCGCGCCGAGCTGGAAAAACGCCCCGACGACTTCGAGAACATCGCGAAGAAGGAATCCATGGATCCAGGCTCCAAGGAGCTTGGCGGTGATCTGGGGTGGAATCGGCGTGGCCGCATGGTACCCGAATTCGACCGCATCATGTTCGCGCTCAACCCCGGCGTGCTCAGTCCGGTCGTGGAAACCACCTTCGGCTTCCACATCATTCGGGTAGATCGTGTACAACCCGCAGAAGTGAAGGCGCGGCATATCCTGATTAGCTGGACGCTCGATTCGACCGACGAAACGCGCTCGCGCGCCCAAGCCGACTCCATCGCGAAAGTGTGGCGCGGTGGCGCGAGCTTCGATTCACTCAGCGTCCGGTTTCATGACAACGCGGGCGGCGAAGAGAAGACCATCCCGGAGTACACCAGGGACTCGCTCCCCGAGGCGTATCGCAACGCTATCGAAGGCAAGACCCTCAACACGATCCTTGATCCGTTTCCCATTCCCAGCGGAACACCGGGCATCAACAAGTTCGTGATTGCCCAGATCACGTTCCTCGACGAGGCAGGCGAGTTCACGCTGCCAGAAATGCGCACGCGGATTCGTTCGCAGCTGTCCGAGGAGCGCAGCATGCGCCGCCTGATCGATACGCTCAAAAAGCAAACCTATATTTCGGTGCGGTACGACCCGGCAAAGGCGTACGCAACCGTTGTTCCGTGATAAACGGGCTGGCCGGCGGATGCGGTCAGCGTTTGTCTACCATCCGTAGCGCATACGCATAGCGTGCCGCCAGCATGCGCATAGCCATCACGCTCGGCGACCCGCGGGGCATTGGGCCAGAAATCACGCGCAAAGCCCTCGGCGACCCACGTATCATCGCACTCGGCGTGCAATGGGTCGTTGTCGGGCCGCGAGGTACCGAGCAGCCGGTCGATGATGTGATTGGCGAGTGGAGTGCGTCGTCGGCCGAAAGCGCTGTGACGGGCGCGCTCGCTGGCAGGCTGGCGGGTCTTGCTGTCGAACGCGCTGCACAATTGGCGCTCGCCGGTGACGTGCAGGGGATCGTGACCGCACCGCTCGACAAAGCCGCCCTGCATGCCGGTGGCTATGACTATCCCGGGCACACCGAAATGCTTGGCGCGCTGGCTCGCTGCAGCACCACGATGATGCTGGCGTCCGATCGGTTGCGCGTCGTGCTGGCGACCACGCACATCGCCCTCGCTGACGTGCATGCGGCCCTGACGCCGGAGGTCATCGTGCAAGCGGCGCGCGCCACGCGGAAGGGCCTGCGCGAGGGTTTTGGGATTGACCAACCACGCATCGCGCTCTGCGCCCTCAACCCGCACGGCGGCGACGGCGGCCGGTTTGGCCACGAAGACGACGAGGTGCTGGCGCCAGCGGCTCGAGCAGCCGGGATCGCAGGGCCCTTTCCAGCCGATACGGTCTTCGTGCGCGCGATGCGTGGCGAGTTTGACGCTGTGATCGCGCCCTACCACGACGTGGGGATGACGGCGATCAAAGTGGCCAGCTTTGGGAGTGCCGTGAACGTCACGCTTGGGCTCCCCTTCGTGCGCACATCGCCAGACCATGGCACCGCGCTGGATATCGCGGGCACGGGGGTGGCGTCGCCGGAGAGCATGATCGCGGCCATGGTGATGGCGGTCACGCTCGTTACACGAGCCGAGCGCGCCGCGACATCTGGCCATTGAATACCGGACTGCCTGTCCGCTATCTTTTAAGGCTATGCAGATTCGCAATATCGCCATCATCGCGCACGTCGACCACGGGAAGACCACCCTCGTCGACAAGATGCTCCGCCAAGCGGGTGCCTTCCGCGAAAATCAGGTCGTCGAAGAGCGGGTGATGGATTCCAACCCGCTCGAAAAAGAGCGTGGGATCACGATCCTCGCCAAGAACACCTCGATCCGGTGGCACGACACCAAGATCAACATCGTCGACACGCCCGGCCACGCCGATTTCGGCGGTGAAGTCGAGCGCATTCTGCGCATGGTGAGCGGCGTGTTGCTGGTCGTCGACGCGTTCGACGGGCCGATGCCGCAAACGCGCTTTGTGCTGCGGAAAGCGCTCGAACTTGGCTGCACCCCCATCGTTGTCATCAACAAGATCGACCGTCCCGGCGCCGATCCGTTGCGCGTGCACGATGAAGTGCTGTCGCTCTTCATCGAACTTGAGGCCACCGAAGAGCAGCTCAACTGCCCGGTCGTCTACGCCAGCGCGAAGCAGGGCGTGGCGACGATGGATCTTGACGTGCCGGCGGTCAACCTTGATCCGCTCTACCAGATTATCATCGACACGGTTCCGCCGCCGCCGTCGGATGCCGAGGGCACCTTCCAGATGCTGGTGTCCACGATCGAGTATTCGGCGTATCTCGGTCGCATGGCGATCGGACGTGTCGAGCGCGGGATCATCCACTACGGGGATTCGATTACCCTGGTCCCGTTCGAGAGCGACAAGCCGGTGCAGCGCGGTCGCGTCACGAAACTGTATGGCTACGAAGGCTTGGAGCGCATCGAGATTCAAGAAGCCTCCGCGGGCGAGATTGTGCTCCTGGCCGGCTTCGAAGACGTGGATATCGGGAGCACACTCACCGACCCCGCGGCGCAGGAAGCTCTGCCCGGCATTAGCGTCGAAGAGCCAACGATCAGCGTCGACTTCCTGGTCAACAATTCGCCGTTCGCGGGCAAAGACGGCAAGTTCGTGACGTCGCGTCAGCTGCGCGAGCGGTTGTACAAGGAGCTTGAGCGCAACGTGGCGCTCAAGGTCGAAGACAGCGATACGACCGATGCGTGGAGCGTGTCCGGGCGCGGCGAGTTGCACCTCTCCATTCTCATGGAGACGATGCGCCGCGAGGGCTTTGAATTCCAGGTATCGCGTCCACGCGTCATCACGCGCACCGACGAGAACGGCCAGCGGATGGAGCCCTTTGAAGAGCTCGCTATCGACGTGCCGGAGGAGTACCTGGGCACCGTGATCGAGAAGCTCGGACCCCGCAAGGCCGAGATGATCGAGATGAAAAACCCAGGGCAGGGGCTGGTGCGGTTGCTGTACAAGGTGCCTGCGCGTGGCCTCTTCGGCTTCCGGAGCGAGTTTCTGACGGACACCCGCGGCACCGGCATCATGCACCACCGCTTTCTTGAGTACGGGCCGTGGGCGGGGCCGCTCAGCGGCCGGTCGCGTGGTGTGTTGGTCTCCATGGAGAATGGCACCATCATCGCCTTTGCGCTCTTCAGCTTGCAGGAGCGCTCGACGCTGTTCGTGGCGCCCGGCGACGCCGTGTATGACGGCATGCTCATTGGCGAGAACGCACGCCCGGGCGATATGGACGTCAATCCGACGAAGGAAAAGAAGCTGTCGAATATCCGGACGAAGTCGACCGACGAAAACATCACCCTCGAACCGCCGCGCCTGCTCACGCTGGAAAGTGCGCTGGAATACATCGAGGATGATGAATTGATCGAGATTACCCCGCTCAACATCCGTCTCCGCAAGCGCTTACTCAATGCCAGCGACCGCAAGCGAACGAACCGCGAATCCAAGCGGGACCGAGCCGGGGTGTAAGGGACGGGAGCGGGGCGGCGTAACTTTGATTGGACTCGCAGCCCCGCACCAGTTGCGCGAAGGCGCGTAGCCTTTGATACTTGCCGTTAATTGCCACACACGACCGCGTCCGGTCGCGTGTCGCAATGGCCACCCGGACATCCGCCGGGGGTCCTCTTTCCACATCGTGCAGGAGAATCGTCCCATGTTGGAGTGGTTCGGGTCGTCGTCCGCGGACGCGCTCGACGAGAAGGTGCCGTCATTGATCCTTGCGTCGTCTGGTGACGACGACTTCGATGATGAAGATCTCGACGACGAAAGCGACGATGACGATGAAGATGATCTCGACTTCGATGACGACGACGATGACGAGGACGACGAGGACGACGATGATCTCGACGACGATGACGACGACGATGACGACGACGATCTCGACGATGAGGACGAGGAATTTGAAAGCCTCGACGACCTCGAGCCCGACGTCGACGACAACGAGGATGACCCTGACGCCTGATATGCCGTGCGTGTGCGGTTGACGCTGGTGGGCGAGAGGGTTTGATTTCGAGGCTGTAGTGAAGCGGGATCGGCAATGCCGAGCCCGCGGTATGGGCCTTTAGCTCAGGTGGTTAGAGCGCACGCCTGATAAGCGTGAGGTCGTAGGTTCAACTCCTACAAGGCCCACTCAAACGCGGCGACCGTATCGGGTTCACGATGCGGTCGCCGCGTTCTTTTTGCTCCTGCGTCGCGACCCAAACGGAGGCCTGCCGATCATGAACGGTGAGGAACACGAGACACCCCGCCTTGACTATCGGGCGTGGCAGCGTGGTCGGGTCGTGGTGGGCACGCGTGCCTTCCGCGTCGCGACCAAACCCGGCGTGTTCGCCCACGGGAAGGACGATCCCGCGGCGGCCATGCTCGCCGAAGCGGTGGCCGTGGCCGCGCAGCCCGGCGAGCAGGTCGTGGTGTCAATGCCGTGCGGGAACGGACTGGTTGGCGTCGCCGCGGCCGCGAGCGGCGCCGCCGAGGTCTGGATGGCGGACCGCCAGGCGCTTGGTGTTGAAGCGGCGCGTCGCAGCGTGGCGATGCAGAGCGTGCCCGACGGTCCTTCATCCAGGATCACGGTGTGCCTGGGGCACGGCGCGTCGGCCTTGCCGGAGGACCTCGTGGCCGACGTGGTCGCGCTGCGCGTGGTCCCCGAGAGGATGGCGATGCTGCAGCTCATCGTGGACGCGCTGGCCCTGCTGCGTCCCGGCGGAAAGTGTTATCTCGCGGGCGGCAATCATGAAGGCGCGAAGGCCGCCGCGAAATTGTTGGAGCGCGTGTTCGGCAGCGCCAAGCTCATGGACCAGCATAGCAGTCATCGCTTGGTGATGGCGGTGCGGCCGCTCGAGCCGCCACCGATGCCGGCCGATCTCGCCAGTCCGTTTCTCGACGCCACGCGCTTCAACGAAGTGCCGGTGATGCTGGCGGACACGCCGTTCACGCTGTTCACACGCCCCGGGGTGTTTTCGTGGGAGCATCTCGACGAAGCCAGCGAGGTGTTGGCCTCGCTGATCAACGTCTTGCCCGGAGAGCGTGTGCTCGACATTGGCTGCGGCGCGGGCGCATTGGGTGTGGTGGCGGCGTTGCAGTCCGCAACGGGAGACGTGGTCATGGTCGACGCCGACTCCGAAGCGGTGCGATGCGCGACGCGCACGCTCGATGCCGCTGGTATTCAGAATGCGCACGCGATGGTCAGCGACGTCGCCTCCGCCCTGCACGACGACGCGCGGTATGGCACGTTTGATGTCGTGGTGGCCAATCCGCCATTTCACACGGGCAAGCACACCGACTTGAATGTGCCGCGGCAGTTCATGCGGGAGGCCTGCGAAGCGCTGCGCGTGGGCGGGCGGCTGCTGTTGGTGGCCAATCGCACGTTGCCATACGAGGGGGAACTTGTTGCCCTATTCGGTGCCTACACGGCGGTGCACGATGGTCCGCGATTCAAGGTCCTGCAGGCGATCAAGACAATAGCAGCGCGCGCTCAGGGGCTGTAAGCACGCGCCAGGTTCCGCTGGGGAGTTCACCAAGGGACAGGGTACCCACCGCGACGCGCTCAAGCTGCACAACGTGATGCCCAACAGCGGCGAACATGCGCCGCAGTTGATGGTACTTGCCCTCCGTCAACGTGACGCGTGCACACTGCGCACTCACCACCTCAAGCCTCGCCGGCTTGAGCGGCGACGAATCGCCGGCCAACTGTAACGCCCCGCCGCCGAAGAGCGCCGCTTCGGTGCCCCGCAACGGTTCGGCGACGGTCGCCTCGTACACCTTGGACACGTGAGATCGCGGGGACGTGAGTCGATGATTGAACGCGCCGTCATCGGTGACCAACAGTAGCCCCGACGTGTCGCGATCCAATCGACCGACCGGAGACATCAGCGGCGAGCGGGCGCGGAATCGTGGCGGCAGTAACTCGTACACCACGGGATGAGTGGCGTCGGTGGTCGAGCACACGTAGCCCACCGGTTTGTGCAACAGGACGACGCTCAACGGGGGCGGGTCCAGCGGCTCACCGTCAACGCGGAGTGTTTCATGATCCCATGGATCGGTGGCCCGTACGGCGGACCCGTCCATCTGGGTCACGCGCCGCTGCTCAAAGAGCGTGGTGACGTCCCGTCGGGTGCCGTAGCCCAAGTTCGCCAGATACTTGATCAGTGTCACACGCCGCCGAGATCGGGGTGGATGTGCCGAGCCACTTTCGCCGCGTCGAGACGATCGCGAACGTTCAGCATGAACACACTCTCCAGATGGTGGACGAAGGGGCTACGACCGCGGTACGGAGCGATGACGGCGCGCGCACTGACCGGCACGGCGCTCGCGCTGGCTGCGGTGAACGCTGCACCACTGGCGGCACAACGACAAGCGGCGACAGAGACGCGCACAGATACGCGCACTGATACGCGCACAGATACGCGCGCAGAAAAGCGCACAGAAAAGCGCACAGATACGCGCCCGCGTGAACGTGCCGACGCCCGACTGCAGGCCCAGCTGAACGCGTTGGTGAAGGGGTTCGGAGGGGACGTCGGCATCTACGTGCGCCATCTCCGGAGTGGTCGTTCGGCCATGATCCGACCAGATGACGTATTCCCAACGGCAAGCATGATCAAGGTCCCTATTCTCCTGGGCACCTTCGACGCGATGGCCCGCGGACAGTTTCCCTACGACACCACGCTGACCTTTCGTGACTCGCTGATCTACAGCCGTGATGATCTCTCGGGGAACCTGCGCGATTCCACGAAGGTGCCGTTGGCCAAAGTGGCCATGCTGATGCTGACGTTGAGCGACAATACCGCCTCGCTCTGGCTGCAAGGCTTGGTGGGCGGCGCACGCATCAACGAGTGGCTGTCGGCGAACGGCTTTGACTCGACCCGCGTGAACTCGCGGGTGCCCGGGCGAGAGGCGGCGCGCACCCAGTTTGGCTGGGGACAAACCACGCCGCGCGAAATGGCGGGAGTGTTGGTGCGCATTCGCGAGGGTCGAGCGGTGGACGCGGGAGCGAGCGAGGCGATGTACCGCACCCTGACTCGTAGCTATTGGACCGGTGAGGCCCTGTCGCAGCTCCCCCCGTGGGTGCAGGCGGCATCAAAGCAGGGCACCGTCAGCAAGTCGCGCTCCGAGGTGGTCCTGGTGAACGCCCCGTCTGGCGACTACGTGTTTGCTGTGGTGACGAAGAATCAACGCGATGAGAGTTTTGCCGGCACCAACGAGGGATACGTGCTGATTCGAAAACTCTCCGCGTTACTCTGGAAGACCTTTGAGCCGACGCATCCCTATTCCGCGCCGCCAACGTCATCGCGCTACGCGCCACCAGAAGAACGCTAGGGGTGGGGGGTGAGGGGGGGTGAGGGGAGAGGGAGGGAGGGAGGGAGGGAGAGAAAGAGAGAGGAAGGGAGGTGAGGCACATGCAGGCGTGGGCTGTGAGCTTTGCGGTTTCTGGCTTGAGCGCCAGCTTGAGGGGTGAGGGGTGAGGCTTGGGCGACTCAGGTTTGAGGGTTGAGGTTAGAAAAGACTCAGGTTTGACGTTGAGGTGCGAGGTGCGATGGAATTGCCCTTCGGGCAGTATGGGGGTTGTGTGGTGTGGCGCTGGCTTCGGCATGTTGGTGCATGCGAAATCCAACCAACAGCAACGTGCTGACGCGTGCGAAGGCGTTTCTGCTTTCCGTGCACGAATCACCGTTCCGCCAACGCGCTCGCACACGATCCCGGGGCTGAGCGCAGAGCGCCCTCGCTCCATCTGGAGCAATTGTATGGAACATCACCGAAGGAGCAGCTCGGGATGATCCGGCATTTGCCCGTCATCTCCTCACCGCCATCGGTTCCGCGAATGAGGCCGAGCAGCAGTTCATTCTCGCGAACGCCAGAAACCTGCTGGGCAGCCGGGGCGACTGGTACCTCCGAGAGATCGTCGAAATTCGCAAAATGACGATCGGACTGCGGAAGATCGTGCTTCGCCGCATCAATGTGGGCGCGCCAATCGCTGACGCGGACGTTCGAGTGGGACGCACCGCGGAACAGTAGGGGTCGAAGCGGCGAGAAGAGAAGCGGCGAGCAAGCCGCGCCCTCAAGCCTCAAACCTGAGTCGCCCAAGCCTCACCCCTCAAGCTGGCGCTCAAGCCTGAAACCGCAAAGCACACAGCCCACGCCTGCAGGTGCCTCACCCCTCACTCCCGCCCGTCACCCCACCCTCACCCCCGTGCCATCGGAGGATGCTGGCTACTGCTTAAGCCCGTACTCCACGGTCGTGACGACACGCACCCGCTTCATCACCTGACTTTCCTCGCTGATCCCGGCTGCTTGATCTCGCGGGAGAATTTCAAAGAATCCCTGCGAGCCGCGTCGAATCCCCGAGAGCGTGCTCTTGGAATCGCGCGCGAACTGCTCGGCTGCTTCGCGCGCCCTCGCGGTTGCCTCCGCGATCATCGGCGGCTTGAGGTCGTTCAGCTGTGTGAATACGAACGTCGGGCCACCATTGCCATATTCCTGCCCTGAAGACAGCACCACGCCATTGCGCACCAGCTCCGGTACGCGTTGACTGGCCGCCTGCACGACGTCAACGCGCGGTGATCGCACGACGAGTGTCTGACGAATGATGTATCGGCTGTTGGTCTGGTAGCCGCCGCCCGACGCCCGCTGATCTTGTACCGAGAACTCCGACAGGGTGATCTCGGTGCCGGTGGAATCGACTCCTGTTTCGCGCAAGAACGCCCGGACCTGCTTCACGTTCCGCTCGATCGCAGAATTGGCGGCGGTGAGATCATCGTCCGTGGCGACGAGTCGCAGCGGCCAGATAGCGAGATCGGCCTTGGCTTCGCGCTCCGAGACGCCTTTGACCGACACGGAGCGATCGCCGGATCGCATCCGCGCCACTCCCGATCCTGCGAGAAACCCACCCGCGCCAACGCCGATGGCGATCAGCAGAGCGCCAACAACGAACGATCGAGACTGCGAAAACGAGTCAGACATGGCGAGACCGTGACAGAGAGGGCGAGGGGAGTAGCCGCACGATGAACGATACCGCAGCGCACGTCATCCGTCGATCGGGATTTTGATCTCCACGCGACAGCCACCGTTCGCGTGGTTGTTCATGCGGAACGCGTATCGATCGCCATACAACATGGTCAACCGCGACCTGGTGTTGGTGAGCCCGATGCCCAAGCCGCCGACCGACGGCTGCGCGGCGAGGAATCGGCCGCTCGTGGTAATCAGCCCGTCCAGCCCACGACCGTTGTCTTCCACCACCAGCACAAGCATGCCGGCAGCACGAGACACGTTCACTTCGATGCTTTGCCCCTGTTGACCAGGCGCGAGTCCGTGTTTGAGTGCGTTCTCGACCAGCGGTTGCAACAGAAAACTGGGGACGGACACATCGATTGCCGCCGACTCCACGTTGATGTCGGTCCGCAGACCGGCGCCGTAGCGCACGCGCGCGATTTGCAGATACAACTCCACCATCTCGATTTCCTGCCATAGGGGAATGGTGGCTGACGCAGAGCTGCGGAGCGAGAGGCGCAACAGATCTGCGACACGCGTCAGTGTGTGTTGCGCCAATCGCACGTCCTGCTCCATCAGTTCGGTGACGGAATTGAGCGCATTGAACAGGAAATGCGGATTGAGTTGTTGGCGTAAGGCATCGAGTTGCGTGAGCGCCAGTTTCTGTTCAAGCTCCACGGCCGCGCGGTCGCGCTCCCGATACCGCCGGAGGTATTCAACCATGTACGCCGCGCCAAGGACCGCCCAGTACAGCACGACCTGAAACTCCAGGTGGCTGACGACGACCATGCGCAACGCGAAGCCATAGCTCGTCGCTTGCGCGCCGCCGCCGAAGAGATGGTCCAGCCACGCCATGATCAGCAGGTTGAGCGTGCAGATCACAAGCATGCACGCGACATGCACGGCGAGCCAGCGGCGAAGACGGCCGGCCCCGAGCTTCACGCGGTAGACGAGCGTGAGAATCACCTGCGACCAGAGGCCCCAGGTGGACCAGGCGGCGATCTGCCAGATGAGCGCGCGCGGGAAGGGGAACGCAGCCCCCAGCCCTTCGCCGAAGAAATAGAGTTGCGCGGCGGCGAGGGTTCCGGGCAGGACCCAGACCACGGCGAACAACAGCCGCGTGAGCCGACGCAGGCGGGCGCCCTCGTCGGCCAACGTGAACGACTGGGACGAAACGGCCGGTGCTGGGACGAAAGGAGCATTCACGGCGATAGGGCCAGCGGTGTGGGACGCCTCGCGGGGAGCGGCAAGAAAGTCGGCGCCCGGTAGCATCGATTTGCACGAACGACGTGTCTACGATCACGCAACTATGCGCGCGGTGCTCGCGTATGGCCAACGGGAGTGGGCTGCATCAGGGTCAACATACAGCATTTTTCTGGAGGGTACCCGTGCGAGTATTGATTGTAGACGACGAGGCCTTGGCTCGGCAGCGCGTACGGCGGTTGCTCCAAAGCGAATCCGATGTGGAGATCGTCGGCGAAGCGGAAACAGGGCTGGAGGCCGTCCGTCGCATCCGCGAAATGCGCCCCGATCTGGTGTGCCTCGACGTGCAGATGCCGGAGTTGGATGGGTTTGGCGTGCTTCGCGAGATTGAAGGCGAGGTCGCGCCGATGGTGCTCTTCGTGACTGCGTACGACGAGCATGCGCAGCGCGCCTTCGACGTGCACGCCGTTGACTACGTGTTGAAGCCAGTTGACGCGGATCGTTTTCATGCGGCGTTTGAGCGGGCGCGTACAAAGCGCGCGCATGCGAGCGCCGCCGAACGATTGGGGGAGTTGCTCGCCACCGTTCGCCGGATGTCGGACGAACAGGACGATGACGGGCCGACAGATGGCGCGTTGGCTCGCGCTGATGTGGGAGGGCTGCGCGGTATGGGGACCAACGGGCAGGTACACCCAGCCACCGCGACGATGGCCGTGCCAGCCACGGCCACCAGCTTCGCCAGCCGGATTCTGGTCAAGGCCGACGGGCGCATGTTCTTTGTGAAAACGACAGAGATCGACTGGATTGAAGCCGATCGCAACTACGTGCGACTGCACGTCGGAAAGGTCTCGCATACGATTCGCGATCGGATCAGTCATCTTGAAGAAACACTCGATCCGCGGCTGTTCGCCCGCATTCATCGTTCCACGATCGTGAATCTCAATCGGGTGCGGGAGATGCAGCAGTGGTTCTCGGGCGACTACGTCGTCCTGCTGGAAGACGGCACGCGGCTGCGGCTGAGTCGGCACTATCGCGATCGGGTCGAGCAGCAAGTCGGCGCGTAGTTCGGACGGCAGAGCACCGCGTCTCACAGCGGGTAGGGGTCCGGTTGTAGCTTACGGGATGTCTTTCGACCTTGAGCACTCCTTGCCCGCCGATCCGAGTTGGCAGTCGCGTCTGGTGCATTTGCTGGTCCGCGCGCGCATGCGGCCGCACGCGCTGAGGCCCATCGATCCGACGTTCATTCGGCGGGAGATGGGTCGGCCTCGCGCTCCGCGCCGCTGGATGGCGCACGCGACGGGAGCCACGACACGCACGCTGCTGAAGCAGGGGCTCTGGCCGGGTGGGGAGTTCGTCACCAGCCAGCGCGCCGCCGCGGATGCTCCGGTGTTGTTGTACCTCCACGGCGGCGGCTACATTGCCTGCTCGCCGGAGACCCACCGGCCGCTGGTCGGCTCCCTCGTGCAGCGCATGCAGGGGAGTGCCTATGTCCCAGACTATCGCCTCGCGCCGGAGCACCCGTTCCCGGCGGCGCTCCTCGATGCGCGCGCCGCGTACGACTATCTCGTAGACACGCTGCGCATAGCCCCCTCCCGCATTGTAGTCACCGGCGACTCTGCTGGCGGTGGATTGGCCCTCGCCCTCACGTTGTCCTTGCGTGATGATCGTCGTCCGATGCCTGCGGCCGTCGTGACCTTCAGTCCGTGGACAGACCTCGCATTGACGGGTGCGTCACTCGACGAGAACTCGGATCGGTGTGCGATGTTCGCGGGCATCACGATTCGGCGAGCGTCGGTGTTCTATGTGGGGGATGCGGATCCGCGCAATCCGCACTTGTCGCCACTGTATGGAGCGTATCACGACATGCCGCCAATGCTCATTCACGCCAGCCTCGATGAGGTGCTCCGTGACGACGCGATTCGCGTCGCACAACGAGCTCGTGACTTTGGGGTGGCGGTGGAGCTGCGGCTGTGGCACGGCGTCCCACACGTGTGGCAGTTCTTTGCTGCCGTGCTGCCAGAAGCCGACCAGTCGTTGCGGGATACGGTGCGCTTTATCACAGCGCACACGGCCCATTCAGCGACGCGCGATACGACGCCTCCACCGCAGCCTCCCTACCTCGGCGCCTAGTTGGTCGTAACGCGTCGCGCGTAGGCGACTGGCAGGCGACTGGCAGGCAACTTCAGGGGCGTCGTTGTGCGCACGTTTGAATGACGCGCGCCATGCACGTGACGAATCGTGACGGCCGATGGTGGGAGGCGTCCACTGGGCAATCCACGTGCACATACCTTCAGACTATCGCCCGCCCGATTGGGCTCCCCTGCAACGCGCGCTTTCGTCTGAGTTTGGCGACGACGGTATACGTGCCACTGCCGCATTCTGGTTCATCGGCTTCATCGCTGGCCCAGCCGATGTGGGAGAACTTCGCCTCTACGAACACAGCGTGACGCGTCGACGGTTGATCCTCGACCGGGAGGGCGGTGCGTATCGATGGTTTGAAGTCTTCGCTGGCTACAGCCGAATCACCATGGATGAAGCGTTGATTGAAGCGCTAGCGTGAGCGCCAACCTTCGCGGCCTCTCGTCCATCGATCGGCCCGCAGCACCGCCCGTTCCCTCTCCGGCGGGAGCGTCGGTGCCGCCGGGGCGTGCCCTCACGCGCGGCGCCCGGCCAGATCCTGATCCGACAGGTGCGACGTCGTCGTCCGCCACGTCGTCGTCCCTAACGGCGGAGAGGCCGCTCCAAGGGAGCGGACTCGATCCACTGCATGTATTGGGCACGACGGACCGGGTAGCCGGTCGACTTGCCACAGGGGGCGTGGCACTGGAGGTTGGGCTTGAACAGGCACGTCAGGCTCTTTTGCGGAGTCGACCCGGCGACAGCCTTGCCGCGCTTGACGGCATCTGGGATGGGGCTCAGCAAACCGAGGAGGGTTGGTACCTGCGAAGTGGAGCGCTCTGCGCCCTTGGAATGCCGGCCGAGTCTGATCGTGTGGCGGGCGATGGATTGCGCGTGCGTCCCTCCTCCAGCGCCCTGTCATTTCTGCAATCGTTGGCGCGCATGACGATCGGTGACTTCGGCGGTGCACGGGCCTCGCTGCAGGTCGCCATGTCCCAGTCCCCGTTCGAGCCGGTCTTGCAGGTCCAGCACGCCCTGCTGCAGGCGAAAGCGGGGGATGCGCATTCGGCCGAGACGGCGCTCTTGCGCGTGTGGGGTAGTGCGCCTGACCATCCGGCACTGGTCTGGGGACGCGGGGCCCTTGCCGCCCAGAGGGCCGACGACACGCGCCGTCGGTCGCGCGGAATGGAGATTGACGCCACCGACGCGCGATACGACGACGCGGTCCTGGAGCACGTTCCCGATCCGGCCGCCGAAGCGCCCGCGCGAACGACCCCCGACGAGCAGGGCGCGGGCGCGCTGCTGCCTGCCGAGGCCACCGACCTCGCCTCCGCTGCGCTGGAGCGGCTCGGTGCGCGCCTCGCGCACCGAAAGGTGGCGATGTCAGAGATCGCGCAGGAGGCGCGAAGCGTGCTCCGCGCCCTCAGCGCGGGCGGCGCCCTCGCCAATGCGATGTCAGCGGAACAAGCGCACGCCGCACGAGTTGTCTTGGTGACCATCGCCGCCCACGCGGGGCTCGAGGATGCGGAGACCACATCCCCACTGTCGCGCATGGTCGAGCAGATCGTGCCGATGCTCGGCCAAGGACGGTGTGAGGACGCACGACTCGTGGTGCAGCGCCAGCGCCACGTCGCCCGCGAGCCCGTCAGCAGGTTGCTCCTCGCGATCATCCGCGGCGCCGCGTCAACGACAACCGACGCCTTGGGTTTGAGCGCCCTCGCGACGGAGAGGATGGTGCAGGGGGCGCTGCCGGGTGTGGTGCAGGGAGACGTCGAGCGCGGCCCGCTCGCCGCCATTCGGCTTGGCCTTGGACTCCTCGAGGAATCTTCGGGTTCGCGGGCCGCCGATGCCTCGCTGCGCCTCGCTCCGGCCGCAGGTGAGCAGTCGGCGGATCGGGTACAGCTCTCCGAGCGTGGCAGACACCCGGCGACGTTCGCGCCAGGCGACGTGCCACACGACGCGCCACACGACGCGCCACACGACGCGGAGCACTCGGGTGAAGGATGGGGCGCGGCGCAACAGGCGGCGACGCAGCGGTTCGATGTGCGCGACGCCGCCGGCGGATCGATGAGGCTCGTTGCCATCCTTGCCGTCCTCCTCGCCGTGCTTGCGCTCGCCACGGGCCATGGCGTCGTCGCGACCACGCTCGGCATCGGCGCCACCTGGCTCGGCCTGCGTGGTTCCCGCGCCCTGTCGACCCAGGAGCGCACGGCGCAGCGCATCGACCACGCGTCGAGCGAGGTAGGGGAGCGTCCGGTAGCGGCTCACACGTCGCTGCGGTAACGCGCTAGATTGCGCGCGGTTGGCGACGGCGCTGAAGCGTCGTCGCTGTTGTACGCCGTCGACCGCTTCTTCGACGGCTCCTTGCTCGCCAACTCCCGAGTCCCGCATATGTCACAGTCGCCGTCGGCGCCGGTTTCCGCGTTTCTTCGTCACCACTATCGTCACTTCAACGCGGCCGCGTTGATCGACGCCGCCGATGGATATGTCGCCCACCTCGGCGGCGGCGGGAAGATGATGGTCACGCTCGCGGGCGCGATGAGTACGGCCGAAATCGGGCTTTCGCTCGCCGAGATGATTCGCCAGGGAAAGGTGCACGCCATCACCTGCACGGGTGCCAATCTCGAGGAAGATATCTACAACCTCGTGGCGCACGATCACTACGAGCGCGTGCCGAACTATCGCGACCTCACGCCGCAGGACGAGCAGCGGTTGTTGGAAAAGCACATGAATCGGGTGACCGACACCTGCATTCCCGAGGGCGAGGCGATCCGTCGCATTGAAAAGGCCATTCTCGATGAGTGGATGGCCGCCGATCAGGCGGGCGTCCGGTACTTTCCGCACGAGTTCATGTATCGCATCCTGCTGAGCGGGTCGCTGGAGCAATACTACCAGATCGATCCAAAGAACTCGTGGATGCTGGCCGCCGCGCAGAAGAATTTGCCGATCATTGTGCCGGGCTGGGAAGACTCAACCACGGGCAACATTTTCGCATCGCACGTGATTGATGGCAACATCAAGAACGTGCACACGGTGCGCAGCGGCATTGAGTACATGATGTTCCTGGCGGAGTGGTACACGCAGGCGACCAAGGACACGACCATCGGTTTCTTCCAGATCGGCGGCGGCATCGCGGGAGATTTTCCGATTTGTGTCGTCCCCATGCTACATCAGGACTTGAAGCGTGAAGAGGTCCCACTGTGGGGGTACTTCTGTCAAATCAGCGATTCGACCACCAGTTACGGCGGGTATTCCGGGGCGGTGCCGAACGAGAAGATCACGTGGGGCAAACTGGGGATCGAGACACCGAAGTTCATCATTGAGTCCGATGCCTCCATCGTCGCGCCACTCGTGTTTGCGATCGTCTTGGGGCAGTAATGACCCCTGTGCGTGGGCGGCGTCTCCGCTGGTTCAGGGAACGGCGTCCACGCGGGGAACGCGCAGCCGCTGACCGCTGCGAATATTGTCGGATGACAATTGATTGAGTTGTCGCAACACATCCGGTGACGTGCCGTAGCGGCGGGCCAACGCTGTCAGCGTTTCACCGCGTTGCACGACATGCGTGACGTACACCGCGGCGGTCGGGAGCGGCGCCCGAGAACTCTCGACGAAGGCCGCGTCGTTTTGCGTCACCACGCGTCGCGCATCAGCGCTGGCACGTGAGACGGCCACGGCATCGGTCCAGGATCTGTCGTCGACCAGAAAGCCAACGTTCGCTTCCGGCGTGCGCAATGCCAGCCCGCGCGCCAATCCTCGCAAGAGCGTGGTGGGTTCGAGGGTGAACGCCGCGTCGTACGGATAGCTTTCGACCAGGAGTTCTTCGGGACCGTCCTCGCGAGGGCGCAGCAGTGGCGTGGGTGGTGCGCCGACGTACAGCACGCGCTGACTTGTGGCCGCGACTACGCCGTACGATTCCCGGTACATATCCGTCCAACGTCGCTGCGACGCGAAGACCCTCGCCACCACGGTTTCACTCGGTTGGAGCTGCGCGCGCAGTTCCCTGTCGGCGAGTGCTCGGGCGGCGCGGCGCGCGCCGATCGGCGGGACAAACGCGGCGGCGGCGACGAGGCCAACCACCACGATCAGTGCGGTGCCGCTGCTGAGCGCGAGTAAGACGCGGACCAGTGGGCGACGTCGACGTGGCTGTGGGGCTTTTTCGCCGGCGCGAAGCCAGCTTCGTGAAGATCGCGCGGGGGCGGGGGGCGCCGAAGCGTCTTGGCCGTCGCGGGGAACGGTCACGGGGTCGGTCATGTGGTGATAAGCTAGCACAGAGACGCCTAAGCATCTCGCGGTTCGTGCAGTATAATGCTCCCTGGGGGAGTACGGGGTTGACGCCTTCGCTGGGTGGCAAGTCGAGTGGCACGTTCCGCGCGCATGAAGTCAGAGGACACAGCACTCTACGTGTCCACACAATTGGACCTGTTTCCGGTGACGCCGGTGGTCGAGTTACTCGACCCGAAGGCGGTTGTTGGAATGCGTACCGGCGTGGAGCACTTGGTCCGCGTGCGATCGCGACCGAGCGATAGTCCGCATCTGGTATACCACGATCGACACGGGTGGTATTGCGAACAGCATGGCCCGTTATGCGGCGCGGTCAAGTTGGCGCGCGAGAGGGCGTCGGTGTGACCGGAGGAGCGGCTGATGTGCCGATCTGGACACCGAGCCCGAGGACAGTCGCGGCGACGCGGATGTCGCGTTTTCGCGAATCGCTGGTGTCACGCGGCATCGCCCCTCGTACCGTCACCGATGCGCATCGCCTGTACGAGTGGTCAGTGGCACATCCCGAGGCCTTTTGGGCGGCGTGTTGGCAGGCCGCGGACATCATGGCCGATGGGCCCGGACCCGAGGACGCACCGTGGCATGAGGTGCTCCACGGGGGCGCGCGTATGGCGCCTCCGGAGGATGGACTCGGACCGCGGTGGTTTACGCAGACGCGGCTGAATTTCGCGGAGCATCTGCTGCGTCGGCGCGATAATGCGCCGGCGATCGTGTCGTGGGACGAAGACGGCCCTCGACAGCGCACGAGTTTTGCTGATCTGGCAAAGCGCGTGGCGCAGGCGGCGTCGGCGATGCGTGACCTGGGCGTCTCGGTCGGAGACCGGGTGGTCGGGTACCTACCCAACCTGACCGACGCGATCGTGGCCATGCTCGCGACTTCTTCACTCGGTGCGATCTGGTCATCGTGCTCGCCGGATTTCGGGACCAAGGGTGTGCTGGATCGATTCGGGCAGATCGAGCCAGTGCTGCTGATTGCGGCCGACGGGTACAGATACGCCGGCAAGCGCATCGATTGCCGCGAGCGCATTCGCGAAGTGGTCGAAGCCATTCCATCAATCCGCGCCGCCTGGATCGTCTCATGGCTAGACGAGCGTCCGGATCTGTCCGCCATCCCGAAGGCTGAACGGTTCGACGAGGCCTTGGCGCGTCATGCGGATGCGAGCGGGCCAACCTTCACGCGGTTGCCGTTTGATCATCCCCTGTATGTGCTCTATTCGTCGGGGACGACGGGGCTGCCGAAGTGCCTGGTGCATGGCGCCGGTGGCACGCTCCTGCAACATTGGAAGGAGCACGCGCTGCATACCAACGTTGGCGATCGTGATGTCCTGTTCTACTTCACGACCTGTGGTTGGATGATGTGGAATTGGTTGGTGTCGGGGCTGGCTGCTGGCGCCACGATCGTGTTGTACGACGGTGCGCCCCTCGCGCCTGATGCGGCCATTCTGTGGCGGATGGCAGAGGCCGAGCGCGTCTCGGTGTTCGGCACGAGTGCCAAGTATCTCGCCATGCTCGAGAAACAACAGATCCTGCCAAGGGCGCGGTTTGACTTGTCATCGCTCACGGCCATCTTGTCGACTGGGAGTCCGTTGGCCGCGCACAGCTACGATTTTGTGTATCGCGAGATCAAGAGCGATGTACGCCTAGCCAGCATCAGCGGCGGCACCGACATCGTCAGTTGCTTTGCGCTGGGTGACCCGACCGGAGCAGTCTATCGCGGCGAGCTGCAAATGCGCGGTTTGGGCATGGCGGTGGAGGTGTTCGACGCCGAGGGCCGTCCCGTCCGGAACGCGGCCGGTGAGCTGGTGTGCACGGCGCCGTTTCCGAGCATGCCTGTCGCCTTCTGGAACGATCCCGACCAGCGCTTGTACCGAGCCGCCTATTTCGAGCATTTCCCAGGGGTATGGCGACACGGTGATTGGGCGGAAATCACCGCGCACGATGGCGTCGTGATTCACGGACGCAGCGATGCCACGTTGAACCCGGGTGGCGTGCGCATTGGGACGGCGGAGATCTACCGGCAAGTCGAGCAGATCGAAGAGGTCCTCGAGTCGTTGGTCATCGAGCAACGGTCGGCGCTGGCAGCGGACGAGTCTCGCGTGGTGCTGTTCGTCAGGCTCCGGCCGGAAGCGCGGCTCTCGGAGGCACTGACCGATCGCATCCGGGCGCGTATCCGGGAGTATGCGAGTCCACACCATGTGCCGCGTGTCATTGTGGCGGTGGATGATCTTCCCAGGACGATCAGCGGCAAGATCACGGAGCTTGCGGTCCGCGACATCGTCCACGGTCGGGCTGTCAAGAATGCCGACGCCCTGGCAAACCCCGAGGCGTTGGGCCTGTTCGCGGGGCTGAACGAGCTGGCCGGGTACTGATCCCCGGGTTTCCGGATTCGTGCGTTCGGATCGGCCTCTCGGATCCGCCTCTCGGGGGTCTTGGCGGTTATCTTTTCAGGATGAACAGCCGCTTACTTCGCGAGACTGAGGACCAGCGGGCGCGCGCGTGGATCGGCGCGTTGCCGCGTTCCCACATCTGAGTCGTTCAGCATGAGAACTGGGTTCCGTTCCTATCTGAATTTCACTCACTCCTGGGGGGCTTATGGCGACGCTTATCGCGCCTGAAGTTGGAATCGAGCACGATGCCTTTCCGATCAATGGCACCGACTACGTCGAGTTGTACGTGGGCAATGCCAAGCAGGCCAGTCACTATTACCGCGCGGCCTTTGGGTATCAGCTGGTGGCGTACTCCGGTCCGGAGACGGGGATTCGCGAGCGTTCCAGCTATCTCATGCAACAGGGCAAGATCCGCCTCGTGCTCACCACGGCGCTCTCCACGCAGTCGCCGATTGCCGAGCATGTGCACCGTCACGGTGATGGGGTGAAGGACTATGCGCTCTGGGTCGATGATGCGCGGCAGGCCTATGCGACGGCGATCGCGCGAGGCGCTATCCCCATACGCGAGCCGCAGCGGGTCGAGGACGCCGACGGTCACGTCGTCATCGCGGCGATCGGCACCTACGGCGATACCATTCACTCGCTGGTCGAGCGCACGAACTACCGCGGCCTGTTTCTGCCCGGATTTGTGCCGGTCGCGCCTCGCTACCAGCCGGCAGGCGTCGGTCTCAAGTACGTCGATCACTGCGTCGGCAACGTGGAGTTGGGGCAGATGAATCGCTGGGTGGCGTACTATGCCGATGTCATGGGATTCCGCAATCTGATCACCTTCGATGACAGCGATATCAGTACGGAATATTCGTCGCTGATGTCGAAGGTCATGTCGAATGGAAACGACAAGATCAAGTTCCCGATCAACGAGCCCGCGTCGGGCAAGAAGAAGTCGCAGATCGAGGAGTATCTGGATTTCTACGGGGGCCCCGGCGCACAACACATGGCGCTCGCGACGGATGATATTCTGGCCACCGTCACGGCACTCCGCGACCGCGGCGTAGAGTTCCTGTCGATCCCGACGTCGTATTACGACGAGCTCCAGTCACGCGTCGGTGTAATCGATGAACCGATCGCCGAGCTGGCCAAGCTTGGCATTCTGGTTGATCGTGATCCCGACGGGTACTTGCTGCAGATCTTCACGAAGCCGGTGGAAGATCGGCCGACCCTCTTCTTTGAGATCATTCAGCGCAAGGGCGCGAAGAGTTTTGGGAAAGGGAACTTCAAGGCCCTCTTCGAGTCTATCGAACGCGAGCAAGCGCTTCGCGGCAACCTCTGAGTCGCCCATGCCCATCTACCACACGCTTGGCAGCATCCCGCGCAAACGGCATATCGTCTTTCGTCGCCCTGACGGCGGGCTGTATGCCGAAGAGCTGATGGGGCATGAGGGGTTTGTCGGGAACTCGTCGCTCCTCTACCATGTGCATCCTCCGACCACCTACACGTCTGCGAGAAAGATTCGCGATGTGGTGTGGGCCGCGGATGACAGCACGTCGCTGCGCCATCGACATTTTCTTACGTCGAGGGTGGCGACTGGTGGGTCGGCGACCCTTGACCGAATCCCGTTGCTCTTCAACAGCGACGTGGGAATGCTCTACGTCGAGCCCGATACCACGGACCGCCATTTCTATCGCAATAGTCAAGCTGACGAGGTGGTGTATGTCGCCGAGGGCGCGGGGGTGCTGGGCTCGGTGTTCGGCGACCTGCCGTATCGCTCTGGCGATTACGTGGTGATCCCGCGCAATACCACCCACCAGTGGCAGCTCGACGCCGCAGCCGGCAAAACCAAGCTTCTCGTGTTCGAAAGTCGCGGCCACGTGCGCACGCCCAAGCGGTATCGCAATGACTTCGGACAGATGCTGGAAGGCGCGCCGTTCTCCGAGCGCGACATCCGTCGTCCGCAGCATCGCGATCCGCGCGATGAGCGCGGCGAATTTCCGGTGCTCGTGAAGCAGTACAACGCGATCAATGAGTTGGTCCTCGACCACCATCCGTTCGATGTCGTCGGGTGGGACGGCTACTTCTACCCGTGGGCGTTCAGTATTCACGATTTCGAGCCGATCGTCGGACGCATCCATCAACCGCCACCGGTCCATCAGACGTTTCAAGGTGATGGCTTTGTGATCTGTTCCTTTTGCCCGCGTCCATTTGACTTCGACCCGCAGGCGGTACCCGCGCCGTACAACCACAGCAACGTGGATTCCGACGAAGTCTTGTTCTACGCGTCGAGCGAGTTCATGAGTCGTAAGGGGATTGAGTACGGCTCGGTCACGCACCATCCGGATGGGCTGGCGCACGGTCCGCATCCCGGCCGTACGGAGGCGTCGATTGGTGCCAAGTACACCAACGAACTGGCGGTCATGATGGACAGCTTCAAGCCGCTACGAGTCGCCATGGCTGCAGCGCCGCTCGAGGATGCCACGTATCACAAGTCATGGATCGAAGCGCAGCACGCGCAGTTCAATCCGCCGACGTCGTAATCCGTTCACACCTCCATTTCCGCATGCCAACCTTCTCAGCCCGCTTCGCCTCGCTTCCAGCGTATCCGCTCGCGCACATCCCTGCACGAAAGCGGGCGTTGCTTGAGGCGGGCGTCGACGTCATCGATTTGGGTGCCGGTGATGCGGATCTGGCGCCACCGCCGGCGGCGGTGGCGGCGTTGCAGCGCGCGGCTGAGCAGCCCGCGTTGCAACGGTATGGCTTTGGCCTCGGGCATGTCCCGTATCGTGAGGCCATCACGGCATGGATGCACACCAGGTTTGGGCAGCGATTTGATCCGATGACCGAGATCGTCCCGCTGCTGGGCAGCAAAGAGGGACTGGCCCACGTGGCCTTCGCGTTCGTCGGACCGGGCGATATCGGCATCATTCCTGAGCCCGCCTATCAGGCGTACCTCGGCGGTACGCTGCTGAGTGACGCCACGCCATACATCTACGCGCTGCGACCCCGGACCAATTTCCTCGTCGATGTTGAGGAGATTCCCGACGACGTATTGCGACGCGCGCGGATTCTGTATTTGAACTACCCCAACAATCCGACGGCAGCGATTGCACCGCTGGACTATTTGCAGCGTGTCGTGCAGGTCTGTCACGATCGCGACATCCTGCTTGTGTACGACAACGCGTATTCCGAGATGGGATTCGACGGATATGTGCCGCCCAGTATCTTCGAGATTGATGGGGCACGCGACGTGGCGATCGAATTTCACTCGCTCTCCAAGACGTACAACATGACAGGGTGGCGGTGCGCATGGGCGGTCGCGAAGCCCGAGCTTGCCGGCGCACTTGCCAAGGTCAAAGCGTTCACTGATACCGGTCAGTATATGGGGATTCAGGCGGCCGGCGTTGCCGCACTCGCCAGCTGGGCGGACTTCGTCCCACGCAACGTGGCCGTATTCCAGGAACGACGCGATGCGGCGGTCGCGGCTTTTCGTGCCAACGGGTTTTCGGCCCAGACGCCACAGGCCACCATGTATCTGTGGATGCCGCTGCCGTCGGGGATCGCGAGCAAGAACTTTGCTGATCGTTTACGCGAAGAGGCCGGCGTGATCGTACTGCCGGGATCTGGCTTCGGCGAAGGCGGCGAAGGGTTCTTTCGCATCTCGTTTATTCAGTCGCCTGACAGGATTGCCGAAGCGGCGCGGCGCGCGGGCGATGTCTTGCGCGCCATGACCGCCGAACGCGATAGCGCGTCTTCACTCATCGGCACGCGGTGAGGAGCCTGATGAGGAGCGTAATGCGGAGCGTGATGCGGAGCGTGATGCGGAGCCTGAGCCCGACAACGGTGCGCCGTGCGATGCGGTCGTGCGTTCGTGGCTCCGTGTTCGCCGCGGGATTGGCCGCTGCGCTCATCGTCGCCTGCCGCCCGGTCGTGATGGTCGATCCACCGACGCCGAGCCCCGCTGCGCCGCCTGCGAGCGGCTCAGTGAGCGATGCTGCTCCGCCAACCGGCACCGCGTCGGTCGAGAAGCCCGCGGGAACGGCGGGCGTACCGGCAACCGCGACGCGGTCCGGGACTCGTGCAGGGACCCGTCGCGGTGAACGTGCGCCCGGAAGCACGCCGGGTGTGCGCCTAGGCGCAGGTGTGGACGCGCCGGCGGTCGCGCGCGAATTCCGAGGGGTGTGGGTGGCGTCGGTGGCCAACATCGACTGGCCGTCGAAACGCACACTGTCCACCGCCGCGCAACAACAGGAACTCCTCGTGCTGCTCGACCGTGCGGCCGAGCTCAAGCTCAACGCCGTCGTCTTTCAGGTGCGTCCTGCGGCCGATGCGCTCTATGCGTCCGCGATCGAACCGTGGTCGGAATACCTGACCGGCGTGCAGGGGCGAGCGCCGGAGCCGTATTGGGATCCGCTCGCGTTTGCCGTGCGAGAAGCGCACGCCCGGAACCTGGAACTGCATGCATGGTTCAATCCGTATCGTGCGCGTTTCACTGATGCCAAGAGCGCGCTCTCGCCGACCCATATCGCCCGTACGAATCCGTCGTTGGTGAAATCCTACGGTGGGTATCTCTGGATGGATCCGGGAGAAAGCGTTGTACGCGCACGCACGCTGGAGGTGGTGCTCGATGTGGTCACGCGATATGACATCGATGGCGTGCACATCGACGACTATTTCTATCCGTATCCCGAAAACACGAAGCGCGGCCGCGAAATCCCGTTCCCTGATGAGCCCAGTTGGCAGCGATATCGGACGGGCGGGGGAACGCTCGCCCGCGACGACTGGCGTCGGCGGAATGTGGACCTCCTGGTGCAAGCCTTGCACGACGGCATTCATCAGGTGAAACCGTGGGTACGGTTTGGCGTGAGCCCATTTGGTATCTGGCGGCCGGGATTTCCCGCGCAGGTGCGCGGCTTCGATGCGTACCAGAAGCTCTATGCCGACGCGCGGAAGTGGTTGCGTGAGGGGTGGGTCGACTACTTCACGCCTCAGCTGTATTGGCCAACCACGAAAGTCGCGCAGGCCTATCCCGCGTTGCTGCAGTGGTGGGTTGAGGAGAACACGCAGGCGCGCCACCTGTGGCCCGGTAATTTTTCGTCGCGCGCTGGCGCTTCCGGCGCGAGCGCGTTTCCCGTTTCCGAGTTAGTCGAGCAAATTCGCGTCACCCGCGAACAGCCCGGCGCCACGGGGAACGTGCATTTCAGCATGAAGTCGTTTCTCCAGAATCAGGCGGGCATGAACGACGCGCTTAAAGAGGGACCGTACGCGAATCTGGCGTTGGTCCCTGCAACGCCATGGTTGCGCGCGATCGCGCCGCCGACTCCTGCGATTGCCGTCACCACGCAGCGATCGGGAACGTCGTTGGCGCTTGGAACCGTTGGCAAAGGGACGGCTCCATGGCAATGGCTGGTGCAGGTGCGCACCACTGAAGGGTGGACCAGTCGGGTGCTTGCCGGTACGCAAACCACGATGGCGCTGGCCATGGACCCCGCACCGTCGCAAGTCACCGTTCGTACCCTGAATCGCGTCGGGGTTGAGAGCGAGCCGGCCACCCTGTTGTTAGACGCTCAGAAGTCAGGCAGTGCGGCCCGCTCATCACACGTACCAACCGTATTACCTCGAGGACGACCCGATGGCCGCTGAACGCGTGCCGTTTTACTATCGCATCACGGCTGGCATCCGCATCACGGTGCGACCGGTCTATCTGCAGGAACGCTCAAATCCCATGCTTGGCCAGTTTGTCTTCGCCTACCAGATTCGCATCGAGAATATCGGCGATCAAGCGGCGCAGCTTCGCTCACGCCGCTGGTTGATTCACGACGAATCGGCTGGCGACACGGTCGTGGAGGGCGAAGGGGTGGTGGGCGAACAGCCGCACTTGCTGCCCGGTCAAGTACACGAGTACCGGTCGTTCTGTGTGCTCAAATCACCGCACGGCTACATGGAAGGGAGTTATCGATTCGTGCGCGATGATGGCTCGGCCTTCCAGGCGGTGATTCCGCGATTCCAGCTTGTGGCCGGCGCCCGCGAGGATACGATCTCGTAAGGAACGATCGACCGGTCGCCAACCCCGCGGCGCACGCGGGCGTCGAGGGTCAACGAACGCTCCGCGAGCGCGGTATGGCCTCGAAGAACGGCGCGTACAATTGGCGCGTGATGTCCGGGTCGACCAGTTCCTCGGTGAGAATCGCGAGCAAGGCGGCCAGCGCGGGTTCGGCGATCGCGTCAAGCACGACGTCGTGTTCGCCGGACACGTGCTCGGCGACCGGCACCGCGTCTGGGGCACGCACAAGTTGCAGGAGTGGGCCGGCAAGCGCGTCGCGCGCGTCCAGCAGACCGGCGCGCGCGATGGTCTCGCCCAGTATCGACTCAGCCGCCATGAATGCCGGCGTATTCGACACGGCGTCGTAACGCGCGACAACGTCAGCGCGCGCGTGGGCACCCAAGCCGGCAAATCGAACCAGAAAATCACGCACCTGCTTCGTGCGGGGACCGTACGGACCGTGTGTCGAAGCCGGCAGCGACTCGCCGGTCATGGCACGACCTCCGACGCGAGGCCTGCCACACCGTGTCCCAGCGCCCGCAATCCGTGGAGCACCGAGGGCATGCTCGGACGCCATCCGGTTGCCAGCAGTGGCGCTACGTGGATCTGCTGATTGGATCGTCTGGGCATCATGGTATTGTCGGTGCGAAGGGGCGAGGGGGCGTCGGGCGCTCCAAGTGCGCGCGCAATGGCCGATGTGCGCAGAGGTGTCCCGTCGGCGCAGTTGAAGACGCGCGCCTCGTATGCGGGGTCCGGGTCGCTCACGCGTTGCACGATCGCAGCGACCACATCGTCGCGCCAGGAAAAATTGCACCACACATCGAGTGCCTGATCAACAGGCACGGCGGCAAACCGCGGCGCGGGGTCGCGACCCGGTCCGTACAGCCCGGCGACGCGCAAGATGGTCCGCGTGACGGTGGTGGCGTGCTGTGGCGCGCGGAGTGCCGCTTCGGCGGCGAGCAGCGCGTGTTGTTTCGGGTCAGCTGCCACGATCACGTCGTCTTCATGGGAGATGCCCCCGTCCGTTCGTCCGTAGACCCCCGTGCTTGACGTGTACACGAGCGCTCGGCAGCAGCGGGAGGTGGCCAGTCGCATGGCGGCTTCGAGCGAGGCCGCGTAGGTGGTCTCATGGGTGTCTCCGGCGCCACGCGAGGGCGCCAGACAGACGACGATCGCGTCCAGCGTTGCGGGCAGGGCTCTGCCCCAACCACTCGCTGCCGCCGGATCTCTGATATCCCCTTGGAGCGCAACCGGGCCCTCCGCGGATGGCGCGCGCGGTTCGCCCCCGCGCTCCGCCACGAAGGGGCTGCGTCGCAGCGTCCAGACCCGAGCGCCTCGGGAGCTGAGGGCCCGCGCCGTTGGGGCGCCAAGCCACCCGGGCCCCACCAGCAGAACAGACTGGCCATCCAGCTGATCAGGCATAACATGTTCCTGCAGTGGGCGGCCGCGACGGGCGCGGCCGCAGAACACGTGAGCGCGCGAGTATCGCATTCATGAGCAAGCAGGACTCGATCGAGATAGAAGGGACCGTCAGCGACGTGTTGCCGAATGCCACGTTTCGCGTGTTGGTGCCAAGGAGACACAATGTACTGACCACGCTTGCGGGAAATATGCGACGGAACCGTGCGCGTGCGCGTGCTTTCCGCGTGCTTTGCGCGTGCTTTGCGCGTGCTTTGCGCTACCCGCGCGGCAGTACCACGAACCACCCGTAGGCCGCCGCGGTCGCAGCCGCGGCAATCGCTAGGGCGATCAGGAATCCTCGCTGCGTGCGAGGCGCGACCGCGCGTCCGTTGCGTGCTTTGGCGCGCGAGTCGACAACGACGCCGTCGCGCATCGGTGCCTCGGCAGCTCGGGATTCAGGAGCCCTCGGCCCGTCACTGACGCTGACGCGTCGCGAGCCGTTTGGCGCGACCACCGCTTGATTGCCCCGTGTGGGGGTCGGGACAACAACGGGTGTGCGGCGGCTGCCCGAGGATCCCAGCAACGACGTTCGAATTGGCGGCGCGAGCAGTGGTCCCGCTTCCATCGTCTCGAAGTTCGGGATGATTGGCTCTTGCGGCGTGCCGTACTCGACGTCGAATCCCAGCGGTGATTTTGGTGCAGGTGAGATTGGCGGTGCCGGTGCCTTCCGTGGGTCATCGGCGAGCTCGAAGTCGAAGCCGATCATCGCGAGGGGAGACGTGTCCTTCGCCTCTGGGTCGCCAACGGCGGGCAGGCCGGCGTGGGGCGCCGACGCAGGCGCGGCGCGCAGCGGTGTCAACGGAGCGTGCGTCGGTGTCGCAACGATTGGTACGGCGCTGACCGGTGTGAACGGCAAGGGCGTGACAGAGACGGGCGTCGCGTTCGGCGAGTTGCGTGCGCGTGCCACCCGGGCAAGCAACGCCTCCGATGTTGCCGTGGATTGCTGATGCTCAGACTGCAAGGCGTGCAACCGCAGCAACATCGGTTCTGCGTTCGCAGGTTGGCCTGCCGCCATGGCGATCCGCGCGCTCGTTTCCAAAAGTGGAATCAGTCGCTCGTCCTCGTCACCGGCGGCGCGTTGAACGCCCTGAATGGCGCCACCGATGACCTCTTGCGCCTCGGCAAAGCGACCGGTGCGGCACAGCATGACCGCAAGATCCGAGCGCACACGCGCGACCGTAATGCTATCGTCTCCGGCGAGCGCGACTCGCAAGTCGTATACGCTCTGCGCATGACGAAGTGCTTCATCGGCCCGTCCGAGGCGGAAACTGGCATGGGCCAGATTGTTGTGCACAACGGCCAATGCTTCGCGAGACGTGGTGTCGTTCTCGGTCAGGAGCGCTCCCGCCGCGTCTGAGAACGCCGCATACGCGCCAGGCCAATCACCTGCGGCGCCATGAGCGAGACCCAATGCGTTCGCTTCCGCCCACGTCGCGCGTGCCGTTTCGATCGGAGAGTCGTGCATTGCCGAGGTTGACGCCTTGCAGAGGGGATCGTCACCGTCAGGGGCCGGTGCCGTAACAGTCGTGCTTGCGGTGTGCATCGGCGTCTCCTGCGCTGTCAGGGTCACCGCCATCCCAACGTCACGATGTGTGATAGCAATTTCTGCGCCACACGCCGCGGCCGAGCCATTGTACGCCACACGCCGTCGCGCGAGTCGACGTTGTCAGTGTGTCACCTCCCGGTAGCGGTCTCAGGCGTTCTCGCCAAGATTCCAATTTGACGCCGACGCGCGTCGCACTAGTATTGACAAGACCAGCCATGACAACAGCTCGAATCTTTCCTCCCTCGGTCGCGCGCGATGCATTGATGTTGCGAGCCGTACTGTGCGTGGGTCTGCTCGCCGCCTCAGCGTGCGCGCGCTCCGACGGAAGCGTCACGATCAGTGGTGACGTCGAAGGGCTGGACACGCTTGCGCTGAAAGGAGACTCGCTCTTTTTACAGGCGGAGCGTCGACCGCAGCTGTTCGATTCCGTGCGGCTTGACGCAAAGACAAAGTTGTCTCGATCGTCAACCAGTCCTCTTCCAGACAGCTCGGCGGCGGCTCCTGCTGTGGGGCGCGTACTGACGGGCGTGGAAGCCATGACGGCGCGAGCACGAGCGCGCGGAGATTCCATGGCGAGAGCAGGTGTCGCGAGCCTCACGGGCGTCTCTACCAGCAGTCGATCACGCGCCGACACGGTGCGTGGCATTGTGACTTTGGTAGGGGTGGCGCCGGCCCAACAGGTGGTGCTGCGCACCGACAACGGCGCGACCACAGTCACCATGAGCGGCATGGCCACGTCTGGCCTTTCGAAACTCGCCGGACTGGACTTGCTGATTCGCGGCATCAAAGTCACACCGAGAGATGTGGTCGTCTCCGACTACATCGTGCGCGGTGCCGACGGTGTGCCCGCCTTCGACGGTCTCCTGTCAAGCAACGCCGAAGGCCCGTATCTGCAGCTCACCGATGGCAGCGGTCGCAAGCGTCTTGCCTCGCTGCCCTCAGCGTTGCGCGGATTGGACGGAGTCCGCGTGTGGATTGCCATACCGCCTGGTTCGGGCACGGCGCGCCGATACGGTCTGGTGACTCGGCACTAGCCGAGCACTCGCCGAGCACTCGCCGAGCACTAGCCGTTGAGCGACGCCCCGTGTGACGCCCAGCTTGGCTCGCCCGCGACATACGGTACGCAGGGGTCAAATCGTCCCGGAGATTCGATGTACCGAAGCGACTTCGTTGCGCCGATCTCCGACGTGAAGTAGCCAAGGAGGGTGAGCTGTTTCACCATGCGGAAGTAATGCGCTGGCGCGTCCGGCGTGCGTGTGTCCATGTACTGTTTGGCCTCACGATCGAGCCGTTCTAGCAACGCGAGACGCTGTGCGGCGGTGGCGCTGATAAATGGCGTGTTGTGCGCAGTGCGACAGGCCGCATCCACCTCAGCGACGCCGCGCCGGAAGATCTCCTGATCCGCCGGCGAATAACAATCGGTTACCATGAGCGCGATGAAGGGTCCGACTTTGGCGGCCTTTGCACCGGGCGACTTTGCCGTCGTGGGAAGAATGGTGTCGGCGATTTCGTCCAAGAGCTGGATGTCAGTCGCCGAGAACAGCGTTGCGTCGCTGCTCGTCGCGCCTTCGCGCGGCGTGCGTTCCCCACTGCACGCCGTCCACAGTGCACTCCCACCAACAAGCGCCACGCCGCCAAAGAGCGCGCTCACGCGCTTGAGGGCTTCGCGACGATGCAGCAATTCCGTGTGTGCTTCTGGTAGCGGCATGTTGTTGTTCATTGGTGAGGCCCGTTAAAGATTGCGCCGGTTGAGCTCGGCGACGGCGTGGTCAACCGCACGGGCGGTCAGTGCCATATACGTGAGCGACGGGTTCTGGCAGGCCGCTGACGTCATGCACGAGCCATCGGTTACGAAGACGTTCGGGGCATCCCACACCTGATTGTACTTGTTGAGCACGGACGTCTTGGGATCTGTGCCCATGCGCGCGGTCCCCATCTCGTGGATACCCATCCCGGGGAAGTAGCCGTCATCAAACGTTCGCACGTTCTTCACACCGCACTGTTCAAGCATGTCAGCCATGTCCGCCGTCATGTCCTTGCGCATCACGCGCTCGTTCTCACCGGTTGCGCAGTCGATCTTGACGACTGGCAGCCCCCACTTGTCTTTCGTCGTGGAGTCCAACGAAATCCTGTTGTCGTGATTGGGAAGCATTTCGCCAAAGGCCGTGGCGCCAATACTCCATGCCCCGGGTTGCGCGGTCGCGTCCTTGAAATCACCACCAACGCCCAACTCCGCTACGGCGCGCGACCAGTCCTCGCGGCTCGCGCTCCCCTGATAGCCAAACCCGCGAAGATAGTCGCGCTTGTCGCCAAACAGGTTGCGATATCGAGGCACATAGAATCCCGTTGGACGGCGACCGTAGGTGGTCTTGTCATCGAGTCCCTCCAGCGCACCGCGCGCGCCGAGTCGGAAGTGATGATCCATCAGGTTGTGGCCAAGTTCGCCAGAGCTGCTGCCCAGCCCGCCGGGCCAGATGTCCGTGGCGGAGCGCATGAGCAGCCACGTGGAGTTAATCGTTGAGGCGCAGAGGAAGACGATTTTCGCGCGATACTCGGTGGTTTGCTGCGTGATGGCGTCAAGCACACGCACACCGGACGCGCGTTTCCGATCACGATCGTACACGACGTCGGTGACGATCGACCACACCTTGAGTGTCATGCGTCCCGTTTTCACGGCGGCAGGCAAGGTGGATGACTGCGAACTGAAATACCCGCCGTACGGGCAACCCAGCCAGCACGCATTGCGCGACTGACATTGGTACCTGCCGTCGAGCGGTTGCGTGAGGTTGGCGGTGCGGCCGGGAATGATGCGCCGTGTCCCGTTGAACAGCTTCTTCAATCGCCCCGCGACCATCTCCTCGCCGCAGTTGAGCGGCATGGCGGGTTGGAAGGCACCGTCAGGCAGCTGCGAGAGCCCTTCACGAGAGCCGGAAATACCGGCGAACTTCTCAACGTACTCGTACCACGGCGCAATGTCCGCATAACGGATGGGCCAGTCCGTCGCGATGCCATCTTTTGCGTTGGCGGCGAAATCCAGATCGCCAAGTCGATAACTCTGACGGCCCCACATCAGCGAACGCCCGCCCACTTGATAGCCGCGAAACCAGTCAAAGCGCTTGACTTCGGTGTAGGGTGAGTCCTTGTCGTTCGCCCACCAATCCAAATTCATTTCGTTCAGCGGGTAGTCACGCCGCAACACCGGGTACCGGGCGGTCACCTCCTGCGTGCGTCGACCACGATGCGGATACGCCCACGGCGGCTTCACCGCATTGACGTAGTCCTTGATGTGTTCAACGTTCTTGCCTCGTTCCAATACCAGGACGTTGAGCCCCTTCTCGGTCAACTCTTTGGCCGCCCACCCTCCGGAAATCCCGGATCCCACCACGATCGCGTCGTATTCGGTAGCCTGCACGGCGGTCTCCCAATTCGCGGACATAAGGCGCGCACGCGAGGGGCGTGCGAACGGAGAACAACATGCACGCAGAGCGCGGGTCTGCATAGACCCCTTCTACGTGCGACCCGCCGCCGCGCCTAGCTTACGCCCGTGTCGATGCTGAAACGCCGTGAACGGCACAATGACTGCGAGGGGTGAGCGACAGCATGGGAGCAGGCCTCAGCGCTGAGGCCTGAGGAAACGAAGGGGTGAGGCGCACCACAGGCGTGGGCTGTGAGCTCTCAGCCGGTCAGGTGAGAGCTCCAGCCTGAGGCCTCAGCCCTGAGAAGGGCTCACCGCTCGCTCCTCACCCCTCAAGCAGGCGCTCTCCCCTGAACGCTGAAGCCTGAGCGCTCACGCCTGTGGTGGTCTCACCCCTTCCGTTCCTCAGCCCTGATATCTCAGCCCTGCTTCACGCTGTCGCTCACCCCTCACAGCGATTCACGGCGTTTCAGGACGGACACCAGCTAGCGGCGACACCATGCAACACGTGCGTGTGCGTGTTCGAGCGGTCTCACAGTTGACTACGGTGTGGTCCTGCAGTTTCGTCGCGTGTACGCTGCGTATGCTGCGAGTCGCGCGCCGGGGTCTGGTGGACCGAACCCTTCTTCCGCGCGGTTCGCACTGGCGTCACCTTCGGCGATCGTCGCACGAAGGAATAGTCAGCTCCGGCTCACTTCCCCGCACGCTCCCGTGCCAGCCGCGCGGCCAACGCGGCGCGTGCATTCTCGGCAAAACGCCTGCATGCATCGCGATCAACCAACCCCGGTGATGACGCCGACGCCGCGAGTCGCTCCCATAGATTCGACGCGCCGGGATGCGGCGTGATCAGCACATCACACCGCAGTCGTTCGATGGTCGTGTGTCCGTGCGCAAAGTCCGCTGCCGCGCTGGGGTAACGAGCGTCACCGGAGTAGCGAAACGTGTCGTCGGAAATCGGCGACTGGCTATCGGCGTACACCAT
>JANOPS010000674.1:0-13148 GCA_031421995.1 Gemmatimonadaceae bacterium
CCGGTCTTGCAGCAGAAAGGTGACGATCTCTCTATGCCGCGGCCGCGTGCGCCCAGCGAACGCCGCCACAAATCGCTCGGCTACGGGACGCACCATGCGCGGCGGACGCCCCACCGCCAATGCCCCGCGCGCCGTGAGTGCCTCCACGTCGTGCGCGCCACCAGCAAAGGCTCGCGCCAAGGCGACAATGCGAAGATTGAGTGACGCAGAGACGGATTCAATCATGGTATGCAGCGACGACGGGGTGTCCCAACGAATCTGACCCTGCGTGAGCAGCAGCGCGTTCGACTGATCGCGCCCAGGCTCACGCCGCGAATTCCCAGCTCCCTACACATCCCTGGGGTAACCCCAGAGTGACAGTCGACACTGCGCAGCTGCATCAGCCCGTGCTGTCTGCTTGGAACACCCACACCGTTACTACCACATGTATGAGATGATATCAACGGGCTGGCTGGATGTCCAGCATGCGCGACGGGCAGGGATAGCCGATACACTGCGGCCGCGACGGCGACCCGAGAGGCCGAGTCGGGAAGCCGAACTGGGAAGCCGAGTCGTTCCACGGTCGATACATTTCGAGCATGCGCACGCTTTCCTTCGACAACCGTTTCGTCAACCTGCTCCCCGGCGACGCCGAGCATTCGCTACGTCGGCGACAGGTCCTCAATGCGTGCTGGAGTCCGGCCACGCCAACGCCCGTCGCCGCGCCACGGGTTATTGCCCACTCACGCGAGGTGGCCGAGCACATCGGGTTCACCGCCGCTGACGTCGAGAGCGAGTGGTTCGCCGAGGTATTCGGCGGCAATCGAGTCATGCCTGGCATGGCACCGTACGCGGCGTGTTACGGCGGCCACCAGTTTGGCAACTGGGCCGGGCAGTTGGGGGACGGGCGCGCCATTTCTCTTGGCGAAGTAATCGGCGCCGACGGCGCGCGACATGAGCTCCAACTCAAGGGCGCTGGTCCAACGCCGTACTCACGCACCGCCGATGGACGCGCGGTGCGGCGTTCCTCCATTCGCGAGTTCCTGTGCAGCGAGGCGATGTATCACCTTGGTGTTCCCACCACGCGCGCGTTGTCGCTGGTGTTGACCGGTGATCAGGTGGTTCGGGACATGCTATATGATGGCCATCCGCGAGAAGAGCCTGGCGCCATTGTCTGTCGCGTTGCCCCGTCGTTCATTCGCTTCGGCAATTTCGAGATTCTCGCGGCCCGCGATGATCGCGCGACGCTTGAGCAGTTGATCGACTTCACCATTGCTCGCGATTATCCGCATCTGGAAGGCGACACATCCTCGAAGCGCGCCGCGTGGTTTGCCGAAGTGTGCGAGCGCACGGCGCACATGATCGTGCACTGGATGCGCGTCGGCTTCGTGCATGGCGTGATGAATACCGACAACATGTCGATCATGGGACTCACGATCGACTATGGGCCGTACGGGTGGCTTGATAACTTCGACCCGCAGTGGACCCCGAATACCACGGATGCGGCAGGGCGTCGCTATCGTTTTGGCCAACAGCCGGCGATTGCGCAGTGGAACCTGATCCGACTGGCCGAGGCACTGCTCCCGGTTTTCGCCGACGAGCACGCGCTCAATGCCGGATTGGATCGGTTCGCGACCGTGTACGCCGAGCAGTACGCGGCGATGAACCAAGCCAAGTTCGGCTTGCTTGATCCGCAAGCGGGTGACGACGAGATCATCCGGGATGGATTCGGATTGCTCTTCAATGCCGAGATGGACTTCACGCGGTTCTTCCGAGCGCTGGGTCGCATGCCAGCGGATCTTCCGGCGGAGCGTACGGCGCGTCAGCTGTTCGGCGATGTGTTCTACGATCCCGAAAAGGCGTCGGCCCGCGAGGATGACCTCATGGCGTGGCTGGCTCGGTGGCATGCGCGCGTGAGCCGCGGCCCTTCTGATTTCGAACGCCGCGACCGGGTCATGAAATCGGTGAATCCGTCGATCGTCCTTCGTAACTATCTGTCACAGCAGGCGATCGATGCGGCGGAACAATGTGACGTTTCAAAGATTGCGGCGCTGCTGGGTGCGATGCGTACCCCCTACGAGGAGAGCGACGTGACTTCGCCCTATGACGCCATGCGTCCCGACTGGGCTCGCCACAAGGCCGGCTGTTCGATGCTCTCTTGTAGCTCATAACGTTGATGTGACTCGTTCGGCGTGACTAATCGGTGGTCCCGGCGTGGCGTACTCCGGGTTGCCAAACGCCAAAGTGAAGGGTCTAGATCCTACGGCCGATACTCATCTATCTGAGGTTGCGATCCGGCAACCAGACCGTGGCAGGCCCATTCACGCACGCATGAACACACCGCCGCACAACGACACTGTTCAGGATTCGGCACTCGACGTCGAATTGGTGGCACGACAAGTCGATGCCGCCTACCGGCTGTTGCCGCCTGTGCTGCTGATGACGGCCTTGGTGCCCGCGCCCCTGGCGTGGTTCCTCTTGCGTACCAACGCCCGTGGGCTGCTGCTGTTTTGGGTTGGCGCGCACGTGGCGGTGAGTGCCATCCGGTATCTCGTATATCGTCGCTACCTTGGCGCCGCGGATCGGCTCACCAATGCCCCTGGCTGGGCCCGCAAGTTCACTGCCGGCTTTGCGGCGACGGGCTTTCTCTGGAGCCTGATGGGAACGGTCCTGTATCCAGTCGGAGATACGTGGGAGCAGAAGGTGCTGAGCTTCGTTGTCGCGGGCGTGGCGACGGTGGCGCTTCTCAGCACGGGCCCATTGGACGCAGCCTACCGCTTTTTCGTGCTGGCCTTTCTCCTCCCGGTTGCCGCGTGGAAGTTACGGCTGGGTGGCACCGAGGAGACGTCGCTCGCCGTGTTGTCGGTGTTTTATGCGGGTGCCATGATTTTTATCAGCAAGCGAGCGGCGGCGCTGTCGCGGGCGACGCTGCGCGCGCAGGCGGAATCGGAGCATCTGGCGGCACAGCTGGTGCAGTCTCTCGCTGAAACGGACGAAAAGCGCCGGGAGCTGCAGGCCGAGATTGCTGCGCGCGGACGAGCGCAGGAGCTTGAACGCTCGTCGTCGACGCGTTTGCATCTGGCACTCGAAAGTGCAGGCATGCACACGTGGGAGTTCGATTTGTCAACGCGTTCGGTCGTTGTGACCGGGACGTCGGCGACCGAGCCGAACGAGGACCTTCGGACCACCGGGCAGATTTCCAACTTCTCATCACGTGCACATCCGGACGATCAAGAGGCCCTTCGCGCAGCCGTGAAACACGCGACGCGGCCGGGCGACGTCTTCAAGTGCGATTTTCGATTGCAGAGTGGTGGTCAGTGGCGTTGGATGAGTGCGCGCGGCCGTGTCGCGATGACCGATGACGGGAAGCTGCAGATGATCGGCGTCACGCACGACATCCACAAGCGCCGTGAGGTCCAAGACGAGCTGTTCAAAGCCAAGGAGCGTGCGGAGTCTGCCAGCCGCGCCAAGTCGCAGTTCCTCGCCAACATGAGTCATGAGATCCGCACACCGTTGAATGGTGTGGTGGGCATGCTGGAGCTGCTCACGGAGACTGAGCTGAGCGTCCACCAGCAACGCATGGCGCAGTCGGCAAGCCGGTCGTCCGAGGCACTCTTGGCGGTCATCAATAACATTCTGGACCTTTCGAAGATTGAGGCGAATCGGATGGAGCTTGAGTCCGTCCCGTTCGACATCATGCGGCTGACCGAAGACATCTGCTCGCTGGTTTCTGAGACGGCGAGTCGGAAAGGCCTGGTGTTGGCGTGTCGCCTTGACGAGACGATGTCGCGTACGGTGCGTGGAGACGTGCAGCGCCTTCGGCAGGTGATGCTGAATCTCGTGGCGAACGCCGTGAAGTTCACGGAGCATGGCGAGGTGGTCGTTGATCTCGCACCGGTCCCACAGGCTGACGCGTCGACGGCACGCGTGCGTTTTTCGGTCCGCGATACGGGTATCGGTCTTTCGACGGACGAAGTCGAGCAGCTGTTTGAAGCGTTTACGCAGGCAGATATGTCGACGTCGCGTCGCTTTGGCGGCACGGGGCTAGGGTTGGCCATTTCCCGTCAACTGGTCGAGTTGATGGGTGGTCGCATTACGGTCGAGAGTGTCCCCGGCGCGGGGTCCACCTTCGCGTTTACGCTTGACCTCCCCGTTGTGAGTGCCACCATCACCGAGCCCCTGGCGACAGCGGCCCTGAGCGGCACGCGCGTCCTTATTGTCGAAGACAACCCTACCAACCGGGCCATCCTGCAGGCGCAATGTGCATCGCTTGGGCTCGCGTTGGAAACCGCCAGCGATGCGACCGAAGCGCTGGCGGCGATCCGCGACGCCGTCACACGAGGCATGCCCTTCGATGTGGCATTGCTTGACATGCACATGCCCGGGTTGTCTGGCCTGGAACTCGCGAAGTGTATTGCGGCCGATGCGTCGTTGGCAGCACTGCGCATGATTCTGCTCACGTCGGGCTGTAGCATGGGTGACTTGGCTGAGGCGCGCGACGTGGGTATTGGGGCGTCTCTCAGCAAACCTGTCCGCCGCGACGAACTGCTTGATGCCATCCGCGCGACGCTCCGATCGCGAGTTCCTGTCCCATCAGGGACCACGGTCGCGCCACCGTCGATCCCGGAGATTCGTGCTCGTGTGCTCGTCGTCGAAGACAACGACGTCAACCGTCAAGTGGCACTCGCCATGCTCCACCGACTCCACTGCGACGTGACAATGGTCGAGGGCGGTCAGGAGGGTGCCGAGCAGGCGATACGTGGGGGCTTCGACCTTGTGTTGATGGACTGTCAGATGCCCATCGTGGATGGGTTCGAGGCGACGCGGCGTATTCGCGAGCAGCAACACCCGTCGCAGCGGACGCCGATCGTGGCGCTCACGGCCAACGCGCTGCAGGGCGATCGCGAGCGGTGCATGGCTGCCGGTATGGATGACTATCTCACCAAGCCGTTCTCGCGCGACAGGTTGCAGGAAATGATTGAGCGATGGGTGCCGGTCACGGGCCTAACCCACGAACCGGTCGACAGCGACGTCGTAGGTCCGAGCGATGTCGGAGCGATCGACGACCAGGTATTGGCCGATGTGCGGGCCATGGACACCGATGGCACGCTCCTGAGTGCGATCATCGCGCTCTATCAACAGGACGGCGCCAAGTTGGTGGTGGCGATTCGCGACGCCAGAGAGCGCGGCGATGCTGCGGCCCTTGCGTTCGCCGCACACACGCTCAAATCGTCTTCCGGATGCGTTGGCGCGAAAGATGTGATGCAGCTCTGTGCCCAGTTTGAAGCGCGGGCGAGGGCGAACAATGCCGTATGCAGCGCGGCCGACGTCATTGCGCTGGAATCCGCCTTCTATGCGGCCTGTACCGCACTCACGTGGTATCTGCAACCGAGCGTCGTCGTATGATGACCGAAAGCGGCGTTCCCCTGATACTCGTGGTCGACGATGACCGCATGGTGCGACTCTTGGCACGTCAGGCGCTGGAGCAGGCGGGATTCGTGGTTGAGGAAGCCGAAAACGGAAGCGTGGCGCTGGCCCAATTCGACTGTTTGAATCCTGACCTGGTGTTGCTTGACGTCGTCATGCCGATCCTCGACGGCTTCGAGACGTGTTCACAGATTCGCCACCGTGCGGGGGGGCGTCGCGTCCCGATTCTGATGACGACGGCGAGCGACGACGTGGAGTCGATTCACCGTGCGTTTGAAGTGGGGGCGACGGACTTCATCAACAAACCGTTGCCGTGGGCGTTGCTTGGCTATCGCGTGCGGTACATGCTCCGGTCGGCGGCAGTCCTGACCAAGCTGTCGCGCAGCGAAGAGCGGTTGCGCGCCGCGCAGCAGGTGGCACGCCTTGGCTATTGGGAGTGGGATCTGGAGAGCGATGCAGTCGTGCTCTCCGAGATGTCGCAGCTGTTATTGGGAGAGGCCGGCCGGCGCGTGACGGAATTCCGTGACATCATTGCCGCGGCGTATCCAGATGATCAAGAGCGACTGCATGTTGCGCTCCGTACTGCGGCCGCCGGCGCGTATCCGCTCACGGTGGAGTTCCGTTCCCAGCACGCGTCCGCCCGCGAGCCCACATGGATCCATGCGCAAGGCAGCGTGTCACAGGGCGCTGCGAATCGACGGCAGTTTTCTGGCACCCTTCAGGACATCAGTGAGATAAAACGCAGTGAGGCGCAAACACGGTACCTGGCCTACTTCGATAGCTTAACGGGGCTTCCAAATCGGGTGAGTATGGCGGCGCAGCTGGAACAGTGGCTGTCCAGCTGTCGCCGACACGGCCGCTCGCTCGCCGTGTTGTTGCTGGACCTCGACAACTTCAAGCAGATCAACGAAACGCTTGGGCACGATGCGGGAGATCGGCTGCTCTCGTTGGTTGCCACGCGGCTCCGCAACAGCGTGCGACTCGAAGACTCGGTTGCGGCGGTCGCCACCGGACAGCACGACTCGTCGCTCGCGCGCATGGGTGGCGATGAGTTCACCATTCTCCTCTCCGAGATTGCCTCCGTCGAAGATGCGGAACGCATCGGAGAACGCATCGTCGCCGCCATGCGAGAGCCCATCAGCCTTGACGGTCACGACGTCGTGGTCAGCGCGAGCATGGGTATCTCGGTCTTCCCAATGGATGGTGATGACCCGAACATCCTCATGGCGAACGCCGATGCGGCCATGTACCACGCCAAGGAGGCGGGCGGCGATCGCCTGGCGTTCTACAACAAGCCCATGCGGTCGGCAGCGGCGAACCGCTTCTCTATGGAGATGGCGCTGCGCCGGGCCCTTGAACGCGACCAGTTCATGCTGCACTATCAGCCCAAGCTCGACCTCGCGTCTGGTCGGATCACGAGCGTGGAAGCGCTTCTTCGGTGGAACCACCCGGATCTCGGCTTGGTCTCTCCGCTTGAGTTTATTCCGCTCGCTGAAGAAACCGGATTGATTCTGGCCATCACGGAGTGGGTGTTGCACACGGCGTGCGCGCAAGCGCGGGCGTGGCGCGCCGCGATCTGCCCGGATATGTCGATTGCGGTGAATTTGTCTGCTCGCCACTTCCGACAGCCGGACCTTGCCACGCAGATTGCGGATATCCTTGCCCAGCATGGGTTACCGCCTGCCGCGATCGAAATTGAAATTACCGAAAGCGCGATCATGGGGAACATGGAGCTCGCCCAAGCAATTACCTCGCAACTCAAGGCGCTCGGCTGTGCGGTTTCCATCGATGATTTTGGGACGGGTTACTCATCGCTTGCCTACTTGAAGCAGTTTGCCGTGGATCATCTCAAGATTGATCGCTCATTCATCCGCGGGCTGCCTCGCGACGCCGACGATGCGGCAATTGTTCAGGCGGTTGTGGGGATGGCTGGCATGCTTGGTATGCGCGTCATCGCTGAAGGCGTGGAAACGGCGCAGCAACTGAGTCATCTGGTCAAACTGGGCTGTCACGAAGCGCAGGGATATCTTATCAGTCGACCGGTGAGCGCTGAACAGATCGAGGCCTTGCTGCTTGCACGGGGCGAAGGTGTGGCCATGCTCGCGGAGTCCTGCGCCTGAGTGTGGGCCTTCCGCTCGAAGCGCCCAGCGGGCAATCTGCGCGCTAGGTGCGCTTCGGAGCGCGTGGCACCCAACGCGCCAGCGTCTCCGCGAGCTCACGCAGCTGAAAGGGCTTACTCAGGAAGTCGTCCATCCCGACCGCGATGCATCGTTCCCGGTCCCCCACCAGCGCATTGGCCGTCAGCGCGATGATGGGGACACGCGCCCCCGTCAGCGCTTCATGGGAACGAACGCGCTGCGTCGCCGCAAGTCCGTCGAGGACTGGCATCTGCCAGTCCATCATCACGGCATCAAACGTGTGAGGAACGGTCAGCGCTTCAACGGCGACCAATCCGTTGCCGACGACGGTACAGGCATAGCCGAGTGCCTTAAGAAATCCGCGCGCCACGGCCTGGTTGATGTCGTTGTCTTCTACGACAAGGATGTGTGGTTGGCGCTCACCGTGCGGCTGAACATCATCTGCGGGAACGCTTGGTCGCTCGCGCACGTCTGTGAGCTCACGGGCTGAGGGCACCGGCGCGCGAGGCGTTTCGGCGAGCGGCGTGGATGGAGCGGGAGCAACGGCAAGCGGCAACTCGAACCAGAAACACGACCCGACGCCCTCCTCGGTTGTCACTCCACAGGACCCGCCCATCAACGCGGCGAGTCGATGTACGATGGCAAGCCCAAGTCCGGTGCCCCCAAACTGCCTGGTCGTCGAGCTGTCGGCCTGGAAGAACGATTGAAAGAGTTTCGGCACGACATCTGCGTTGATCCCGATGCCCGTGTCGCGAACTTCAAAGCGTACGCGCGGCGGGCCGTCACTCCCGTCACTCCCGTCACTGTCGTCGCATGGTCGCGCGGCGATACTCACGCTCCCTCGGGCGGTGAACTTCACGGCATTCCCAATCAGATTCGTCATGATTTGGGAGAAGCGCGTGGGGTCGCCAAAAACCCACTGTGGAACGCGGTCGGACCAGTCGACCGACAATCGGAGCTGCTTGTGTTCAATCTGCGGCACCAGCAGCTGAACCACGTTATCCGTCGCTACACGCGCATCAAAGACCGTCCGCTCGGGCTCTAGCTGGCCGGCTTCGATCTTGGAGAAGTCCAAGATGTCGTTCAAAAGGCGCAGCAATGACAGTGCAGAGCGTTGGATCGTTTCAGTCGAACGTTGCTGCCGCTCATCCAGCGCAGTAGTCAACAGCAATTCGGTCATGCCGACCACGCCGTTCATGGGCGTTCGGAGCTCGTGGCTCATGGCCGCCAGGAAGGCTGACTTTGCCCGACTGGCCGCCATGGCTGCTACGGTCGACGCCGTGAGTTCGCGGTTGGTGCGCTCCAGCGTGCTCAGAGCGGTATTGAGGGCGACCGTTCTGTCCTTGACCTGCCGCTCAAGCGCAATCGCTGTCTGAAAGCTGGAATAGCTGCCGCCGTGTCCATCCACTTCCCGTTCCACACGATCCATCAACACGGTGTTGATCCGCGTGAGCTGCTGCACGCGCTCCTCCAGTTCCGCGCATTGACGCGACAACGCCTCGACCGTCCGCAAGTGGGCGTCCGGGTCCGCCGTATTCGCGTTGGACGCGTCGCGGCTAAGCGCTACGCCCAATGGCGATCCCGGTGAACGTCTGGTTGACGTGCATGGCGTTGAACTGCTCGCCGTAGGTGGCAAATCCGATCACATTGTTATCCTTGTAGATCTGGCCGACCTGTTCGCGAACCCCATCGCGTTCCATTTCGATGCGGCGGAGGACGCAATCACAGCCCAGCACCAACTGCGGCGCGCCAATCTGCTCCCGAACACTCGCGAACGACTCCTGCAGGTTGTCGATCAGATTCACGCCAGTGGCAATGGTCAGGACGATGCCCTCATCGATGGCGCAGAAAAATTGCAGGCCGCCGTCTGGGTTGACCATCGCGATCGAACGCACGAAATACTGACCGCCGACACGCACCATCACGGGATACGAGGCAAAGACGAGCGGCGTGAGTTCGTCAAGTTCCAGGCCCACCATCTTGGCATATTCGTGCGCCGCGGGCAGCCCGTTGATCTCGTAGACCACGCGTTGGTCGGGATCCGCACCGGTCACCACCATGCGCTTGTCCGAGGGCACGAAGTGCTGGGTGCGAAACGCCACAAATGGCAAACTGGTCCGAACCACCGTGAGCAGCGCCACCCGTTGATGAAACTGCCCCTGATGATAGAGGTGGGTCGATCCAAATCGTACGTCGTCGGCCGCGGATCCGCCAATCAAGTCAATCCCTCGGAGGTGCTGGTGGATGCAGCTGACCACCATCTCCTCTTGCATGGACAGCCCATCAACAAGCAAGAATCCAAAACAATCTGCCGCACTCGGAGCGGGCCCGGTGCCTGTCGCCAGATGGCCAAGCAGTGACGTCACCTCGGCCGACGTGTCCACGCTGTCGAACGGATCGAGCCCGAAGCACCGTGTCTCCACCAGCATGTCATCGGCGGCCAAGCTGAATCCTGTCAGCGCCCCGTCGAGGTACCCCTGCGGTGTGATTTCGCCAGCCGTGGTGCAGCCAATCAGATTGATATTGCCGAAATGCTCCCGAAGCGCGCTCGCCAATGCCGGAAGATCGAAATCGGAGGCGCAGTAGAACACGGCGAGTTTGATGTCCGGCTGCTGAATCGCGTCGAAGAGCTCCTTGGCGGCCAACACAGGATCTCGCAGCTGCGACGTGCCCGTGCGGAGAGAAAGTCCGGTGGTGGCGGTCGAGGTCATGGCGGTTTGGGCATCGGCGCCGGGTCTCAGCACCTGGTGAAACACAGACGAAAAGTAACCATAGAATATCGGCTGCGTTCGTCGGGACTTGAGCGCCCCCAACGCAGGTACGGTGCGGTGGAAGGGCCGACCGGGGACTACCGACCGGGGACTACCGACCAGCCCCCAGCGCCTGCCGTAAGGATAATTTCCACGCCGGTTCCGCATCAAACAAGGCATCGGGGAACGTGCGGAGCTTGACGATCTCATCAAAAATGTCCGCCGCGGTATAGTTGTTCAGACCAACCCCTGCGAGATACTGGAGTCGCAGATTCTTGTCCGTGTTGATCTCCGCGCCTTTCAGCCACGCCTGCAGCTCGCGCCCGCTGCCCGCATACGTAGAGAAGAGATCGATTGGGGTCTCAAACCCCGACTCAATCAGCGACGCACCGACTTTCCGGTACCCCACCTGCTGGAAGCGTTGCTCCATGGCCCGAATATCGATCGTGGACGGGCCGCCATGACCCAGCAGCACGACGTCGTAGCCGCGACCGTCAATGGTATTGGCCCAGACGGTTCCATCGGGGAACACTTCGAAGAAGGTGGCCAGCTCACTGCGCACGGCGTCGAGCGTGCTTTCGTACAACGGGACCCATTGCGTGACCACGCCACCGGGCTTGAGGTGCGCGCGCACGGCCTCAAAGTATTCGCGGGTGTACAGCGACGCGGCGCCTTTCACCCACGGGTTGATGGGATCTGACGTAATCACGTCGAACTGTTCATCAGACGTGAGCACAAAGCTGCGCGCATCATCAAAGTAGATTTGCGTTCGAGGATCCTTGGCCACGTTGTTGTTCTCTTTCACAAACCACGTGGACACCACTTTGGGAATCAGCGGTTCGATCTCACAGACCACCAGTCGTGTGACGGACGGATAGGCGAGGAACGAACCGGCCGTGACACCAGCACCGAATCCGACTACCAATACCGATTGTGGATTCGGATGCACGAGCGCCGGGAGGTGCGCCAGCATCTTCTGCAACCGCATGTCTTGCGGCAGGCTGGACGCTTCCACTTTTCCGCTCACGTGGAATTGCGTGGCGCCGCTACTCAACACGCGCGTCACGGCCACGGAGCTGTTCATGCCCTCGCCAACGTACAGGACATCGGTCTTCCCAATCCACGTCACGGCGTAGCGTCCGTGCGCGACAAGGTTGCCCGGGAGATCAGGGATCAGGACGATCAGTGCGGCGGCGAGGATCGGCGCGAATACGCGCATGTGACGTCCGCGTGGCGGGTGCCCCTGCGCGTGCCCCGGCGCGTGCCCTTGCGAGCCAGCGGGCGCTGCGTCCGCCGTGCCAACCGCGGCGGACGCGTGCTGCGTCCAAAAGAGCAGCGTCGCGGCTACAGCCGCGAGTGCCACCAACACGCGCTGGGCATCCCGAGTCCCCAACAGCGGGATCAGCACTAAACTGCAGATAGTCGCGCCGAGGATCGAGCCGACGGTGTTCGCCGCGTATACGCGTCCGACGAGACGCGACGTATCTTCGCCAGGCACCGCGATGGCGGCCAGCGCGAAGGGAAAGCTGGCCCCCCAGAGTGCGGCTGCTGGAAGCAGGGCGAGGGCAGCCCGCGCGAGATCCATTTGCAACGCAAACCACGCGCTGGGGGCTAGCGAGGGATTGATCGGCCAGTTGGGAAGCGCGAGGAAGATCACGGCGGCCGCCCATGCGATGGCGGCGGTGAGCAGCATCTGGCACCACGCCAATGCCAACCGGGGGCTCTCCACGATACGCGCCAGCCACGCACCGGTCGCACTGCCAATCCCGAGCCCCGCCAGAAAGACCGCCAGAATCATGGAGAACGTGTAGACCGACGCGCCGAAGGTCAGTGACAACAAGCGTGTCCAGATCACTTCGGCCGCGAGTGCACACGCGCCAGAGAGGCCAATCGACACATAGACCGCACGGACTCCACGACTTGGTGCTGTGTCGCGTTCGACGCCGGTCGCTGCCTCGAGGTCGCGTGACGCAACGTCGGGGACCGCCGAGGTGCGCAGCGAGATCGCCCAGGCAATGCCCGCGACCAACAGGTTGATGGCAACGGCCACGTAGGTCGCGATCGACTGGTCGTGCATGCGCAGCAGATAAAAGCCCGCCGCTACGCTGCCAATCACCGCACCAACGATGTTCCCGCCGTAAAAGAAGCCCAACCAGGCAATGCCGCGTGGCGAGGACTCCACCCATCGCGCAATGGCTGGTAACGTTGCGCCCATCAGGATGGTGGGCGGTAACAAGCACAGCACGGCCACCACCGCGCGCAACACCAGCGCTAACGCCCCATGACCCACCGCCGGCGAGTACAGCGTGCCCACGAGCGGGATGGCGACGAGCTCGACCAGGCCCATCAGCCCGATCGACAATTCCAAAACGGCGTACAGGCGAAGGGGATGCGCTGCGCGCCCCACAATTCGTGGAAGCATGAGGCTGCCGATACACATGCCACCCATGTATGTCGCCAAGAGTACCCCAAGCGAAATCGCCGAAGACCCGATGACGAGTTCCAAGAGCTGAAACCAGACCACTTCGTAGATCAGCGCGCAGGCACCGCTGCCAACAAAGAGCAAGAGCAGAAATGGCAAGACGCGTGACGAGGCGTGATTGAAGCGTGCTGGCGAGGCTGAGGGGCTGGACATGCAAACGGGGGCGGGGGACGGGACGCGGCGGAGCGACAAGAGAGAGTACGAGTCGCACGAACATAGCGTTCGGAAGCCAACAGCGACGGTGAGGGGTGAGGGTGCTGAGGCCTCAGGCCTGTGGGGAGGAAGGTGCGAGGCACATACAGGCGTGGGCTCTGAGCTCTCAGCCGGTCAGGACAGAGCGCCTGCTTGAGGTGTGTGGTGTGAAGGCCTGAG
>JANOPS010000675.1:0-4913 GCA_031421995.1 Gemmatimonadaceae bacterium
GCGGACATCCCGCGCTGCACGCGAATGGGGTCTGCATGCGTGAGCACGTGCGCCGATTGCAAATGCGTCTTCAGGGCGTTTACGAAGCTGGTCTTTCCAACCCCCGCTTCACCCTGAATCACCGAGCGCGACGTGGCGCTGTTCTCGATGAGGGTGCGAAGCTGCCGCATTTCCGACACTCGGCCCACAAGCAGCGACGCCGGCCGTACGGCCTCATGCCCCTCGCTCGGCTCAAGCGCTTCTCTAAAGTACGGGTCGCCGCGGAGGCCGTACGGCGTCCACAAGGTGGCGATCGAGGATCTCGCGTCGGTGGGCATCTGACTCAAGTTGGGTGGCGCAAGGGGCGACGAGTTCGGTCGCCAGTGACTGCAACATATGACCGAAAACGCATTACAAAGTTATCATAAGTATACTAACTAAAGGACGCGATAGCTTATATAATAGCGTTTTTCTGTGAGAAAGTTATTATATCTATCATAACCCAAGAGACGGCACCTCTCTCCACGAGCCGCGGGCGGTCGTATCGTCAAGGCCGAGGTGGCGCGGCCGCCGTCTACGCCGCGTCGTTCGCGAGCAGCCGCGCGAGATCCTTGAGAGTGCGCAAAAGCTGGTCCGGCGTGCCGGCTCGTCGGAGCCAGGCGGCCAGCGCGGCGCTGCTGCCCTGCGCGACCCACCGCGCGCGCCATCGCGTGCGCTCCGCGTTCCACACCTTGGCCTCGATGAACCGACCGTGCACCGTGTCGTCCGCTGCCACCCGAAGCGACACGTCGTATGTCTCGCCCGGGCCGACGAAGGCGCGCGTGATTTGCTCGAACGCGCCCGCGTCTGGTAACGTCTCCACCTCCGCCGCGAGAGCGCGCAGCTCGGAGGCAATCGCCAAGGTGTCGCCGTTCCCTACGCTGCCATCGAATCGCACATGCGGAACGCCCAGCCACATCGCGAGCTCGTATCCCACCCACGTTGCCCAGCGCACGTCGTCGTCAAACGTAATCAGCTCGTCGAACACGGCCTGACTCGGCGGTGCGAACTCTTCGGCAACAACGCGCGACCCACCGCTTGTCAATTCGCAGCGTACACCACGATGGCTCTGGTCGGCGCCGTCGATAAAGGACACCACGCGCGCGACAACGTTGGGAAGAACATTTCCATCACGCAGTCTGAGGCCTGCGGTCGATCCCTCAGCCATCATGGCGCCGCGATTCCACACCGCGAATCCCGCGTCGTCCGCCACCCACACGTGGCCCGACCATGGCCACGCGCCACCAATACGGATGCCGCGTTCGCGAAGCGCCTCGTACAACGCCTCACGTTTATCGTCCGGAACCTGCTGCGTGGCGAGGTGATGCGCGCCCGCCGCGCCAACCGCGTACATCCGCACCTCGTCGTCGCTCTGATGATCGCGCACGGCGAGAATCGCACCGGCATACGCCATCGCCTGCACGAACGTGAGCGAACCAGCCTCAGGCAGCGCCGGTGCGCTTGACGCGACGGTGTCAGCGACGCCAGTGTCAGCGACGCCCGTGTCAGCGACGCCCGTGTCAGCGATCGCCGCAGCAAGACGATCGCGAATCGCCTTGCGCGGGTGCTCGGGCGGTAGCCGGCCGAGGCTGGCGTTGAGATCGGGTGCGAGTGCAGGCGCAGCGCGCGCGATGTCCTCGATAGCAGACATGAGCCACGCAGCGTCGTGTGCGGCCAGGGCAGTGAATATGGCGGGCCGACCACGGCCCGCCAGCGCTTCCGCACGCGCCAACGTGCGGGCGGGCCCAAGTGTCGCGACCAGCGGCTCGATCACGCGCCACGCCGCGTCTTCAAGTGTGGGATCGGCCTGCGGGTACGGCGTCACCTCATCGGGAACGCCAACCAGCAGTGTCGATCGCGCGATGATGAGCGCCAATACCGTCTCCTGCGCCGCGGCATCGGCGCGCGCGCGAAAGAATCGCAGCGCGCCCGCGCGTGCCCGTGGGATCGGAGCGATCAGCACCGCCCTGGCCGCGCGCACCACGACCGCCGCGTCAGCAGCGCCAAGCCGGGACGGGAGTCGCGTCACCCAATCGCCGCGCGCCTGATCGGCCACTCGCGTGCGGATGGGGTGCACACCGCAAAGGCCCTCCATGACGACATCGAAGAGCGCCCCCTGATCTGCGATGACGACGCCGTCCAGATCGTGCGGCAACGTCATGACGGGGTGTCCGGCACAGGCCCACGGGACATCGGGATCAGTGTACGGATTGAAATCCGGCTCCACGCACGCGTGATCGTCTGTCTCGATCCAATGCGTGCAGCGGCACAGGTACAAGCGGTGCGCCGGATCGACCTCCTTGAACGCCGCCGCGGTTGCGAGGTCGTCCATGGCATACAGTTCGGCGAGCCTCGCCGGCGCCAGGTCAGTCCGATGACGGTGGTCGCGTCCAGCGACATTCCGCACGCTCACGTCACACCGCGCGCAGCGAAGGTTGTTGCAGCCGACCGTCGGCAGCTCGTCCACGTGAAAGTCGGTGGCGTCCATCGGCAGCGTGCCTGCGCCGTTGATCAGCATGCCCGCATTCGCACAACGATTCACGAGTTCCGTACTAGGCGAGGACGTGACGCGCGAGTCGCTGCCGAGTGCGCGCGTGGGTTCGATGCTCAGCACCGTGTCGTGTGCGACGTACACCCGGTAGTACGCACCGTGTGTAAGCATCGCGTTCCATGTGGGCGTGCTGTCAAAGGTGCGGCCAACGACGGTGAAGCCGTATCGTGGGGCCACGCCGTGCCCGCGAATCTCCCACGGCTTGATAGGCCCTTCGAGCACCTCCGGCGCGCCCGTGGCCAGCACATCGCGGCGCGCACGACGCTGTGTGCGCGTCCAGAAGAAGCCAAGGCAACACGCGCCCGCCAGGATCAACCCCAGCGTGGCCGGAATCGCAAAGGTCGCAACTGTCGGCTCCATGCGGTCGTAATAATTGTAGGTTCCTCCTGCCACTCCCAGCGCCGCGAAGAGCGCGCCGACGAACAGCCAGCCGAAGGCTTCACCGCCACCCTGACGAGCGAGTCGCGCGCGCTGCTCGGGGTGAAGTCGCCCGCGTCGATTGGCCTCGAGCTGTTCGGGCGAAAAACCAAACGCGCGCGACAGCACGGCAGCACCGTCGTCATGGAGGTGCGGCGTGGGCGCCGAGGGCGCGCCAGGTGAGTCGAGGGCAGGCACGGCGCGACTAAGGGCCACGAGCGCCAGCATGAGATCAAGGGGCGCTCGGAGCTCGAGTGCAGTAGCGGGTTGCGTCCCCCACGACAGCACCACCGCGTCCCCGCCCACGGTGAGCCGCACGTCGCGCTGTGGACAGGTCAGCAGGGCCGCGCGCACCGCAGGAGTGAGCACCACCCGCGCTGTGTCCGGTGCATCGCACGTCACGTGACGTAAGGAATCAAACCACGCATCACCGGTGGACACGAGATGCATCGGATGCAGCGGGCGAGTCCAACTCACCGTGAGCGTTGAGATCCTGACCGGAAAGTGCACGGTCGCGGTGATGGTGGTGCCGGTTATGCGATATCGCCCGCGCCGCTCCATGTGCGCCAGTACGTCGATCGGCACGCCCTCTATCTCACCGTGCAGCGTGAGATGCTCGCCTCGGCCGGTGAAGAAGCTGCCGACCGTGCGCCGAGCGTACGTGAGCCTGTACACTCTGGCCGCGTCCGGAAAAATGGCGTCGATGGCGCGACTCCATCGCACAGCGGCCACGACGATACCCAGAAGCACGAGGCCTCCGGCAACCAGCCCCGTCAACTGCTGCAGCTCGTACGTGCTAAAGCCCATGCCGGCACCAGGCGAAGTGAATGGAGAGAACGGACTGGGAGGTGCCGACGGGGGGATCTTCGCGTCAACGCCGCCGAATTTCGCACCATGCACGCCGACGGTCTATAATATGTCTCGCACGACGTGGCGACGGCATTCTCGTTGCTCGGCGCTCTTCCACTTTCCTGATTTTGACCATGTCATCAGTCCCCGGGACCATCGCATGAAAGCATTGCCGTTCTGGCAGCAGCTGCTGGGGATCGCGATCATCATCCCAGCGCTGTTCTGGATGAAGTTTCGTCGCGTCGATGCGTTCGGGTTTGGCTTCACTGCGTTTCTGCTGCTGCTCGTCGTGGCGGTGCATTTTCTGCCAGCGATGGGGGACCGATACGCTGCGGATCAGGCTCGTCACCCCGTCGCGCCGGGTCCGTTTGATGTGCTCGCGCCGCTGTGGTTGCTTTGTATTCCGTTCGCGCCATTTGTGCTGTGGCTGATCGGATCGCTCACCGTCGTCTCGAACCACAACTGGCAGTTCATCATGGGCAGCAAATCGTTTGTCTGCGTCGCGTTGCCGATCATCTGTGTGCTGCCCATGCTCAAGTACATTCGCGGGGAGGCCGCGCCGGTCGCCATCGTGATCCTCGCGATCGGTACACTGTTTCCGGTGTCCTTCGGATTGACCGCGCTGCTGGATCTTCGGTCGGGACCGCAGCGCGAGAACGTGGTGATCACCGAGGTCCGGCGAGTGCGCGCCAATGTGCGGCAAGGCAGCGTCGAAACGGACATTCTCGAGGTAACGCTCAAGGATGGGCGGACGCTGACGGCGAACCTGCGCAACGGTCCGGTCGACGCGGGGCCGCAGCGCATCAAACTGCTGCGAGCGACCAAAACCATTCTCTCCGTGCAGCGTCAGTAGCGGCCGCCAACGACCGTCACGCGAGGCGTGGGTTTACCTCATCATGCCGAACCACGCGAAGTAGCCGAGCACCGTCGCAATGCCAACGGCGAAACACCCGATGTTGCCCGTCTTCTCGGAGTTCCCGGGGCGGCCTCCCGCGTCGAGACCCGAGCGACGTCGCTCCTTGCCACCGAGATGCATCACGCGCTGCACGATGGCCGCGCCCACGGTCAGAACGCACGC
>JANOPS010000676.1:0-10104 GCA_031421995.1 Gemmatimonadaceae bacterium
GGTGGCGTGCCGCGCGCCGCCTCGTGGAGCATGTCGGGATCGAGGTCGACGCCATTCGGCCACACGATCGTCCCGGCGTCCGCGTCGACCGATACACACGCGAAGTACGCCGGCTCTTGCAGCGGCGCAAACACGCCGCCACGACCGTGAATCCCTGCCGTGAGATCGACCGCGCCGGTCCATCCGTCCGTGAAGTCGAGGGAGAGCCGGAAAGGCCCCGTGACGCGCGCGCCGACGATACGTGGTGCCATGGGTACTCCAAGGGTGCGATCGCAATTGATGGTTCGTCGGAGTGGAGCCGACGCCAGTTCTCGAGCAGCTCCGCCTGATGGATTGTAGCCCACTCGACGACGAGCGCCAAGGCGTGGGGCGGCAGTGCGCCAGCGAGTAACCCAACGGGTTTGATCTGCACCTGTGCCTCCAACCCCGAGTAGAAGGCGTGGAAGTGCGGAGGCGCATGATCGAGAAAGTACGAGTGCTGGAAAGGAGCACTCCGTCGGCATCCGGCACGCGCAGTTCGTGCGCGCCGTCGGTGATGACGGCATAGTCCGGCGCGGTTCACTCTCCCATTCCGACTCGCGCAAATGGGCTGGTGAAAATCGAGGTGCGTTCAACTGTGTCCAGTCGCAATTTGATCCCGCCTGCGAAACACGATACTTGTCGTAGCAGAAACCACGACACAGGCCAGTAGCAGTGCGAATTTCGTCACGGTTACCAGCCCGAGCAAATTGCCCAAGGTGTCGTTGGTCAACGGATACTGGCCAATCAAGTTATAGACCATGGCATTCTCCAACATGTCAAACCCAAACCAAACCAGCGGCAACCCTTGCAGGACGAGGCGCATGCCAGAACCCACTGCACTGCGGTCTCCCACAAACCGCCCAAGCAAATAGACAAAGCCTAGCAGCGACAGTGGAAACACAACATCATCGGTGTAGGTGAATCGCTGGTACATGCTTCGGCCTGCTTCCCCAAACGCCGTCAAACGAGCGTAGACCTCGGGGGAAGAAAATGATGGACGTTGATCAAAGATGGCCTGCCCTCCCAAATGCACGGACAGACTGTGCGCTCCGCTGGTGTGCGACAGCAAATGCGTAAACACAAACACAAGTGCGAACACGGCAAAGGCAAGTGCAACAGCTTTGGCAGACGTCGCCCGACGGCTCAGTTGACCAGCTGCCACCCCGAAGCGTCGTCGCGGTAGCAGCCCGCCGAAGAAGAGTCCGAAGAAGAACACAATCGGGATAAAGAAGAAGTGTGCAGCGGTTGGCATAGTGTGGGTTGTCGAGTTGAGGACGAACGGTTGAGAGGTGTCAAGCTGCGCTCCACTCCTGCAAGGTACGCAAGGCCATCGCAAGGGCCGTCAGGAATGCAGCGCGCTCTGTCGAAGTTGGCGTCGCCCTTGAGCAGGAACGTCGGCACGTCGTAGCGACCGACGCCGAAGTTCGGCGGCGGTCTGGGCCGAGTGGGTCGTGGCGATGGGGATCGCGGCGGTGAAGGCCAGGGCGACGGACAGTAGACGCATGCTGAAGCACTCCGTTGAGGTGATGGACGTAGAGTACGGGGGGCGGCCAGAAGCGCCGATGACCGCGCGCGCCAGTAGATTGACCTTAGGCGCCCATCACCCATCTGGAGGCTCGTTGCGCGAGACGACCATCGCCGCGTCGATCGCGGCCGACATGTTCCAGTACCTCGACGAGCGCGGCGTATCGTCCGCAGATGCCGCGAAGGCGTGCGACATCGCGATCAGCGTGCCGCCCGGTAGCGATGAGCGCGTCGCGGGCTCGAGAATCGAACGCCTTTGGGCTCACGTCGTGCGCGAAACAGGCGATCCCGCCGTCGGCCTCCACATGGCCGAGCGCTACAGTCCCGGGAGCCTCGACATCCTCGGATACGTCGTGCTCAGCTGCTCGACGGTGGGTCAGGTCCTCGATCGCCTCTCGCGCTACGTGAGCGTGCTCAACGACGGATTGCGCCTCGAGGTGGTACGCGAGGCGACGACGGCGTACTGCCGCTGCACCTTCGTCGAAGGGACCGACAATTACCTGTTGCGGCGACCCCGCGAAGCGATGGACACCATGTGGGGCGGACTCGCGCGCGAACTCGGCCGCCTCACGGCGAAGCCGCTCACCGCATCGGCCGTCTGGTTCCGGCAACCGGCGCCACAACCCGAGGAGTTGGCGGAGTACGAGCGCGTGCTGCGTGCGCCGGTGCACTTCGGCATGAGCGAGGACCGGTTCATGATCCCGCTGGCACATCTCGACGAACCGCTCCTCTCGGCGAACCCGGCGCTGCTCGCCGTCTTCGAACGACACGCCGACGAAGTGCTCGCACGCCTCGAGCACCACGGAACCCCATCCCGCCGCGTGATGGAGGTGGTAGCCGCGCGGATGAAGGGTGTGGTGCCGACGCTCACCGAAGTCGCGCGTGAACTGGCGATGAGCGAGCGCAACCTGCAGCGCGTGCTGCGCAGCGACGGCACGTCGTTCCAGCAGCTCGTCGATGCACTGCGCCGCGACCTCGCCATCAGTCACCTCGCGAACCCCCATACCTCCGCCGGGCAGGTGGGGTTCTTGCTCGGGTTCTCGGAGCCGAGTGCGTTTCATCGCGCGTTTCGGCGGTGGACAGGGAAGGCGCCGCATGCGTTCCGACGTGAGGCGCAGCTTGGCCGGTCGATGAGCCAGTGACCTGAGTCGGTGGGGACCGGAAACCGACCACCCTCCGCTATGCCCCTCGGAGCCTAGCGAGGCTCCCCGATGGGTGGCGTCACGCAAAATCGTGTCGCGAACTCCACGTCATCTGCGTTGCGTGAGATCCCCCACGCAAAATCTCCACGCACGCGAAAGACGGTGGTGCGCGGCGGCAACTTCACGCGGCCGAGGAGCGCTCCGCCTACGGTTCACGACGCGCGACCGCACGGGCGCACTTCGTCGAGCAGGCTGACCCGAAATGACGGGACCAGGTCAGCTCAGAAGAACTTGCCCGGGAGATCGGTCGGACGCGTGGTGGCTTGCGTGAGAATGGCGGAATTGCGAGCCACGAACCCCGCGCTGAACGCTGCCTTGTCCAGTTGATTCGACGTCTGGCCGACCGGTTGTTTTGCCATGGTGAAACTGGCATCCGCAGGCTGGGGCTCGCCGAGCACGGGCACTCCCACGTCAAAACTGGAGGTCCTTATCACGGCTAGCGGCTTCTGGGCGGCGCTGACCCATTGGAATTCGCCATGCCAGATGACGTGCCAGCCAATGTGCGAGAGGAAATGCGTGGTGCCGTTTGGTTCGCGTGCCACGAGGTAGCTCACGAAACCCTCGTCGCGCCGCGCCGAGTACAGAAAGTTTGGTGCTCTCACCCGCGCATTCTCGAATCGCAGCATCGCGAACGTGAACGGGCCGTCATCGTGAATCGACGTCACCTGAAACCCCGGTTTGGGCCCCTGCACCGGCGTTACGGTGTTGACGGAATCGGCGAACGCGCTGTCCAGACCCAGCGACCGGCCGTCGAAGCAGGGATTGGGACTGAAGCCAGCACGGATATCGGCAACCATGCTGCCTTCATTGGCCATGCGTCCGGAATACTTGAGCTCATATACCAGCACCGTGCTGACCTGAATGATCGCAAACTTGAAGTTGCTGATGGCGAGCTTGTCGTCGTTCGATGCGGGATTGCCCGTAATGAGCACTTTGCCGGTCAGGCGAATGCCGGGACCATTGGTGGGGTCGGGTTGTCCGGGCGAGTTCACCAGGCCCACACGCACATTGCGCGTGCAGTGCAGCAACGCGAAATCGGTGCCCACTTCGATGGCCGTTTTCGCGCCCGTCTTGTCAGCCGTAATGGTTGCGCTCGATTTATCGATGACCAACGCCATGCGTGGCACTCCTTTCGCGACGGCGCAGCCGTTGCCGTGAGTTGTCAGGAACGTTGTGGATCACCCAGCGGGTCAATGGGACTCCGGCCGGAACGCCACAGATGTGGATTGCCGAGTGGCAACTTGTTGAGACAAGGCTACGATCACGGATTCGAGCGCGGTCAGTGACTGTCGCCCCGCCACGCCGTCCGCGACCAGACCACTTTGCGTCTGAAACGCCTTCAGGGCGGCGAGCGTTTCCTGGCCAAATTCTCCGTCAGGCAGTTTCGTGCCGCTGGCCGTCGTCCGTGGCATCTGAAAGCCCAGGTCGAGCAGCGCCATTTGCAGAATGGCGACCGCGTCGCCTTTCTCGCCCAGTTTGATGGACGGGCTGTTTTCGGATGCGGCGAGCAGTCGCGCATTGCTGCCGAAGCGCATCGACGTGAGGGCCATTGGGGTGTGCCGAAGTGAAGTTCGAGTCGGGCTATGCGATGTGTGGATCAAAACATACCTCCTTTTCGCTGCGAGAGAGCCTGCTCTTCAACGGCAACGCTGGGTTATGCCGCCCCCTTGACGCCCGAACGCCTTTTGTACAGCTTTCCTGTACAACAACTCGGACCTTATGGCTACCAAGACCAGCTACAGTCACGCTCGCGAGAACCTCGCCTCTCTGTGGGATGAAGTCGAGAATTCGCGCGAGGCCGCCGTCATTCAACGGCGCGGCCATGAAGACATGGCCCTCGTGCCGGCCGATGAACTCGCGAGCCTGCGCGAGACCACTTACCTCCTCCGGTCGCCCGAGAACGCGGTGCGCCTGCTCGCCGCCCTCGTGCGCGCCCGTCGCGGCCGGAAGAAGGCGACCGACTTGTCGACGCTCCGCCGAGAGCTGGGCGTCACCCCCTGAGCATGCCCACCAAACGCGCACGGTATGCGGTCATTCAGGACGAGTGTCTCGAGGACCTGCGCTATTGGGTGGACACCAACCGGAAGACCGCGTTGCGGGTGCTGGACCTGATGGAGGCGGCGCTTCGCGATCCAACAGGCGGCATTGGGAAGCCCGAACACCTCAAATATTTCGGCGGTAACGTGTGGACACGGCGCCTTAACGAGGCCGATCGTTTGGTGTACGAAATCTTCAACGATCGGATCGAGTTCCTGCAAGCGCGCTATCACTACGGCTGACGCGCCTGACGGCATGGATCACGATCGCATCGAGGAGCTGATCGCCGAGCTTCGTCTTGAGCCAGTGGAGATGCTCCACGTCGCCGTTGTCGACGGCGCCGTTGACCTTGACTTCATACGCCACGCATCGCTGGTCGCTGCGAATCCACATCCCATCGACCTCGTGCGTCCCGCCACGCGTGCGCACGTGCGCATGCTCCACGTGAAGGGTGCATACGTGCGCATCGATTGAGCGACCAGCGATTCAAACAGCGCGCCGAACAGTCCGCCGTCCCGCACGGCGGGGAGCGCGTCGACGAGTGGGGTAGACGCACCGGAGAGCAGCGCGTCCTCGTCGATGCCGAGCAAGTGTGCGCTGAGTCCGGGGTCGACGAGGTGAATCTTTGGTGCCTCGCCGAGGCGGCTCATCGCGGTGCCGCCTGGCTTCCAGGCCGGCACCGGATCGTAGATGTAGGTGCGCTCGAGTGCGTCGCGGTCGGTGAACGTTCTCGGCATGATGACTTCCACGCCCTGCCATCCCGTCACGTCGAGCAAGTGGCCATCGCCTGAAACGATCAGCAACGCGTCGCCCTCGCGGGCGGCTGCCAAGGACATGTCGTCGGCCGGATCAGCTCGCTATTTGTCACTATGGCAAGGACCTATTGCTCATTATTTGCCCTTTTTGGAGTGACACTTTCGAGAGCTCGCGCGGGCGGTGATCGCGTCGAGTACTCGACCGACCCAAATCGGAACAACGGCGGCATCTTTCAAACGGTTGCTGCCACGCCGGGACAACAGTTCACGCTGAGCTTCGACTATGCGGCGTGGGCCACCAATGCCGTCGGAGCCCGGGTCCGGTATCGGCTGTACAACCCTACCAACGGTTTTGTCTTCAGCGAAGACGTCATCACGGCGGCAATGGGCCTCGACAATGTGGTGTTGACCACCACGATGAACGTGGTGCCCGAACCCAGCAGCTTTGCGCTGCTGCTGGCTGGCCTGGGGAGCATGTTCCTGGTGGCGCGCCGCCGCCGCAGCGGATCATCACCCCTCGCGCAACGGAACGGTGACGGTCACAGCGAGCAAGGTGACCCTCCAGCTATTTGATGCGCAACAGCAACCACTCGATCGGCGTGACGCCGTTCTTGATAATATTGCTCGAGGCCCGATATGTGCCCCCGGCGGCGGCGTTAATCTCGAACACACCGCTTGTCCCAGGGGCTCGCGAAACGGACACCGATGAACCGGGCGTGATCTCGGCGTCGGGTCTGATGGTATTGGTCGCGGTCGACGGATTGTATGACCGCTTGGTGACGTTCTGATAGGTGGTATTGGCCGTGAGGTCGTCCGCAGCCTCGCTCATTGTCCATTGCAGCAGGGCATCTGTCGGGTTCCATCCCTGGCCCAGCACCTGTTGCATGCGGCGCGTCAGGCCGAGACCGTGCGCCTGGTTCTCCTCGTTGATGCCATACCACCCTTCCATCGCGCCGAGGAGCACAAGCGACATGGCGTCGTCGAAGGCCATACCCCGACTGACCAGCCGCTGGACGAAGTCGCGAAGCAGGCTCGCCCCATCGCCGTAACCGAAGGTGAAATTCCGTACCCGCAAACCATAGGCGATCAGGGGAAATGCTGGATCCTGCGTGCTGCTCGCGCTGAACTGCGTGTTTCCAGTGAAAGAGATCCCGAGTCGATCGCGAATCATCTCCTGCGCGAGAAATGAGGCGCCCCCCTCGACGGCCCAACCGGTGCCGAGCGCATTCTGCCACGGTGACCCGTGCTCGTAGCGCCAGCGGTACTGGTAGGCGTGCGTCGTCTCATGTCCGAGAATCTGCAGCGCATTAGTGTACGACGCGGAGACATCGCCGAACGCGCTGGTTGGCGTAAGGGCGATGGTCTCCCTGGCCCACCGGCCATGCCCGTTCACCGCGTCGGGCCACCAGCTCGTCGAGGATGAACTCGCGGCTTGCAGCGCGATATAGAGCTGCCCCGACTCATCGCTCGTGGTGGCGGGGTTCAAGAGCGAAAATGCGCGCATCAAGAGCGGAATATTGCGCTTCGCCACCCAGGTGAGCGCGGAGTCGGCGCGCGGTTTGGCGTTGGGCACCAGCACCGCGGCATCCGGCTGGAACACGGCGACAACGAGATTGCCCTTGATGGTCAGGATCTGCGCCGTTCCCGCGGGCCTTCCACCCCCGGGGTAGTGCGTGATGTTCTCGCCGATCGCATACGGCGTCGTGCGGCAGAACGGAAAGAACGTGTTGAGCAGGGGGCAGCCGGAGGGGACCATGAACGCCTTCGCGTTGTCCAGCACGCGATGGGGCGCAATGGCCAACAGTGCTTCCGCTCCGACCTCCGTTCCTACTTGTGTACGCGCGGCCGCGAGGAAAGGACCGCCCGACGCATCGTCCACTATGACGATCGCAGAATCAGGCCACGGCGATTCGGCCTTCCGTTCCGCTTGCGTCACCAGTCGCGTGTCGACGTAAGCCAGAAGATACCGCGAACCCGAGATCGCCTTGAAGTTCAGGCAGGCCGCTTCCTTGTCGGTGAGTCGCTGAGCGGCGCCAACGGCGAGTGCGACGTTGGTCTTGGGTGAACAGGCGGTCGCGCCCAGTCCCAGTGCGGGTTCGCTCACCACTGGCGACACCGTGGCATCGGGTGCGGTGCTACACGCGGCGACAACGGCGAGTGCGCACAACCAAGGCGCGATCACGAGAGTGCGGAGAGTATGCATTGCTTCGCGAGCCTGGGGTGGGGAACGTCGACTTTGGAAAGTAGGGCATGGGGAGGTTGAAAGCGACTCAACTACGCGGCTCGCCATCCATGCCCAACTCCCCACCATATGGCGCGCGGTTGGCCTTCGTGCGCGACGACACGCACGACACGCGCATCGTGATTCGTACCATGCCTAATGCATCAGTCGTACCATCTGGTCGAACGCGGGGTCCGTGGGCTCACCGAGCGCCCGCCGGGCGACATAGTCGCCCAACACCGGACCGTGCTTGAAGGCGTGACCCGAACCTCCACCAGCAATCAGTACGTTGTCAAAATCCGGATGCCAGTCGATAATGAAGTGCTCGTCAGCGGTGTTTTCGAGTTGACAGACGCGCGTTTCCGTGATCGGCTGATCTTTGAGCGCCGGGAATCGTCGCGCCAGGTAGGCGCGGGCACGCCGAACTTCGTGTGGTGTCACGAGACGCTCGTCGGTGTCGGGATCGAAGGTGGTGGGTCCCACAGTTGGACAGACTTTCACCCCGCGACCGTCGACGCTGGGAAAGCCGTAATAGCCAGCTTCAGAGAAATTGGGGAGGTTGGGAACCGAGAAGCGTGCGTCGCCCGCCGGAGTGCCGAAGTAGAACACCTCCCGACCCGGCACCTTGATGCGAGTGGCCAGGAAAGCGGGAAACTGCTTGGGTAGCCAGGGTCCACAGGCAAAGACAAATACCTGCGCGCCAATGCGATCTCCGTTTGTGGTTTCGATATCCGCCAGGCGCCGGCCATTCGCACGGCCGGGCTTGGCCCGCTGGATGCTGACGGTCCCTCCCTTCCTCTCGAAGGCTGCGGCGGCAGCCTGTATGGATTGCTTGGCGCGAAGCACGGCGGCCGTCGGTTCCAACAGCCCCACGCTCATTCCGTCGGCATTCAATTGCGGATAGCGTCGACGCATGTCTTCGGCACTGAGCGCTTCAACGGGCACACCAAGCTTTGTCAACATCGCCTGCGTGGCCCGAAGCCCAGGAGTCCAGTCCGGTGCCAATTCCAGACGGCCGGTCTCCACCATCAACGACACACCGAACTCCTCTTCGCGCGCACGCCACGCCACAAGCGCGCGCTGCGCCATGCGGGAGTAGAGTTCCCTATCGGCATAGCCCATTCGAATCTGTCGGGTTTCATCGCCCGATGTCGCGCGCGAGTTGCCCGGACCGTAGGCGTCGAGGAGGGTCACCGTGTGCCCCATCTCGCGGAGACGAAGGGCGGTCCAGACGCCGAACGTCCCGGCGCCTACCACGACGACGGTGGAGGCCGGCCTCGTGTGTATCGCAGGTTTCACGGCGGCCAGTGACGGCGCCAGCGACGCCAGAGCCGAGGCGCCGATGGGCACACTGGACGCCTTGATGAAGGTACGTCTATCCACGAAGAGCCTCGCCTAAGCTGGGGAAGCGACGGGGAGCACTCCCGTTGCAGCGGAGTCGTCGTCAAACTGTCCCGATGGGAATGCCGCTGCACCTCATCGAGGGCCCGAGGAGAAGCTACACGCGGTCGCTCACACGGCTAGGAGCGCCGGATTCGCCCATGAAGCGCCCCTCCTCTTCACCTCGTGTCGACGCGTCGCATACGAGAGAACGGGAAGCCGTTGCAATCTTCGGCGTCTCCGATCCTTGCTTCTGCGACGAACGCCGCGTGCCACGCCGATTGAAACGATTCGTTATACACCGTCGCGCGGCAAGCGCAGATCGCGACCGACGCCAATTCAATGCGACCGTGCAACCACGACTCGACCAGGTGCCCGGCGACGCCTCCAAAGAAGATGCCCGAGAATGGGACGTATGACCCGACGTCCCTTCCTGCGTCAAGCGAGAAGCGCGGCTGGACAGCGGACGAGGCTGTGGGATAAGTCCCGAAGCGGCTGTTCTTAGGTGCTGTTCACCATGCCGATGGGCCGGAGCAGGTCATCACGCAGCACGTCGGCAAACGGGGGCTCGCGGGCATCGCTCCGCGCCATCTGCATCAGCGTCACGCCGCCACCCGAATATCGCCTGGAGCCTAGCGAGGCTCCCCGATGCCTGGCGTCACGCGAAATCGCGTTGCGAACTCCACGTCATCCGCGTTGCGTGAGATCCCCCACGCAAAATCCCCGCGCACGCGAAAGACGGTGGTGCGCGGCGGCAACTTCACGCGGCCGAGGAACGCGCCGTTGGCGGAGTAGACGTCGTACGCGGCCGGGTCGCGCGTGGTCAGGCGTATCGGCGCCGGCACGACATCGGTGCGCAGCGGTGGAAGCTCGCTCTCGGGGATGACCACGGCGGGCTGATTTGCGCGCGGCGTTCTGTCGCCTCGGTTGCCGAGACGGGCACCGCCGCGACCTCGCGAATCAC
>JANOPS010000677.1:0-1705 GCA_031421995.1 Gemmatimonadaceae bacterium
CGCAGCAGCTGGCGGCGCGTGCCGGAGCGCGCGTGATCACCGGTGCTCCCGCGGTGAGTATTGTGCGCGAAGGCACGGGGTGGATGATCCGCACACCCACGTTGGACGTGCGCTGCGAGGCGATCATCTGGGCGGCGCCATTGTTCGTGTTGCCGAAGGTGTTGCCCGCGGTGAAGATTCCGGTGCCGATCGACTATGCGTCGTGGGTCGTCGCCAACATCACGTTGCGTCGCCCGCCGCAGGAGCGTGGTGCACCGCCCGCGTGGGACAGCGTGATCTATGGCAGCCCGTCACTCGGCTATGTGGACGCCGGTCATCAGTCGCTCGCCACGCGATCGCCGCGGCGGGTGTGGACGTGGTTCCACGCGGTGGTGGATCGCGATGGACCGGCGGGGCGGCGCTGGTTGCAGCAGCAGCCGTGGGCCGCCTGGCGCGATCGGATCCTGAACGATCTCACGCGTGCGCACAGCGATATCGCGGAGTGCATCGAACGGATTGATGTGATGCGGTGGGGGCATGCGATGGCGCGGCCGGTGCCGGGCGTGCTGGATCGCGTGGCGCGTCTCAAGGCGTGGTCGCCAGCGCCACGGGTGTATATCGCGCACGCGGACATGAGCAGCCTGAGTTTGTTTGAAGAGGCGCAGTGGCATGGTGTCTCGGCGGCGGAGCAGGCGGCGCGAGCCTTAGGACGAGGCTAGTAGATTCTTAGTGTCATTTCCGTCCATCCCTTCCGGAGCAGACTATGAAAGCACTCTTTCGTTCGCTGGCCAACGGTATGCAATCAATGGGCGATCACCCCGACGGTGAGCGCTATGAGGTTGCCGGCAAGTTCGTGGCGTGCGCGCACTGCCAGCACGATCGGTTTGTGGAGGGACGTGCGCAGCTGAACACGGCTGGCATGAGCTTCCTGAATCTCGATTGGGCCAATCGATCCGCGGCGACGCTGGCGTGTACGGCGTGTGGGCGGATTGAGTGGTTCTTGGCCGATCCGCGAGCGGAGGGCGAATAGGGGCGGTTGAACCATCGCGATTGAGGGCGCCATCGCCGTCTTGGCGTCGTTCGGGCCGACGGTGACGGTGCACTACTCGCTGTACGGCGAACCCAGCGCATGCCGGTGGGGTACGAGCTCCCACAGCACCTCGGCTGTGTTGGAAACGCGACTCTCTGGTTTGCCGAATCGTGGGGCTCGCCGTCTGGCCACCCGTCGGCAGATCCCTTAACGTTTAGCGGCGGTTCGCGTTCTACCCGGCACACGACCAGCGCCCGATGCTGGCGTCGACGTCCTCTACCTTTGGGAGCATCATGTCTTTCGCTCACGTGATTCGCGGCGCGCTTGTCTCTGGCGTCATTGGCGTCATCAGTGCGGCCGGGCCGACCAGTGCCCACGCACAACCCTCGGGCAAATGGGTCGCCACGATCCCAGTTCTGGCCAATGGGGGAAGTGGTGCCGCAGACCTGACCATTGAATCAAAAAACGACAAGCAGTCGCGCGCCAAAATCTCCGTCAGGAACGGCAGGAGCAACGTGCAATTGGCGTGGAACATTGTGGTTGGAAACTGCCGAGACGACGGCCCGCCTCTGGCGCCGCAGGCGGCGTTCAATCCCCTCCAGACGCAGATGGACGGTGGCGGATCGGCGACGGGGACCGTTCCCAAGCTCGAGGGTGGGAAGCAGTACTACCTTCGTGTGTTCGACCCGAAGAGTC
>JANOPS010000678.1:0-5356 GCA_031421995.1 Gemmatimonadaceae bacterium
ATCCAATACCTACCCGAGCCCCGCCATCCGCCAATGCTTTGGCAATCGCGCGACCCAGTCCGCGGGAAGCCCCTGTAATGAGCGCCGATCGGCCCGCGAATCGTGCGTCCGTTCGCTCACTCATCGGCGGGCCAGCGGTGGCAGCGCGATCTCGTCGCGCGCGGCATAGCTGTGCATCTGGGGGCTGACGAACATGCGGGCGTTGTTGAGCACTGGCGGTGACACCGACCGCGCGTCGACGCTACCGCCCGATGTTGCCACACGGAACAGGATGCCAGGTACCGCGCACCGCACGTCGAGCAGCGCGAGGGCGATCCACTCAGCCCGAGCGACCGACCAAGCGGCGTTCAGCAGTGTCCCGGCGGGTTCGTCCGCGAGGTGCACGGTGTCACCGGTCGCCAGCGGCTTGGCGGCGACGAGTGTCGTAACGCGCGTGCGGCTTCCGCCCGCGCGATGTGCTCGGAGCGCTTCGAGACCCACGCCGTCGCCATCGTACGTGACGCGCCATTGTAACTGGAGTTCGATCGGCGTCAGGTCGGACATGCCTTCACGACGAATGTTGAAGAAGAAGTTTTCCAGTGCTGCGCTATCGAGAACGTCTGGCGAACCCGTCACGGCACCGACGTCCGCGCCGACCGCTCGTACGCGCGCCTCGAGCTCATCGAGGCCGTGTCGCCCGGCCAGCAGAGAATAGCCGTATTCCCCGGTCCGTCCGGCGCGCACGCAGGAAAAGCCGTCGGCGTGAAAGAACGTGAGATAGGGAAGCCCCACCGATTCGGCCCCGGCCAGGCGACTCACGATCGCCCAGGCGAACGGGCCATCGATAGCGATCACACCATGGGAAGCGGACTGGTCCTCGATGACGACGGCCCAGTCGCGCGGAATATGCTCAGCGATATGGGCAAGCATCGCGGCCGGTGCGGGGCCCTCGTAGATCAACGCGAACTCCTCATCGTCACACAGGACAAAGGCATCAGCGAAGCAACGCGCGCGCGGATCCAACAACAGCACATGCTGCACTTGTCCATCGCGGGTGCGAATGGATCCGGCGCAGAGACGCCCCAGCGCTCGTGGCGCGTCTGCACCTTTGAAACGCGCGATGTGCACGTGATCGAGGCGCGTGATGATCGCCGTGGTACGGAGCGCCATCGCGGCGTCAGGCATGGCGTGCGTCATGGGCGAACGGCCTCAACCACGCGCGCGCCTTTGGTAGCTTCGGCGGCCAGCACCAGATCCACGAGGCCGTTCAGCGTCCGCATTTCCGTGCGACCAAAGACATGGTTGGCCAGCTGAATGTCGAACTGCATATCCATCGCCACCACCAGTTCGACGGCGTCGATGGAATCGAGCCCAATGCCGCTGCCGAACAGGGCGGTATCGGGGTCAAGTTCCGCCGCCGGTCGCTTGACCCGAAGGGTGTCGATGACCAGGCGGCGGAGTTGGTCTAGCACGGCACTCCGGTGCTCGACATAAGCGGAAATTTCGGGATCCATGCGTGACCTCAACGGGAAAGCACGAGCGCCGCGCTGAGCGCGCCGGACGCCGTGCAGGAAACAACGGCGTGCTCGCACGCACCGGCGCGAAGCGCGCCAACCGCCGCGGCGAGAGGAATCATCGAGGCGCAGGCCCCGTGTGCTGGCTCCCCCGTCTCGAACTGCGCAGTGCCAGGCGGCACGCCATCGAACCCGGCCATCTCGAACGCAACTTCGATGGCGCGATCGGTGGCGGCGGGCTCGGCCAAGCCCCAGCCCACCAGTCGCACATCCACTCGAGCGGCTGTCGCGTCGCGATGGTCGGCACACAGCACCACGCAGTGCGCCGCGTCGTCGATATCATCGGACAGTGGCGAGTCCAGCGGGCGTTCGTCGACACTGCCCGCGAGCATCGCGTCAAGCGCTGGTCGCCTGACGAGGTGCTCCGCAGCGAGGATCAATGCGGTCAGTCCACTAGCGGCGCCCGTGGTGACCACGGTATGCGGACCTCGCAGCGAGAGTAATCGCGCGCATGTGCCAGCGGCAGCGTTCAGCACCGTGCGTGCGAACGCACTCGCGGAGAGCTGCGGCAAGCCATTCGTTGCGATACTGTCGAGGAACGCGCCGGTGCTGGCCGGCGAGGGACGGCGCTGGCCGACAAAGAGTCCGGTTCGGTTGCGCCGCTCTCCGGTGCAACGATACGCGGCATCGTGGAGCGCGCACACGGCGGCCGCGATGAGCGCCCGCGATGACGGGTCGCCTCGACGCAGCTCGTCGATCGGGAACGGCGCAGTCCAGTCGGTCTGCTCGAGCTGTCCGAAGCGTATGGAGTCAACAGCGCCGATTCCGCTCAGCAACAGGGCGCGACGAGGGTGTTCCAAGCGGCGCGTCGGCGTGCGCGTTATCACGATCGCCGCATTGGCGCCCCCAAACGCGGAATTCACCGACAATGCGCGATCAACCGTCCATGCACGCGGCACGATGGAGGCGACCGGATCCGGAGGTGTGTTGGGTCGCGGCAGGGCAAAGTTGAGCGTCGGCGGAATCAATCCCTGTCGCATGGATTCCAGTGTCACGATTGCTTCCAGCACGCCCGCCGCACCCTGCGCATGACCCAGTGCGCCCTTCGTCGAGCTAACGGGCACGAGGTCTGCGCCTGCGCCGAGTGCACGACGGATCCCAAACCACTCGGCGGAATCGTTGGCCTGCGTTCCAGAGCCGTGCGCATTGACATAGTCGAACGAGGAAGGGTCAATGCCGGCATCGGCCGCGGCGGCGAGAATGGCGCGCTCGATGCCGCCCCCTTTGGGATCAGGCGACGTTTCATGCCACGCGTCGCACGACAATCCGTACCCGGCAAGCATCCCGAGACTGACTGCGGCGCGCTCTCGTGCACCGGTCTCCGTTTCGAGCACAAAGAATCCGGCTCCCTCGCCGAGCGTCGTTCCAGCGGGCATGCTGAAGGGCGCGCACCGGGTGCGCGTCAACACGCCAAGCGCATGGAACCCCGCGAACACTTCCGGCGTCAGCACATCCGCACCGCCGGCGACAACAATATCGGCCGACCGCATGGCGAGCAGTTCAAGTCCGAGTCCGATTGCCGCCGTCGACGACGAGCAGGCGGTGGAGACGGTCAGTCGTATCCCATCGAGTCCACTCGCCGTTGCAAGATCATCGGTTAGCAGGGCTAGCGGGCGCGTGAGTTCGCCCAGGCCGGTGCCAAAGACAAAGGCGATGTTGCGCCGAGAGGCGACTCCGGCGGCTTCGTCCCAGAGCCCCGCCTCGCGCAGCGCCTCGCGCAACGCGCGTACCGCAAGCGCGAGACACAACGACTCCGACACCAACGGCGTCACGACACCCGTGCACACCGGCGCCGCGACCAACGCCTCCGAGACCGCTTGCGCTCCGGTGCTCACCGAGAATTGGCTCGTATCGAAACGTGTGATCTCCCGGATCCCGCAGTGACCCGCAGAGACGCTCTCCCAGAGCGACCGGCAATCGGCTCCGAGCGAAGACACCGCCCCGCGCCCCGTGATCACCACGTTGCGCGACGGGACTGGACGAATCACGGTCGGACCACGGCCGAATCGGCGACGGTTTTCGACATACCGAGAGAGGCCAGCATCATCAGTAGTCCGATCAGGATCATGACGACACCTACCGTCATGCCGAACAGGAAGGGAACTGCGCCTGCGGCGACCAATCCACCGGACACGGCGAAGACGATCACGCCGATACCGAGGGTCTTGGCACCACGGCCTAACATACGCGCTCGCGGGGACTTCGGCGCTTTGTCATCGGCCCAAAACATCTCTTCGCCAACGCGGGCGGCCAGGGCACGCTGGCGCGCCTCGCTCTCGATGTCAGTCTCCGCGGCACGTTCAACCTTCTCGAGATACTCCGTGACCACCAGCGACGGTGGCTGATTGGTCAGGCGCCATGCGACGTGATCGAGCATCCCGCGCAGTTGACGCTTGCGGGGTGATGACACCCCGCTGCGTCCGGCCTCGCGCTCGAGCGTGTTGATAATGCGGTCGACAGCGCCCGGCAGGCGTAGCCGTGCCGCCGCGTTTTGCAGGTCGTCGGCGGTGCGCGAGGCGAGATACGCCGTCATGCCATCAACCGCCTCGTCGAAGAGCGGTGTGGCTCGCTCAATGCGCGCCTGCATTCGCGCATCAAGCTGTTGATGGATCGGCAAGTCTCCCAGCATGCCGGTCATGAACATCGATTGCAAAGCCACCTGCGCCAGTCGATCGGTCGCCGCGTGCTGTCCCACGGTTCCCTTCATATCCTCGGTCACGGACCAGGTGCCGATCCGCTCGAGTCCTGCGTCGACGCGCGCCACGTATGCGTCCAAGTCCGACGGTGGCGTGAAGTCCATCTCCTCTGATGTGTCCGGGGACATCGCATCGCCAGACAAGGGGAGTGCGGTCAGTGTGACGACGGCACCGGCTGAGATAGCGATGAAGTCACGACGGTCCATGGAAGACTCCTTCGGCAGGGAGGGATCGGGGGATGAACGGGAACTGGCCAGACTCGGGCGCTGGTACAAACTTCAGTTTTCGTCGGCAAACATGCGTAGTTCCCGCGCATTTCGATATAGGTCGTGTGACGTAGGCGCCGACGCCTGCAGGTGGCCCACGGGCGCGTCCGCACAAACCTCGACGCCGTCGCCAACTGCCGCAGTACCGGATACCGTCACCGAAATTCGGTTGAAGGACGGCTCGGTGTTAGTGGGCCGCGTCGACTCCTCGACCGATTCCACCGTGGTGCTCTTCACGCGATCCGGCGGGCGGATGGAAATTCGTCGTGCCGAAATCATCTCCGAACGTCGAGTCACGCTCCAGTCGAACGGCGAAGCGTGGACGGACGACGCAAACCGCACGCGCCTTTTCTTCTCGCCTACGGGGCGGACGCTCCCGAAGGGTGAAGGATATGTCTCGGCCTACTTCCTCTTTCTCCCCTTCGTCGGGTATGGCGTGACCGAATGGTTTACGATCGCCGGCGGTACACCCATTGTGCCGGGCTTGTTCAGACAAGTCTTCTACGTGGCGCCCAAACTCAGAGTGCTCGATCGCGGCAAGGCTTCGGTTGCTGTCGGCGTGTTGTCGTTTTTTGCCCCTAGCGTGGCGGACGAGGGAAGCGCCGGCATCCTGTACGGCGTGAGTACATACGGGAGCCGTGACAACGCGATCACGCTGGGCGCAGGGTGGTTTTACGCGCAGGCCGAGGGATACGCCGAGACGAGCAACGAGCCGGTGCTGATGTTCGGCGCGGAGCGACGCATCTCGCGACGCGTGAAACTCGTGACCGAAAATTGGATCAGTGTCGACCCGGGAGTGAACGGCATTGTCAGTGGCGGATTTCGCTTTATAGGGGACCGC
>JANOPS010000679.1:0-2068 GCA_031421995.1 Gemmatimonadaceae bacterium
TGATTGGGTTTGCGTGTGCGATCGGCGCCGACGACCCCGAGTACGGGACGTTGCTGAGCAACTTGCACGTTGCGCGTTCGCGCCAAGGCCAAGGACTCGGCGCGGTGTTGATGGCGGCGGTTGCGCAGTGGACGGTGGAAACACACCCGACCATCGGCATGTACCTGTGGGCGTTGGAAGCAAACCTCGGGGCCAGGCAGTTCTATGCGAATCTTGGCGGTGTCGAGTCGGGACCCAGATGGTGGACACCTCCCGTGGGTCCTCCAGTGCCGGAGGTTCGATACGCCTGGGCTCGTCCGCAGGCGTTAATCGTCCGCCGTGGCGTTGAGCGCGAGGGGAGGATGCCGGGAGAATGAGCCGACTTTGACGCATTTCTCGCTAGTGGTACTGGGTCCGTCGGACGAAGCGGTGGAGAACCGCCTGAGTCAGTGGCCATGCTGACCTGTCGCGCCCGTATCGTACATTCTTGATCCAGCTGGGCTTCCGAGGTTTCGAAGAGATATCAATGGACATAGCCCCAAACAGCTGGGCGCGGATCACCGCACTCTTCGAAGAATACCAAGCGCTCTCGGCATCAGACCGCGAAGTGCGGTTGAGCGAACTCGCGCAGTCTGAGCCCACCGTTGCGGCTGAGGTCCACTCGTTGCTCAGCGCCGACAGTTCGGCGGATGACGCGTTTCTCGCCACTCGCTCGGGCACAGCGTTTTCGCGCCCGGAAGCACCCGCGTCACGGCTGGTCGGTCGCACGCTGGGCGCCTATCGGGTGGAAGGCGAAATCGGCCGTGGCGGCATGGGGGTGGTGTATGAAGGGCGACACGTGGATCCCACACTGCAGAAACGCGTGGCGATCAAGACGCTGTCTATCGGTGTGGACCGTCCTGAGCTAGCGTGGCGCTTTCGGCGAGAGCGGCAAATTCTCGCCAAACTCGATCATCCACATATCGCCGCACTCTATGACGGGGGTACCACCGATGATGGTGTTCCCTATCTGGTCATGGAATACGTGGATGGCGTGCGTCTGGATACGTGGTGCGACAGCAACGCACTCACGATTTCGCAGCGTCTCGATCTCTTTCGACAAGTCTGCGCGGCAGTGCAATTCGCCCATGGCAAACTCGTGGTGCATCGCGATCTCAAGCCGAGCAACGTGCTGGTCACCAGCGACGGCGTGGTCAAGTTGTTGGACTTCGGTATCGCGAAACTCTCCACGCAGGATGACGAGCTCTCGGACGCGCAGGAGCTCACACGCGCCGGTGCCGCGCCGCTGACCACGGCCTACGCCAGCCCCGAGCAGTTCCGCGGCGATGAAGTGACGACGGCGTCGGACATCTACTCGCTCGGCGTGATGTTGTATCGGCTCCTCACGGGGCGCTCTCCATATGCGCTAGACGGCCTGACGCCAAGTGCAGCGCGTGATCTCGTGTCGAGTATACCGGTACGTGCGCCGAGTGAGAGCGTGACGCACTCCCAACCGTCACAATGCCGATTGCCGGATGTGTCGTCGCTGCGCGACCGGCTTCGGGGCGAGCTTGATGCTATCGTACTCATGGCCATGCGCTCGGAGCCCACCCGTCGATACGCCAGTGCGGAAGCCTTGAGCGACGACCTGCTCCGCTACCTCAAGGGCATGCCAGTGAACGCGCGCCCGGACACCGTGAGCTATCGCATTCGAAAGTTCGCGCGCCGTCAGCGGGCGCTGGTTGCGGGTGTGGGTGTCGCCATCACGGCGCTCGTCGCCGGCACGATCGCGGCCGTGCAATCGGCGCGCGTGGCAAATGCCGAGCTGCTTCGGGCCACTCGCGTGACGTCGGTGCTGAAAGAGATTATCGGCGCAGGGACCACCAGTAAATCGAAATATTCATCGGTGCCGACGCTGTTGACGGTGCTGGACTCGGCGCGGACCAGCGTGGCTCGTGAGTTCGCCACTGATCCGCGAACGCGCGCCGACTTCTATGCGACCTTTGGGCAATCGTATCTCAGCCTTGATCGACCGGATCTTTCGCTGGCCGTGTTCGACTCGGCACTGCTCCTGCATACACGAACCCTTGGAAAGGACGCGCAGGAAGTG
>JANOPS010000680.1:0-9317 GCA_031421995.1 Gemmatimonadaceae bacterium
GTAGCGCCGCATCGGCAGTTCGGCTTCATACTTGGCGACGTACTCGTAGCCGAGCGCACTGAGTAACGTGATGCGGTGCTCGATGTGCGCCAGCGATGGTGCTCCGATCAGCACGTCGACGACGGGTTTCGCCGCGAGCGCTGGTACCGACGTACTCCCGATATGCTCGATCGCGACGTCAACAGACGTGAATACGCCGCGGAGCTCATTCCGTACCGCGTCAAAGTGACGCGGCCAGTCGGCTGAATAGGGCTGAACTACAACCGCGGGCATATGCCTGTTCCGCCGTGCGCATAGGGAGTACTCTGTGTGATCAGACCGGCACGTGAACCTTGCCACGTCACCGAGTAATGTCACCCGGAATCCGCGAGGAAACAACCGCGTCGAGAGGCGCGCGACGATTCACGCGGCGGCGGGCCTCTGCATCGCGCTGGCCAGCTCCTTGACGATCTTCGCCGCGACCGCAGCTGTGAGCCCAGACGCATCGCGAAGCGGATTGCACTCAACGACGTCGGCACCGACGATAGGCGTGGTTAACGCCTGAATCATCCCCAGCACCTCGCGCGTGCTGAGGCCTCCCGGCTCCCAATGCGAAACACCGGGCGCGAACGCCGGATCCAGCCCATCGAGATCGATAGAGATGTAGACCGGCCCGTCGATGTGTGGACGTTCACCAGCCGCCCACGCGCGCATATCGATGATCTCCACACCAAACCGCGCCGCCTGCTCGCGCAAATGGGGCGTCAGGGTGCGAATGCCCACTTGCACCAGTCTCGAAGCGAGACCCTCCTCCATGATGCGCGCGAAGGGGCATGCATGCGAGTACCGGTCGCCCTCGAATTCGTCGTACAGATCGGCGTGTGCGTCGACATGCAGGATCGTGGGACGCCGAAACGCCGACACTGTATTGATGGCGCGCAGCACCGGGTACGTGACGGAATGATCGCCCCCGAGGGCGATCGGCCGCGCGGGACGCGCGAGGAGCGCGCGGATACCCGATTCGATGGCGGCGCGCGCCGTCTCGTCGGCGCCGAGCGCAAGATCACCGGCGTCCAGCAGGACGTTCGGTGCCGAAAGGTCATGCAAGCGCTCGGTCCAGCTGTTGCCGGCCGGAGACCGGAGCGCTTCGCGAATGCGCGGCGGGGCAAGGGCGGGACCGCGCAGAAACGACGAGCTGGCGTCGTAGGGCAGGCCGATCAGACAGGGTGGTGAGAGAAGCAGCGATGTCAGTGGCGATTCAGCAGCGATGTCACGAACGATGGTCACCACGGTCGCCGGCAGACGTGTCGCGCATTGACCCAGATCGGAGGATCGGCCGCGTACGCCGTCGGCAACACGCCAATCCCCAGCATCAGCAGGGTCCGGCGCAACAGAGGTCGAACTGCAATGCGCTGGATCAGGCCTCCGCGACGCATGGTACCTTCCGCGAGAAACGGGTTGAAGAGTCCCCGAGCACATGAAGATCATAGTCCTCGATCTGCAGAAGCGCGAGTACTCGCGAGGCTCTACTCGTCTCGTTACGGATGCGCTATCAATTGAACAGCGCAACCCGCGTACACGCCGCCACCCGCGGATTCCCAAGCAGCGCCGACGTCGCGATAGCCGCACTCATGATCGCGCGCTCCGTGATCCCGTTCGTCGGTACGTTCGACGCCCCAAACTGGTCGACCGCCCGGTACATCAGATCCACATACGCCTGCTCGGACGGATAGCGCGCCAAGTCGCGCCCCGCGGCATCGAATGCACCGCGTACGTCCGACGAAGGCCCAAGCAACGTACCACGCACGCCTCCACACGAAGCGAACGCGAGCGTCCGCAGACCCTCCAGGCGTATCGTCCGCGGCACGGCCGGATCGTTCACCTGCGCGAGGATTCGCTGGCGCTGCTCGGACGCATCAAGAGACGCGCTTTCGGCATTGGCACGCGACTGCCTTGCATACGGCGTAAGAGGCGCCGTCAGTGCCATGCCCGGCTGATTTCCAGTGAGCGCATACAGCTGATGAAGTCCATCTTGCCCAATGCCAATGATCACGCGACCAATCAGTCCGTCGTACCCACTGAGTCCGTTGTCGATCAACACAAATCCATAGGACACAACCGTCTTCAGCGCAGCCTCCGCGCGCTCCGGATGCCCGGTCGCAACGTGATAGGCTGCCCGCGAAACACCGGCGTACGCAAGACGTTTCATCTCGGCGAAGCCACCCGTTCGGACGTCGAACACTGAGATCCCGCGGTCGAACGGCAGCACGTAGAGCCCGCCCAGCACATCCACGGCCGGCGCGCTCGCCACACGCTCCACATCGCGCCACACCGGCGCGTCGGCGATCGTGCGGAGATAGCTCATCTCGGCGGGCGTGAACCCGCGCGCCGCCGCTGTCACAATCTCCTTCGCCATTCCGGCCTCCGCCTTCACCCGAAGGGGAGCGAACATCTCGTCGCTGAGCGCGAGTTGTTCCCACACGCGTGACGAGACAGCAGCCTCTGGATGTGTGGACAGTCCCTTCTGCGCTTTCACGGGGTTGAGTGCATGGAAGAGACGGCCCGCGGCCAACGGCGTGATCGACGCATCCCTTTTCACGACGAGAGGACGCAACCGTTCCACCTCGTCAACCCGCGTCAGAAGATTCTCCACGCCACCACCCATCATGCGCCACAACGCATCACCGCGAATGGCGATGACCGTCAAGGGCACCGCCGCCACGAGACTCAAACCGATCGTCGCGTTGCGCACGAATCGCAACCCTCGACGCCACCAGACGCGCGGCGACGCAGTGGTCGTTGCTGCAGGAGATATGGCAGATACAGGAGATGCAGGCACCGCCGACGATCCTGACGATGCGCTCGGCCCGCCGCGGACCTCGTCGGTTTGACGGACCGGCATCCAACCTGCGTGAACGGCGCGAAACCACGCCTGCCCCGCGGAGGCCTTCGCATCCACACGCACGGGATCCAGCGAATTCGTGGCACTCATGGCGTGTTCACACCGGTGTGAGTTCGAGAGGACGAGGGAATCGCAACAGCACGTCGACCTCATCCTGCGCCGCCATCAGGCGATCCACCTGCAGAGACACATGCGCGGCAAGTGCAAGCTGCGTGGTAAGAGCATCGACTGTCAGCGACCCGGCATGCAAGCGCAACATGCCCAGTCGAATCGATTCCAGGGCACTGACCGTCTCGCGCAAGCGCCCTTGCACCGCGTCGCGCTCCGCACAAAGCGCACCGTGCATGTCGCTGTGTAGCGCCGGCGCCGTGCCGCCAAGCGCATCGTGCAGCGCATTCGCGCGTGCACGCAACTGTTGCGCGTCCTGCTGCAAACGCTGCACGAGTGCTGGCACATCGCCCAGCGATTCGCGCGACGCCTTTGGCAGACTTTCAAAGAGCGATTCCGACGCCATGCCCAGCGAGAGTTCGGTGGCCCGATGTGTCATCGCCGGGCCAATCGGTGTTGCGCCGCGCCAGCGCTTCGCAAACGCGAAGGCCCATGAGCCCATCCGGCCCGTCCACGCGGCGTTCCAAAACTCGATGTCGATATCGCGCCGCATTTGCATGAGCGCGACGTACGCGAGCGCTGGGATGATCGCCAGCACAAACCCTGCCACTGCAAGCATACCGACAACGCCTGATATGGTCCGATCGGGCGTGAACACCGCGAGGCCGGCTAATACCGTCGACGTGGCCGCCAAGACTCCCGCAACGGCACGCAGACTCTTCTCGATGAAAGTGCGGACCGTGCCGTGATGCACCACGCGCTCTTCGCGACTGTTCTCACGCTCAGCGCGGAACGCCGGAGCCAAGTCGGCTTGGGTGAATCCGATGTCCAGCAATCGTCTGGCAGACAGAATGCCAAATGCGATGGCTGAGGTCGCGATGCCACCCATAATTGCCAGCACACCCGTGATGGGTCCAGTAACAGACGACAGCGCGACGCCGGCAACGAGCGATCCGACAAGACTGAGCAGTGTGCCGGCGCCATCCATGCGCCCGTGGCGTTTGACAAAAGCGCGCAGCGGCGCGGGCAACTCACGCCGTTGCTCAATGGCCACGCTGAGCTGATCGGCAAGTTGCTGTGCCGACGGCGGACGATCGGCTGGATCTTTTGCCAGACACGCGTCAACCAGCTGCGCGAGCCGCCGTGGAACGGCAATCGTGCTCGCGCTCAGCGACGGCGCCCTTTCGGTGACTTGGCGCGCGAGCACTTCGGTGGGAGTAGCGCCGTCAAACGGCAGGCGCCCGGACAATGCGTAGAACGCCGTGACGCCGAGCGAATAGATGTCGCTTCGTGCGTCGACGTCGCGGCCCATCGCCTGCTCGGGACTCATGAACTCGGGCGTGCCGTTCACGCCGTCGCCCACGGTCGCACCAGTCGCTGCCGCAATCCCGAAGTCCGCCACGAGCGCGCGGCCCGTGTCCGCTTCCAGGAGAATGTTGTCCGGCTTGACGTCGCGATGCACCAAGCCCTGCGTGTGTGCATGACTCAGCGCCCACGCCACCTCGCGCAACACGCGCGCGCCGTCACTGGCCGACAACGGTCCGCGCGTCTGCACGCGCTGCGCCAGTGTTTCGCCCGCCACATAGGCCATGACGAAGTACACAAAGCCATCCACCGCATCGACCGCGTGAATCGGCACGATGTGCGGATGCGACAGCCTCGCCGCCAACTGCGCCTCACGGACAAATCGCTCACGCAACGCGGGCTGCACGGAGCACTCAGGCGGCAGGAGCTTGATTGCCACCCAGCGATCGAGGTGGACCTCGCGGGCCAGATAGACCACGCCCATCCCGCCGCGCCCCAGCTCGCGATCGATGGAATAGCGTCCGGCGAGCGCCTCCTGAAAGGCGAGGAATAGCGAATCGGCCGACGCAGAGTCCATGGGGTCTCGAATAGGGCGGGCATTGGAAAGGTGCCAACCTTGTCAGACGCCGAGGGGCGGTCGGCCGTCACGGGCAGTGGCCACCGGAGTTCGGCCGGGCGGACCTCAGGAGGCAGAGCATTGTTGTAGATACAACGCGGGTCGTACGCATACGAACGATCAGCGACACCACATTCAGTTGCTGGATTTGAGAGACGGATGCAGTCGCAATCCGAACCCGACGGGACGATATGACAATCGGCCAACGCCGCTCTGCCGCCACGCGAAGTGACGCACATTGCCAACCACGCTGAGATAGCGGGTCACGCGGACTGCTGCCTCTGCTCCGACAAACGGGACGCGAGCGGGCGATGAACCATTGCGCACGAGCGCGCCCGCTGAGACGCCGACACCAAGCCGACTGGTTGCCGCCGCGCGAAGTCCGAGCCCCAACCCCAAGCCGGTCGGCGTGGGAAAGTGCTGGTAGCAGGTGCGATTGGGGGCAAGTCCACAAACCAAAACCTGGTCACCAGCGCCGTCCTCGTTCATGTCACCAAGCGCCACCGCTCGCACGCGCCCCGCGGAACCAAGCCGTACGCTCAAGGCCAGACGCAAAAGATCTGCACGATTGGGACGGTTATACCACACCTCACCCAGACGATCCGTGTACACACCGGAGCCGACCAACGCCTCAACGGTGTACTGCGGAATGGTCGGCACCTTCTGCGCCACTGCTCCTTCGGCGCATGCCAGTGAAAGCACCGCTGCAGTGATCGTGAATCGTGCGCCGTGACACGTGGAGAAAGACATTCGACAGATTCCTCAGAGATGTTGTAGAGAACTCAGTTGAGGCGGGGCGTTGTCCTACACTGGCTCAAGATGCGAAGTGTGCTATCGCCCACGCCAACGTAGTCTGCATATTCTTGCCATGGCAACACCCGATGTCCGACCCATTCTGTTGAGCGACGTCCACGCAGCCCGCGCTCGCATCGCTGGCTCCGTCATCCGCACGCCACTCGTCAAGCTCGAACTCGGGCCAGGCTCTCCCGACATTCGGCTCAAGCTCGAAAATCTGCAGCCCATCAACTCCTACAAACTGCGCGGTGCCGCCAACGCCGTGGCGTTGATTCCCGAGGCCGAGCGCGCTCGTGGTGTCTGGACGATCAGTGCGGGGAACGCGGGCCAAGGCGTCGCTTACGCGGCTCGGCAGCTCGGTATTCCTTGCAGTGTCGTCGTGTTGGAAACGGCGCCACACGCCAAGATCGACCGCATGCGCGCGCTTGGCGCAACCGTGATCCCCGCCCCTGTTGATGTCGTGTGGGCCGCGATGGGCGAGCGGGCGTTTCCCGGCATGGACGGCGTGTTCATTCACCCCTTCGACGATCACGACTTCATTGCGGGCCACGCAACGATGGGGCTCGAAATTCTTGAGGACGAACCCAATACCACGACGGTGATTGCGGCGGTGGGTGGCGGTGGTCTCCTGGTCGGCGTTGGCAGCGCGATCAAGGCACTCAAGCCATCGGTGCGAATGATCGGCGTCGAACCAGAAACCGGTGCACCAGCAGCATTGTCGCACGCCAAGGGGTCGCCGCAGGAATTTCCCGCGTGGACACCGACGTTCGTTGACGGTGCCGGTGGTCGCCTCATGTTTCCCCGCATGTGGCAACGGCTACAGCCCGTGGTCGATGACTACATGGTGGTGACTATCGACGACACGCGTCGGGCGCTTCGGATGCTGGCCGAGAAAGCGCGTGTCATTGCTGAGGGAGCTGGGGCCCTGTCAGTGGCCGCTGCACTCACAGGCTCACTCGGCGACGGGCCTATCGTGGCAATTGTGTCGGGCGGCAACATCGACCTTGCCGTCTTTGCGGAGTTGCTCCAACCAGCCAGCGCAGCGTCGGTGTAAGCCCGCCCGACTTCACCGTTCGGTGCTGGGAGGTGCAAACGACGAAGCCGCAATCTCCGGGTTTGCGCGCCGCGCCGCCAACACATCATTGGTAAACCGCTGGCCATCAGCCAGCTGATCGACGGTGTCCGCGACGCCTTCCAACCGCTCTTCGAGCGCCAGAATGCGTTTGCGCATCGTTTCGATCTCCGTCGAGCTCCCGCTTCGACGCTCGTGCGAGCGAACGAAACGCCATGCCAGGTACAAGAGCACCGCCGGAATCGCGAGGTAGACGCCCATCAACAGTACCGGGAATAGCATGCCCATTGATAGCTCCAGACTTTAAGGTGCGTCGAGCAACGCCGTGACCGTTCCTTGTACCGCATGTGCCCGCGCCGCATACGTAATCCGACCACGGGAATCTATCGGCAAACACTCGTGCATGCGCTCGGCGAGCCGCCCAATTTCGTCTGCCGGCGCCGTTGCCAACGCAGGCCCCATACTTGGCCCACCTTTGATCGTGGCCCAGTAGTCGTCAAAGCTCTCGAACGTCCGCTGCACCGTGATCTCCCGCGTGTCGATCGCCTCAAGTCCCGCGCGCGTCCACAGTTCGCGTAGCACGTCGAGTCGAGACGCCTCCGGATGCGGCGGCATGGGTACCGGCAATCCGAGGGTTCGCATCTCGGCGTGCAGCGATGCGTATGGGAATCCACCACCCTCCATATCCCACGCGTAGGCGCACACGATCCCACCAAGCCGCACGACTCGCGCCATCTCCGTCACGCCCACAAATGGATCGGGCACAAAGAAGATGACCAACGGCATCACCGCGACATCGAACGTCTTGTCGGCATACGGCAACGCCATGGCATCACCCGCACGAAAGCGCGCTGCGGCTGTCACCGCGCGTTGTCGTGCAAACACGAGCTGCGCTTCGGACGGATCGATGCCATGGACGTCCGCCGGCGCGCAGCGTGCCACGATCTGCTCCGTGAATGCGCCATTGCCGCAGCCCACGTCAAGCCATCGAAGGTCGGCCGCGGGCGCAACCCAACTGAGAAATACGTCGCCAACGAGCTGGCTCCATACGCCCATAAATTGTTCGTAGGCAGCGCCGTCGCTAAATCGAATCGGCGCGTTCATGGGCGTGTTCATCGGCGCACCCACTGCGTGCTCGTGAAGACGGGCTCATTATCGAGACGTTGCATGGACTCATCTTGCACTCGGTCCCGGAGTGGCGCAACGACAGCCGTCGGATCCGAGTAGAATGACCGCCGCTCGCGAAATCCGCGGAGACCGCCCGCAGGGCCGCCCGATGGAGCCCTCGCCTAAAACCCCGTCGGCCGCTCCCGCGCCACCCCAGCCGCGCGCTCCAACGCCGCACCCACCCGCGCAACCGTACCCTCATCGAACAACCGTCCAATCAACGTCACGCCATGCGGCACTCGCCGCGGTGTCGCGAACGTTGGCAGCGGATGTTTCGGGTCGGGTGCCCAGTCACTGCGCGCTTGGCTCACGTTTACGAATCCGGTGCGTACCGTGAGCGACGGATGTCCGGTGAAATTGCTGGTGGTGAGCGTTTCGTCACGCAGCGACGGCACTAGCAACACATCCACCTGCGCAAAGATGGTGGCCAGTTCGTGCGCAAAACGCCGACGCAGACGATCGGCCTGCACGAAATCCACCGCGGTCAAAAAACGCGACATGCGGAACAGATTGGGCCACGCATCGGGCACTTGCACCTGCATCGTGCGCGACGTCCCCGACAACGTCAACTCCTCGAACGCGGCGGCCGCCTCGCTGAACAAAATCAACATCAGCGCATTGTGGGGAATGTCCGGCCACACCACGTCGACGGTCTTCATGCCCAACGCGCGTACTGATGCTACCGCGGCGCGGTCCACGTCGGTTGCGGGCGCTTCTTGCATCCACGCGGGGAAAATGCCCACCCGCAGTCCCGTCACGCTGGTGTTGGCATCGTAGTCCAGATGACTGGTCACGCTCGACACGTCACCACTGTCGGGTCCACTGATCACGCTGAGCACCAGCATCGCGTCTTCCACGGTGCGCGTCATGGGCCCGAGCTTATCCAGCGACCAGCACAGCGTCATCGCGCCGGTGCGCGGCACTCGTCCGAAGGTGGGTCGCAACCCGGTCACGCCACAACGCATGCTGGGGCTGACAATACTGCCGCCCGTCTCACTGCCGATCGAGAAGCCCACCAGTGCCGCCGCTGTTGCCGCACCGGGTCCCGCGCTTGACCCCGACGCGCCTTCTTCCAGCAGCCACGGGTTCATCGTCTGTCCGCCAAACCAGATGTCGTTCAGCGCGAGCGCGCCAAGACTCAACTTGGCAATGAGGATGGCGCCCGCGTCTTCGAGCCGCTTCACCACCGTCGAATCACGCGTCGGCACGCGATCGCGATACGGCTCGGCGCCATACGTGGTGGCGATCCCCGCAGTATCCAACAGGTCCTTCACACCGAACGGAATGCCATGCAACGGGCCGCGATAGCGACCTGCCGCGATCTCGGCATCGGCGGCTTTCGCGCGTGCCAACGCGCGATCTCGCGTCAGCGT
>JANOPS010000681.1:0-5174 GCA_031421995.1 Gemmatimonadaceae bacterium
TGATCCGGAGATCACCACCCGTATCGCGCAATATGAAATGGCGTTCCGCATGCAGTTGTCCGTGCCCGAGGCGATGGACATTTCGAAGGAGCCAGAGTCGATCCATACGCTGTACGGGACGACGCCGGGCGCGACGTCGTACGCGAACAATTGCCTGTTGGCGCGGCGGCTGGCCGAACGTGGTGTGCGTTTCATTCAGTTGTTTCATTGGGGGTGGGACTCGCATGGCGCCGGAGAAGCGGAGGCGCTGAACGCGGGATTCAAAGAGCGTTGCCGTGAGACCGACCGTGCTACTGCCGCGTTAATTCTGGACCTCAAGCAACGCGGGTTACTGGACGACACGTTGGTGGTGTGGGGTGGTGAATTCGGGCGCACCCCGATGCGGGAGAACCGCTCAGGGAGCGATAACCCATTTGTTGGGCGCGACCACAACAACGGAGCCTTCACGATGTGGATGGCCGGTGGCGGTATTCGCGGCGGCGTCTCGCACGGTGAGACCGACGAAATCGGCTATCAGGGCGTGAGCGGGCAAACCGATGTGCACGATTTGCATGCCACCATTCTGCGGCTGCTCGGCTTTGATCATGAACGGTTGGTGCACACGTTCCAGGGTCGGAACTACCGGCTGACCGACACGTCAGGCCGCGTGATCCGGGAGATCCTGGCGTAAGGAAGGGCGTAGGCCCGTCTCTTTTGCCGTCGCCGCGAGCGTCCGTCGCAAGGCTGCGGCCGTCTTGTGGTCGCCAGTGTGGCTCCATCCTGGTGGCATCACAACGTACGCCAGTTTGTTGACGAGTCCGGGTGCGTTCTTCACGTCGGTGGCGAGCGCGGCCAGCTCACCGAAATAGAAGTCAAGAAAGCTGCCGGGCTTCATGGTGCGGGTGATCCCGTACTCGGGCGGCGTGTCTGGTTGTTCGTCCTGCAGCGTCCCGAATACACGGTCCCAGATGTTCAGCAGGTTGCAGTAGTTGGTATCGATGTAGAGCGGATTGCGCGAGTGGTGGACCCGATGGTGCGACGGTGTCAGCAAAAACCGATTCACGACACCCAGCCGTCCATCGCGCAGGATGTGTTCACCGGCATGAATGAACGTGCCCCAGAAGCCGTCAATGAACATGATGGTGAACATCAACGGCGGGCTGACGCCCAGGAGCATGCACACGGAGGTGCGAATGATGTCGGCGTACGGCGCCTCCAGGAAATGATGCGCATGACTGACAAACAGGTTCATGCTTTCCGGCGAATGGTGCGTGGAATGCAAGCACCAGAGCAGCCGGACCTTGTGCGCCAGAAAGTGATAGACGAAGTGACCCAGCTCCCACACCACATAGCCGTAGATCAGCCAGTACCACGTGACGGTGCTCTGAAAAATCGCATACGGCTGAAAGAGCGCGATCGAAAAGGCGAGGGCGGCAATGGAGATGTACGTGCCGAGTACCCGATTCAACACGTACGTAAAGAAGATCAGTTTGTAATCGCGTACCTTGAAATTCTTGTGTACCAGCGCGCGAATCACCTCGACCACGAGCAGGACCGGAAAGAGCGGTCCCACCGCACTGGTAAACCCGGCGTAGCTCAACAGCGAGCTGTAGTCGTTGGTCGCAAACATCTTGAGCCAGTGCGACACGCCGAAGAAGCCAAGGAGTTCGCGCTGGAGGATCTCGAAAATGTGCACGGTGTCGGTGTGAGTGGCGGGAGAGAGGCGGCCGGTCGGAGGTGCTGCGGCTGGCGCGCGTGGTGGGTTTGAGGAGAACTTCGGGCGTGGCGCGACGTTCGGCAATACCGCGCCGTGCGATGCGCGAAGGGAAGGCCGCCGTTGCCGCGAGGAGTTCGTGACGTCTTTAGGTTATATAGGGTTTGTTCAGGCAGGAGCCGTTGTGATGTCGCACTCGCAGGTCTCCCACCGCTCATAGAGGAATTCCATGTCTGCAGCATCAGCACGCGATGCATCGGCGCCCCGTCGTCACTCTGTCGCCGTCGCACTCTTGCTCGTCTTGACGGCGTCTTGCGGGGGAGGTGGGGATCCAATTGTGCAGCCACGCGTGTGTTCGGTCAGTGCCGTCACGGTTTCGCCGAGCGCGGCGTCGATAGTGGTTGGGGCGACAACGCCACTCACGGCAGCTGCCACCACGCAGAACTGTTCCCCCGTCCCAACGCCCGTCTGGAATAGTGGAACCCCGAGCGTGGCGTCGGTCAGTGCGACCGGCGTGGTCACGGCACTCACGCCGGGCACCTCGACGATCACGGCGACCGTCGGCGGCACCGCGTCGGGTACGGCGCTTGTAACCGTAACACTGCCCCCCGTGGCCACGATCGTGATCGCGCCCACAACGGCGACTGTGCTTGTCGGTGCCACCACATCATTGACCGCAACCGCACGTGACGCGGCAGGCAACGCCCTCACGGGACGTACGCTCACCTGGTCCAGTGCGTCGCCCACCATCGCGACCGTGAGTACGTCCGGGGTCGTGACGGGCGTCAGCGCGGGGACAGCGAACGTCACTGTGACGGCCGAGGGTGTTACCGCGCAAGCAGTGATCACGGTGACCGTGCCGCCTGTGGCGACCGTCACCGTCACTGCCACCTCCACAAATCTCCTGACTGGCGCTACGACGCAGGCGACCGCCGTCTTGCGAGATGCTGGCGGCGCGACACTCAATGGGCGCGCGGTGGCGTGGACTGCGTCGAATACCGCGGTCGCGACCGTATCGGGGACGGGCCTCATTACCGCCGTTGGTGTGGGAACCACCATCATCACGGCCAGCTCCGAAGGGCGGAGTGGCACGCTCGGCATTGCCGTGCAGCTCTCGGTGGCGACCGTCGTCGTCACCCTTCCGTCGCCGTCGCTCGAGATTGGTGCGACCATGACGCCAACGGTGGTGCTTCGCGCGACAGACAATTCGGTGCTTACTGGTCGCACCGTCGATTGGGTGAGCAGCAACACGGCGATAGCGACGATCAACAGTACGACCGGTCTCATTTCAGCCGTTGCTCCAGGCCCATTCACGATCACGGCACGGGCCGAAGGTCGCCAGGGCGTTGCAACGGTGACGGTGGCGGCGACGGCGGAGAACAAACGGTTTGCCGTGGCGTGGATCCACGACGAAAGTGTGGCGCTCAATACGCCGTATGAGCCAAACTCATTGTACTCACAGAATGCGGCGGGAGGCAGCTTGAGCGCGATGAGGACCGCCGTCGGCCGATATGTCGTGACGTTTGGGAGATTGGCGTCACAGGGGATCGCGACGTATCGGGACAATGTCTTCGTGACGTCCTACGGTTTGGTTGGCGAGCATTGTCGGGTTATCACATGGGCGGACGCATCGCCTTCCGACCTCGCTGCGGAAGTGGAATGCACGAATCTGCTTGGGGTACCCACGAACGCTCGTTTCAACATTGCGGTCATCGGGTCATCGACGCTGACCGCCAAGTACGGCTTTCTGTGGAATCCATCGGCGATCGCATCGTCCCCTGCTCAGTCGGCGTATGCGTTCTCCACACAGGGCGGAACGATGCTGAGCACGCGCCAATCCACGGGAACGTATGAGGTCGATCTCGGCCTCACGAACGCGAGTGGGACCGTCGCTATCGTCTCGACGTACAATGACGCTGCCGCCTGCCATGTGAATTTTTGGACACAGTCCGCCGGTATCGTGAGCGTTCGCTGTACCGCACCAAACAGTGCCACGCTGCGCGATGCCAGATTCTCGGCGATGATGATCGAGGCGGGTCGGACCGGAAAGCGATGGGGCTTCGCGTGGGCGGACGTGGCCAATGCCGCCGTCGGCACCCCATACGTGCCAGCAGCGCTGTACCAAAAGCAATCGAACGGGCAGCAAGTGACCGTCACGCGAGTCGCCACGGGGGAATACCAAGTGAAGTTTGCCGGGCTTGGCGCGACCACGTTCGGTGGCACGATTCTGGTGTCGCCCTATGGCAACGGCGGCGTGGCGCCGGGCACCTGCCAGGTGGTTGGGTGGAGCGGGTCCGCCAACGATCTGAACGTGGCTGTTCGCTGTTGGAGTTTTGCCACCGGCGCGCTGGCCAACCAGTTGTTTTCGATTCTGGCCATCGAGTAGGATCGACGGAATCCGAAGTCAGCGTCGCGTCGGCGGCGCTGCGCCGCAGGTCTGTACCGCAGGCTAGCAGCACTCCATAAACGTCACCAGTGTGCGGCGCGCAGGATCCCACGCCAGAAAGAGCGAATTCTCGAAGCCGAACGACAGCATGATCTGATGCGTGGGGCGCGGAACGATTTTGCGCAACGCCGTCTCGTCGCCCATGTGCTTCACCTGCTCGCGATTGATGGGCTGGCGTTTCACAAGCGCCAGCGCCGTATCGAGCCGCGTGCGCATCAGGCGCTCGAGGTTGTCGGGTTTGCTGCGCAGTGTCTCTGTATCGTAGAGCTCATCCTCACTGGACCAACGCTGGTGGTGGATCGCCGCGCCGCCAACGAAGAACGTCATGGTGATGGAGAGACTGTCGGCGCGTTTCCCCGTCGCCGTGAGCACGATCGAGTCGCGCGTGTTCGCACCCGTGATATCGAGCGCGCGGCTGCGACGATACCACGCTGCGGCCGGCGCGGCCGGCGCGGCCGGCGCGGCCGACGCTGCGACCGGTGCTCCGCGAGCGACCGGCGGCTGGCTGGCGGCAGCGATGAGCGCACAGGAAGATGCCGTGAGGAAGGCGCGAAGTGCCACGGCGGAGGCCATAGAGCGGGCCACGGTGAGGAGGGTTAGGTTGACCAACACGCGCAGTGTGCGCCGCGCGACACAAGGTCGCGCCTGGCCAACTGTCCGTCCAGACGCTCGCCCGTAAACACACATGTCCCGGATCGCTCGTCGTGTTCTGTTTGCCCTCACGCTCCTGCTCGCCGGCGTGATTGGCTACGGTGCGTGGAAGAACCCTGAAGGCGGTGCGCTCGACGCCGAGGCGCGAGCGGGCGCACCCGGCACCATGGTGACGCTCTCGCGCGGTGTCACCCACTATCAGGTAACCGGACCAGCAACGGGACCGGTGGTGGTATTGGTGCACGGTTTTTCAGTCCCCATGTACATCTGGGACTCCACCTTCACCGCGCTCGGCGCCGCCGGGTATCGCGTGATTCGCTACGACCTGTACGGTCGTGGATGGTCAGACCGTCCGGACGCCGCGTACGATGGTCCGATGTACGA
>JANOPS010000682.1:0-8384 GCA_031421995.1 Gemmatimonadaceae bacterium
TGCGTGGCCACACCACGATAGTACGCCAGCGCATCGCGCCGCGTCGGCTTCTCCGTGGCGATAAGAAACGGCACGCCACCAATCGCGATGCGTTCCGCCGTCGAGAAGAAGGTCATGTAGGTGGGATAGCTCGCGATACCGTTCACGATCGCCCCACGATCAATAACCACCGTACGCAAACCGACGCGCTGCGTGGCGATGGCCGCAGCAAGGCCGCAGGGCCCGGCGCCAACGATCACGACGTCGACCGTCTCCGTGGTCCCCGCGGCCGCATCGTCCGACGACCGCGCAGACGTCATCCCTGCGGGCTCATCTCACGCACACCGATGATCTGATCGCGACGCGTGCCCACGCTGACGTAGCTGATCGGTGTTTCACACAACGCCTCGATACGATCCAGGTACACGCGCGCCGCGCGCGGGAGATCTTCCAGACGTCGCGCATCATGCGTGTGCTGGTTCCAGCCCTCGTACCACTCATAGATCGGCTCGGCCGTTTCCAGCATCTGCAGGTCGGCGGGAAATTCGGTGTGCAACTCGCCGTTCACGCGATAGCCTGTGCAAATCGCCAGCCGCGGCAACGTGTCCAGCACGTCGAGCTTGGTGACCGCCAGCCCCGTGAGGCCGTTCACGCGCGCCGCGTACCGCACCACCACCCCGTCAAACCACCCGCAACGACGCGGACGACCTGTGGTCGCACCGAACTCGTTGCCGAGCGTGCGCACCTGCGTGTGCAAGGGCTCCTCGAGTTCCGTGGGGAGCGGGCCGTTGCCGACGCGTGTGGTATATGCCTTCACCACGCCCAGCGCCGACTGAATAGCCAGCGGTGAAATCCCCACGCCAGTGGCCGCGCCGCCCACGGTGGTGTTGCTCGACGTCACGAACGGATACGTGCCGTGATCGATATCCAACAGCGATCCCTGCGCGCCTTCCAGCAGCACTGCAGCTCCACTCTTGATCGCTCGATGCACGCACAGCCCCACGTCTTCGGCAATCGCGAGCAGGCGCGGTGAAAGGCCGGCCAGCACGTCCATCGTCTCATCCACCGATGCGCGCTCGGTCGCTCCGCCGCGCGCGAGCAGCTCATTGGAGCGCTCAACACCGGCGGTCACCAACTCGCGCAACCGGTCGGGGTAGCGCAGATCCAGCACGCGGACGCCGCGGCGCGCGACCTTGTCTTCGTACGCCATGCCAATGCCGCGACCAGTGGTGCCAATCGCCTTGCTGGCCGCGCTGGCCTTGTCGAGCAGCTTGTGGTACGGCATCACGAGATGCGCCCGCTCGCTCACGTACAAACGTCCTTCCACGTCGATCTGATCGGCCACGAGCTTGTCGATCTCGACGAAGAGCGTCTGGGGATCGAGCACTACGCCGTTGCCGATCGCGCAGCGCACGCCGGGATGCATGATGCCGCTCGGGATCTGATGGAGCACGAAGGAGCGATCGCCGATATGCACGGTATGACCGGCGTTGGCGCCACCTTGATAGCGCACCACCCAATCCGCGCGCTCGGCGAGCACGTCGACCAGCTTGCCCTTCCCCTCGTCGCCCCACTGCGCGCCCACCACCACCATCGTGCGCGTCGTTGTATCGAACATGTGAGTATCCCGAGTCGGTGCGGCCGGATCGACCAGCCGCGCACAAAAAAACGCCCCGCGGACGATCCGCGGGGCGTTGAGGAAATCTAGCTTTGGGCGGTGGATGAGCAACCTACCGGCCCCAAAGCGCCGCGCCCATGATGACGACCGCAACCAGTAGCCCAAGACCGCTTTTGGCGGCCGCGGCGACGGCCCGACCGATCAGTGCTCCCTTGGCAACCTTGGTCGGATCGTTGCGCGCGTCTCGATGCACCGTCCGTTCGCCGAGATAGGCTCCGACGAAGGCGCCAACGAACGCGCCAATCAACGAGCCGATCACTGGCACGGGCACGCCAACCAGGGCGCCGGCGATGCCACCAATGATGGCCCCCCACGAGGCGCGCCGAGACCCTCCGTACTGCTTCGTGTAGCGGCCCGCGATGGTGAATTCGAGGACTTCAGCCACGATGACAAGAGCCGCCGCAATCAGGAAGGTCACGAGCCCCACTCCGCCGGTCGGCACGACAACCCAGTACACCAACGCAGCGCCCAGCATGATCCAGAGGCCGGGCAGGCCGAGCGGCACGAGAACGAGGCCGCCGACGAGTGTCGCGGCGAGCAGTGCGATGGCGAAGAGGGGGCCGATACCGATGTGCATGCCGCCCTTACGTGGGCAGGACCCCGGCTGATTCAAGTCGTGCCCGCACGATAGCCTTTTCGTCGTCCGACACAGGAAGCAGCGGACTGCGCGGCGCGCCACCGCAGAGCCCTACCAAGTCCATCGCGGCCTTGATACCGGCGGGACCCATCGCGCCACCAATGTCGGTAGCGATCGGTGCCAGCTTGACTTGCATGGCCGCGGCGTCGTCGACCCGCCCCGCGCGCACCGCGTCGAGCATGAGCCGCACGGCCGGCCCGGCATACAACGCGATCGCGAGGATGGCGCCCGAGGCACCAGCATTGATCGCGGGAACGACGGTCGCGCCGCTCCCCGTCATGACGCGGAACGTCGCACTTTGCGCTTCGAGATACTGCGCGAGGACCGGCAGATTGCCGGCGCTGTCCTTCATCCCAATCACATTGGGATGCTGCGCCATTTCATGCACCAGCGCTGGCGACAGCACCACATGCGCGTAGACCGGAATGTTGTACAGCATGACCGGTAGCGGACTCGCGTCGGCGACCGCGCGGAAATGTGCAAGCAGCGCTGACTCCGTCATGCGCTTCAGGAAATAGTGCGGCGACACCACCAGTACGGCCGTCGCACCAGCCGCCTTGGCGTCATGCGCGCGCGATATGGTCTGTCGCGTGCTCTCAGAGCCGACACCAGCCAACATCCACTTGTTGGCCGGTATACGCTCGCGCGCCCATGCCAGCAGTTGTCGACGCTCGTCGTCGTCAAGCAAGGCCGACTCGCCACTGGAACCGGCGATCAGCACACCGTCTACGCCGTGCGCGAGGTGGGCATCGATATTGAATTGAAACGCCGCGCGATCGAGGGCGCCGTGCGTATCGAAGGTCGAGACGGCAGGCACCATGAGCCCGCCAAGCGTGAGAGCAGTCATACTGGAAAAGTAGCGCTGCGGAGCCCTACCCTCCAAACAAGCTCTCAAACCCCGACCCGAATACCGCATCGTTCCCCAGCGGATTAGGGCTGGTGACCGCCGCATGCGCCGTGGGACTAGTCGCCATGGGGGGGAGTGCCATACCCGTGCCCAGCGGATTGGGCTGCAAACCGGCGGCGAACGCATTCGCATCGGCTCGACTAGCCTGCGGCTGTACGGCCGCCGTCTTGAGAGTGGGACGTACGGCTGGCGCTGATTGCGTGGTGCGCATCGCGCTGCCCATCCCGTTGCTCAACCCACTATTCATCGGCGTGCTGCGCCCTTTGCCCATCCGGAACGTCAGCTCAAAGTCCGCCGGACGGGTGGACGCCGCCAGCGCCGTCTCGAACGAGACCTCGCCACTCGTCACCAGTGACGTCAGGTGTTGATCAAAGGTCTGCATGCCGTACTGCGCGCCATCGGTGATGTAGTCGCGAATTTCGCTGATGCGATTCTCCGCGATCAAATCACGAATCGTTGGCGTCACGATCATGACTTCTGCGGCCACGGCGCGACCTTGGCCGTTGGCGCGTGGCAACAAACGCTGTGACACCACGGCAGTGAGTGTCTCGGACAATCGCACGCGCACGATGGTCTGTTCGTCGGGCGGAAACATCGCGACAATGCGCATGATCGTGCTCTGCGCGTCCGCCGTATGCAGGGTCGAGATCAACAGGTGACCCGTTTCCGCTGCCTTCATCGCCGTATCGATCGTTTCGGTGTCGCGCATTTCGCCGATGAGAATCACATCGGGGTCTTGCCGCAGCGCCGCACGAAGACCCATGCGGAAACTGTCGGTATCGAGGCCAACCTCGCGTTGCGTGACGGAGCTCTTGAGATCCTTGTGCATAAACTCGATCGGATTCTCAAGAGTAAGAATGTGCTTCTCATAGGAGCCATTGATCGCATTGACCAGCGCGGCCATCGTGCTCGATTTTCCCGAGCCCGTCACACCGGTCACCAGGATCATGCCGCGCTCGGTGTGCGCGAGTTTGTCCAGGACGGACGGCAACCGAAGCGATGTGAAGGTGGGAACATTCTCGGGAATCACGCGCATCACGATGGAGTGCGTGGCCCGCTGCCGCATGATGTTCACGCGAAAGCGACCAACCCCGGGCGCGTCCCAGCTCGCATCATGGTCACGCAACGTGTCAATCGTTGCGCGTTCAGCGTCCGTGCCCATCAGGTGCAAGGCGATCGCACGCGTCTGCTCGGCAGACAGCGTCTGTTTCGTCAACGCCACCAGACGCCCATCAATACGCGCCCGCACCACGTCGCCCGCTTTGACGTGGATATCGGATGCTCCGCGGTCTACTGCTGCACTGATGATTCGTTCGATCGCCACGCCACGTTCCGGTTGGTGCCTTCAGAGAGTGGTGACGATCGTCGCGTCTAGTATCCCGCGTCGAGGTCCACCACGTTGCGCAGCGGTGCACCCGCCACCCATCGTCGCCAGTTGTCTTCGAACAAACTGAGCGTACGCACCCAATGCCGATGGGGTGACACGCCCGACACATGCGGTAACACGAGGACCCGTGGGTGCTGCCAGAAAGGGCTCATCGATGGAAGCGGCTCCGTCTGGAACACATCCAGCACGGCCCCGCGAAGTCTGCCAGCGTCAAGTGCCTCCAACAGCGCCTCTTCGTCCACCAAGCCACCACGCGCTACGTTCACGACGATTGCATCGGCCGGGAGCAACGCCAAACGGCGCCCGTCGAGTAACGTTTTGGTCTGGTCGGTGAACGGCGCCGCCAGCACCACGACGTCGGCGCTCGGCAGCTCCGCGTCCAACTCCGCCACGCCGACCACCCGGTCACATCCCGCCGGGACCCCGAGCTCAGGGCGGCGGCGCACGCCAACCACGGGGCACCCGAGCCTGGAGAAGCGACGCGCTGCGGCACTCCCAATGCCACCGGCGCCGATCACCAACACCCGATACTCGTCAAGCTCTCGACCGGCGGTCGGTCCCGCTGCAAACGAGCCGCGCTGCCACATCCCCGCGGCCTGCTGTCGCACACACACGTCCAGCGCGCGCACAAAATGGAGGACCCCGGCAAGGACCGTGTCGCCCATCGTCTCGCTGAAGTTCCCCGCGCTATTCGTGAAGTGGATCACCGGCTCCACGTGCCGCCGTGCCCGAAGCATGGTGGTGACCGCCTCACTGACGCCTGCCGCCGCGGAGTGCACCCATCGCAAGTGCGGTCCGGCCTGCAACAGTTCCGGCGTCACCTCGAAGCCATAGTAGGCCTCGGCGTTGGCAATGGCGGCACGCGTCTGCTCAGCGGCGCTCGGCGCGTCTTCGTCCGACGCTGCCGGCGGCCTCACCACCGTCACCTGCCATCCGGGCGGCGCGCGATCCACGAGTTGCTCGGCCACCCACGCAGGCATCCGCATCGGCGTCAACGCCGAGAAGAGATTCACTACGAGATGACGCATCGTGCGTGCAGGCGGAATGGTGAGGCCGAACGATCGCTTACGCAGAGGGCATGGTGAGCGCACCCATGCCCATGCGTTCACGGACTTCGGCCATCGTTTCTTGGGCAATCGCCCTGGCCGTGCGTGCACCGTCCGCCAGCGCATCTAGGACTTGCTGCGGCGCCTCGTCCAGCGCCGCCGCGCGCTCGCGAATCGGCGTGAGCTCGGCGATCATGTTGGCGTGCAGCACTTTCTTGCAGTCCATGCATCCCCACCCCGCCGTTGTGCACTGCTGCACCACGTTGGCCTGCGTCTCGATGTCGCTGAACGCTTTGTGCAGCTGATAGACGTTGCAGACATCCGGACGGCCCGCGTCGGTCTTGCGCACGCGCTGCGGATCGGTCATCGCCGGGCGCAACTTGGCCCAGATCTCGTCGTCGGTCTCCAGCAACCCCACGGTGTTGCCAAGCGACTTGGACATCTTCGCTTGTCCATCGAGCCCGACGATGCGGCGCGTTGGTGTCAGCAACGGCTTCGGCTCGGGGAAGAATTCCTCACCAAAGCGCGCGTTCCATTTGCGCGCGGTGTCGCGTGCCAACTCCAGGTGCTGCACCTGGTCTTCGCCGACGGGCACCGCGTCGGCGCGATACAACAGAATGTCTGCGGCTTGCAGCACAGGGTACATCAAAATGCCCGCCGGAATGCTTTCCAACTTGGTGGATTTGTCTTTGAACTGTGTCTGTCGTTCCAGGTCGCCAAGCGGTGTGAGCGTGGTGAAGATCCACGACAGCTCGGTGTGCTCAGGCACATCACTTTGCATGAACAGCGTGGCGCGCGCCGGGTCGATACCCGCCGCAAGCAGCGACTTGGCCATGCCCCAGCGACGGGCACGCAGCACGGCGGGATCGTAGTTGCCGCTGATGGCGTGATAATCCACGACGCAGAAAATCGAACCGGCATGCAGGTGCTGCAGCTGGGTCCAGTTCTTGACCGCGCCGAGGTAGTTGCCGATGTGGAGTTCGCCGGAGGGCTGGATGCCGCTGAAGATTTTCGTCATAGCAGACAAACTAAACGGCGGGTGTTGACTGCGGGTGGGACTGATTTACTGCGGGTGGGGGTTGGACAGACTGACTGCGGGTTGGGGTTGGACTGATTGACTGCGGGTGGGGGGTGGACTGATTAACTGCGGGTGGGGGTGGGAATGAATTGACGGCGGGTTTGATTTGCGCGTGTCACTGCGCGATGGCTCATATTGACACGCGGGCTCCGGCTACGCGTTGGCGGCAGAGATTGCTGACAACGACTCTCACATCAACACCGCACTATGTCCGACGTCTCACAGGCTCAGCGTGTCGCATGGCGCAACACCGCCGCGGGCGCAGCAGCGCTGGCGACCGCTTTCATCGCGGAGCAATCGCGTTTGCTGCCTGAAATCGTTTGGGAGTCCAAGGGCCCAACAGACTTCGTGAGTCGTGTCGACGTGGGTGCTGAGGAGATCATTCGGCGGCACTTTGCCAAAGAGGCACCAGAGATTCGTATTGTCGGCGAGGAGTTGAGCGCCGACGGCGGCACCGAAGATGGCCTCGTCGCCATCGTTGACCCACTCGATGGCACCACAAACTTCTTGCACGGCTATCCCAATTACGGCGTGTCCATCTGTGTCGCGCTGGATGGTGTGCCACAAGCCGCCGCGATGTACGATGTGGGCCGCGGCGATCTTTACAACGCACTCGCGGGCGGCGGCGCATATGTCGACAACACCCCGATCCGGGTGTCGACCAACACCACCCCCTCACGCGCCCTGATCGGCACCGGCTTCCCGTTCAAGGATGTCTCCTCCGCCGATGTCTACGTCAAACAACTCCGCCTCCTGATGCCCGAGGTCGCCGGCATGCGCCGCGCTGGAGCTGCAGCTCTCGATTTGTGTGATGTTGCCCGCGGCCGCTTCGACGCTTTCTGGGAGCTCCACCTCAACCCCTGGGACCTCGCCGCCGGGGTCCTGATCATCCGCGAAGCCGGCGGCCGCGTGACGGATCTGGAGGGCAACGACGCACGCCTCATCGCCGGCCCAATTGTCGCGAGTAACGGCGTGATGCACGACTGGTTCCTCGCCAAGCTACAGGAAGTGGACTAGTCTACCCGCAGTAAGTCTGTCCGACCCCCACCTGCCGTTAGTCTGTCCCACCCCCACCCGCAGTTAATCAGTCCAACCCCGACCCGCAGTTAATCAGTCCAGCCCCCGCCCGCCGTTAATCAGTCCAGCCCCCACCCGCAGTTCAGAGGTCCAACCCGCAGTGATCGAACTTGTCCCGAATTTCTCCGAAGGTCGAGATCCTGCGGTCATTGCCGCCATTCGCGACGCCATCGCGAACACACCAGGCGCGCATGTGTTGGACGTGTCCAGCGACGGCTCGCACAATCGCACCGTCATCACCTGCATTGCGTCGCTCGACGCCGCCGTGCCCGCCGCGTTCGCCGCGATGCGCGAGGCGCGGGATCGCATCGACCTCACGAAACATCAGGGTGAGCATCCACGCATTGGCGCGACCGACGTGGTGCCGTTTATTCCGCTCGACGGCGCCACGATGGATGACTGCATCGCGCTGGCCCGCGAACTCGGTGAACGGGCAGCACGCGAGCTTGGCATCCCCGTGTATCTGTATGAGCGCGCCGCGACGCGTCCCGATCGTGAGAACCTGGCCGATGTGCGACGCGGTGAGTTTGAAGGATTGCGCGACGACATTCGCATCAACCCCAAGCGCGTGCCCGACTTTGGCAACGCCGAGGTG
>JANOPS010000683.1:0-1897 GCA_031421995.1 Gemmatimonadaceae bacterium
ACGATTCCCCGTATACGGCCTCGGCGGCGCGACGTATTGGGACAGCGGATCGTCGTGGAACTCTTCGTTCACCACGATCCACATCCCGATCTCGTGCCGGCGCATCATCGGCAGCAGCATGGCGTGGCGCTCCGTCAGCCAGCCCTCGCGGACGCGAAGCTGGTCGGACCATTGAAGCAGCGCGGTGGTGGGTTTTTGGGCGGCGAGCGGCATGGCCGCCAGGAGCGACAGGCAGAAAGAGGGGAGTAGACGCATACCCGAATCTGCGGTCGCTGGGCCAATGGGGCCAGCCCTCGCCAAACGGGCCAATCGTCAAACGGCATCGTATGTTCATGGGGGTCAGTCTTCACCCACTCACACAAAAGGGAGCACAGCATGTACCTCGATCGCGCTCCGGCGATGCTCGTTCTTGCGCTGCTCTCGGCGTCGATGCTGCCCGCGCAGTCGGTGCAATACCGCTCACCGGCCGGCACCGAATACCGCGCGCTTCCCGACACCGGCCCGATCGCGCGCGCGATGGCCCTGCGTGATGCGGCGCCATCGGACATTCAACGCATCATCGCGCTCGGTGTCGCGCAGTCTGGCGCGCGACAATTTCGCGAAGCCATTGCCACGTTCAGCGACGGGCTGCGCCAGTCTCCAGACAATGCGATGCTGCTGCGCTGGCGTGGCCATCGCTACATCTCTGTACGCGAGTTCGACAAAGCCCGCATCGATCTCATGCGTGGCTATCATCTCGACAGCACGAACTACGGCATTCTCTTTCATCTGGGCGTATTGCACTTCCTTGAGGGACGGTTTGGCGCGGCCGCCGAAATGTTCAGCAAGGCCCAACCGCGCGCGCCGGATGCGGGTGAGCTGACGGGGAGTACCGACTGGCTTTGGATGTCCTTGTCGCGTGCCGGTCGAAAGGCCGACGCGGCGGCCATGCTGGCCCGCAAGCCGGATTCACTGAAGCCCCCGGCCGGGTACGCCTATGCCTCGCGATTGCGACTCTATCGCGGAGAGCTTACACCAAAGACCCTATTCACCGCGGCCGACACGGCCGACGTCCAGGTCGCCACGCTCAGCTATGGATTGGGGAACTGGTATCTGGTCCGCAAAGACACCATAAATGCTCGCGCGGCCTTCGCGCGCGTCATTCGATCAGGCGGCTGGCCAGGATTCGGGTTTATCGTCGCCGAACGGGAATTGCAGCGGCTGTCCCGCTAGGCCGCTCCCCTCCGAAGGGGCTCGGGACCCGGCGATTCGGAGGCCCAGGTTCGTTTCGAGGCGACATTGGGTTATCTTTACTAACCCTTACACGAGCGACTGATTATCCAAGCATTCGAATTTCAGAACGACGGCCGTACGTACTCGTGCACCGTGCAAGAACGCAAGGGAGCCAGCGGCGGGGCTTGGTGGTGGTTTTCCGTGTCTGGTGACATGCAGAACTATGCGCCCTTTCAGGCGGCAAGCACCGACACGCAGGATTCCGTACAAGAGCGCGTGGTCCAGTTCTACACCAGCCGTCTCTTCCAGCTCGCCCAGCCCGCACAGCGCGGATCACATTGGTCGCGCCGCACACCGCCTGCCAAGACTGAGCCGGCTCCCGTAGCCACAGCGACCGAGTAGCACCGCAGGCGTCGCATCAGCGGCGCTTGTAGCTCTCGCCGCCACCCTCACGGCCGTCAATCCCATGGCGCTCGATCCCATGGCGCTCGATCTCACGCAGTCGTGGGTGGGGTACGCCGCACTCGGCATCTTTGTGGTCGCCTACGCGCTCGTGATGGGCGAAGAACGTCTGCACCTCAGAAAGTCAAAGCCGGTCATCGTGGCCGCCGGTGCTATCTGGGCGCTCATCGGGTGGCGCTATCACGTCGCGGCGGACGCCGCCACCGACGAGACCAGTCGCGAA
>JANOPS010000684.1:0-3218 GCA_031421995.1 Gemmatimonadaceae bacterium
GAAGACGGAACCAATTGATATCCTTTTCGATGAACAGCTCCTCGCTCATCCCGGTGTAGTACGCATTCTGGACTGCCGGAATAATCAGGATGCTGTTCTTCGTCGGCGTGGCGCTGTTCTCCTTGCCATCGCGCAACACGCCGTCCACAACGCGTGGCTGGTCGCGGTCAAGCGTACGCTCCGTCAAACCACGGGTGGTCAGGAAGTGCTGCGTGGCATTGAACACATCGCCGCCCTTTCGCACATCGACCAGCATGCTGACACTGAGGCTCTTGTAACGGAATCTGTTGGTGATACCCCACGTGAAGTCCGGAGTCCGGTCATAGCCGGCATCCACGAAATTCGTATTGCGCAGCGGGAGCCCCGTGGTGGGATCGATCAACAACTGACCCGCAGTATTCCGGAGATAGAACGTACCGGTCAGCGAACGCGTCGAGAGCCCCTTCGCCACACCGTTGCGCACGTTCCCGTACAGCCACGTATCCGACACGTACGACTCCGGCAGCGCGTTCGGCAAGCCAAGCACCACGCCACGCGCGTTGTCGAAGTTCGCGATAATGTCCCAGGAAGCGTTCCTCGACTGGACCGGCGTGCCCGTCAGCGTCAGTTCAACACCAGTGTTACGGGTCTCCGCGCCATTCAAATTGAAGAGAATGAACCCGGTCCCGTAGCTGCCACGGATGTCGTTGACGATCTGATCACGCGTTTGCTTGCGATACGTCGTGATTTCGGCACCGAGGCGGTTGTTGAGAAAAGTGAAATCACCACCGTACTCGTACGACGTCGCAAACTCCGGGCGCAACGCGAGATTGGGTCCCGTGAACCCGTAGCCATAGCCGCCGTACGATGTGGTCTTGAACTCCAGCGACGGCCGGTAGGCGTACGGTCGCGCATCCTTGCCGACCTCGGCATATCCACCACGAAGCCGTGCCGTCATGAACTTCCCGAGCGACGGCACCGCATCCGACAACACCAGACTGGCGTTTATGCTGGGGTAGAAGAATGAGTTCCGTTCCACGGGAATCGTTGACGTCCAGTCATTCCGTCCCTGCATCGTGACAAACAAATAATCGTCGTAGCCCAACACGGCCTGCGCATACACGCCCACGAGGCGGCGCTGGGACACGGTCGTCTTGTTGGTGCGCAAACTCGTGTTGTTCGCCGACACGAAGTTTGGATCCAGAAACTGCAGGCCTTGCAGGGCACTCACCTGTGACCGCAAATCGTTGATCTGATTTCCCACAAGACCGCGGATCGTGAGCTTCTTGGTGATGTTTCTCGGATTGAAGGACAGGATGGCCTGCGTATTGATGTTTCGGACCACGTCCGTCGCATTGTCCAGCGTCCCATTATTATTGAAGCCCGCGCCGGCCGTTTCCGGATGACGGATCAGCAAGTTCTCGGCGGTGTAGCCGTCGGAACCGATATTCAGCCGTAAGTTTCCCCAGCTCATTGGCGTGAGAATGAACCCGAGATTCGCCACCAAGCGATCCGTCTTCGCGTTTCGTGCGTTGGCATTCACACTGAAATACGGATTGTCCGTTTCGGCAGATGCCGCCAAGCTGGTGATGCGTCGACGCGTACCAGCCGGCGTGAGGTAGTCACTCGCTTTGTCAGTCTGCGGCCACAGCAGCAGCCCCAGGAGCGGTCCGCCGCTTCCGGTATTCGCTTGATCGTTATTCGATTTCGAGAACTGCATCGACAGGTCGGTCCGGATCCACTTCGTCACCTGAGCCTGCGTCGCACCGGTCAAGTTGTACCGTGTCAATCCAGAGTTCGGAATGACGGACTGCTGGTCGACGGCCCCGACCCCGAGCCGATAGTTGATGCGATTGTCGCCCGTCGCGCCACTAAACGTGAGGTTGTGGGTCTGGGATACCGCTTTCTGAAAGAACCCATCCACGTTGTCGTAAAACTTGGTCCCCGCAGGGTACGGGCTACCGAAGTAAGAGAACGAACCGAGCAGGTCGCCCGCGCCGAGGCTGGTCGGACCATAGGTGTTCTGAACCGTGGGCTGACCGCGCGTCTGGTCGACGCGCGTGTTGTTGTTGTAGACCAGCCCGCTGGTGCCCGCCTTCCCGCGCTTCGTCGTGATGACAATCGCGCCGTTGGCCGCGTCGATACCGTAGAGCGCCGCCGCTTCGGGGCCTTTCAGCACCACCATGCTCTCAATATCGTCAGGATTGATATCCGCCGCGCGGTTGGTAAAGTCCACGCCACGATTGCTGAACGACGTGGCCGTGGCGCCGTCGGATACCAGCACGCCGGTGTTCAGCGTCTTGTTGTCCAGCGGCAGTCCGTCAATCACCATCAGCGGCTGGTTGCTTCCGCTGATCGAGCTGACTCCGCGAATCGTGATCGAGGATGAGGCACCGGGCACGCCAGAAGTGCTCGTCACCTCGACACCCGCCACACGCCCCTGCAGGCCGTTCACGAAGTTCTCACGTCCCGTTTGCGCGACGTCCCCGCCGATGACCGTCTGCTGTGACGTGCCCAGCGATCGCTTGGACGCGGTTTCACCGAGCGCGGTCACCACCATCGCATCGAGGCTCGCCGCCAACTTCGAGAGCTGTACATTTATTGCGCTCTCGGCGCCCACCACGCGCTCTTGCGGCCCATAACCAATCAGACGGAACTGCAGGACCTGTCCAACGTCCGCACGAATGGTGAAGTCGCCCAAGCTATTGGTCTGCGTGACCTGCGTCGTGCCCTTGATCACCACGGATACGCCAGACAGGCCAAGGCTCGCATCGCGAGTCACCTTCCCGGTGACGGTCTTCTGCTGCGCCAGCGCCTGCGACGCACAGAGGAGGGATGCCATGAACACCGCGAGTACTCGTTTTTGCATCATCAAGAGAACCGGGTTGTGGTAGACAGCAGGCGAAGCAACTCGCGAGGCCACGGGCCGCACGCGACCGCACGGTGGGACAATTCGCACGGGACACCGCGAGACCGCACGCATCTCGCTTACGAAGTGGTGAGCGGCCAATCATCAGGGCCGACATCGTGAACCACGACACCGTCCTGTCCATTAGGAGGAGTATACTCGCTCGTCAGCGTTCGGTTAGGGGGGAGCCCATTTCCGCCAAACCAACGCGCGCATTCCAGAGCGTTTCATTCGGCTTTCCATCGAAACGGACTCAACCGCCACCGCCTTGCGCCGCTACAGCTGCCCGGTTGATCCCCACGAAGCGAGTCGCTCGCGGTACGCGGCATCA
>JANOPS010000685.1:0-5461 GCA_031421995.1 Gemmatimonadaceae bacterium
CCGTGTACGATGTGTTCGACGACACGGGAGCGCGCGCGGAGCAGATTGCGTTGGCGCCAAACACGCGGGTGGTAGGTTTCAGCGCTCGCAGTGTGTACGTCGCGCGACGCGACAGCGATGACCTCGAGTACTTGCAGCGCATTCCGTTGCGATAGTGCGCCGTGCGCCGTGCGCTTCTCAAGCTCACCGAAGTTTGACCGAGCCGCCAACACCGTGACCCATCGCTCCGACAAGTCTTTGGGCCCGACGGCGGGCACTGAGACCGTGGGCTCGATGGAGTGCCAGGCTCGCATCTTGGTGCACTTCCGGACAAGGACCACGTAACCGCGCAGTACTATCGCGGGTATGCAAATCGCTCGCGCGGCATGCGGCGGCATGCGGCGGCAGGCGGCGGCAGGCGGCGGCCGGCGGCGGCAGGCGGCGGCCGTCCCTTGGCAGCGTCTCCGAGGTCCTCTGCCGGACCACAGGCCGAACGGCCCGCGAGGCACACAGGCGCGGGGGGCGGTCGCGCCGAATCGCGAGCACCGGTGCTTACGAGGCAGGAGTTCAGAAACTATGTTCGGCCTCACCCCGATGGAATTTCCTATTCCGAAAGATCACAAGGGTATGCAATATGCCGAAAGACAAGTTCTATCATTCGAAACCCCATGTGAGTAGCGGAACTAGGATGGGGCTTCTGCAAATCGGCTTTTCTGATTTGGGTGTAGTGCAGATCACGACTGGTCAAATCGTCACAGATCCGCTTGAGCGGGGCCTTGTGGCTGAGACTCTGGCGAACATCGGCCACAGAGTTTCTGTGCGTGGATGGAATTTTTCAGTAAAGAGTCGGACCAACTCGGGTACCCCTGCCAGTGGTCAGGCGACCGGAAAGCGGGTACACCTGCCATTTCGGGCTAGGTTGTATCTTGACCCTTATTCGCTACTGCGCCTCGGTTTTTCGGTTTCTGGCGCGCAGCAGATCGCGCTAGGCGCATGTGTCACTGATCCGCACGATAGACGTCTCGTCACCGATATTTTGACGAGAGCGAGTATCGGCCTTTGGCACCAAGCGATCTTCACCAATGACACGATTAAATAAACATCGATAAGGTGGCGCGACGCGGACACGCTGTAACAGAGGTACACCACGAGCCGCCTCGCGGAATTCACGCATCCCTTCACCAACCCTCCGTAGGCAAAGACCCACTCTGGATGCGAAGTGTGTCAGCGACTCTGCGCTGCTCTCATCACCTATCTCTGACACGCGATGACCGCCATGGCATTGTCCCTCCCATCTGCGGTCGCGGTCCTCACGCGCACGCCGCCAACGCTGGCTGCACTGCTCAGCGATCTGGGCCCCGAGTGGACAGGTGCGGACGAGGGCCCCGACACGTGGAGCCCGTACGAGATTCTCGGTCATCTCATCCACGGCGAGCGCGCCGATTGGATCCCGCGCGCACAGATCATTCGTGCGCAGGGCGCCAATCGCCGTTTCGCCCCGTACGACCGATTCGCCCAGCGACAGGAAAGCGCTGGCAAGTCGCTGCCGGTACTCCTGCAGGAGTTTGCGGTGCTCCGCGCCGAGAACCTCCGCACGCTGACACGTTGGAACCTTACCGATCACGACCTTGCGCTCACTGGCGAGCATCCAGCGTTTGGCAACGTGACACTTCGGCAGCTACTCGCCACGTGGGTAGCACATGACCTTGGGCACATTGCGCAGATCGCCCGCGTGATGGCCAAGCAATATCGAGAGGCTGTGGGTCCGTGGCGCGAGTATTTGCCCGTCCTCGATCGATAACGGTGGCTGGACTCGTTGATGCTCGGCGAGCACCGGGCACCTGGAGCTGATTGACTCCACCGGCCGTCGTCATGTGGGCACCAACCATTACCGCGAGTTCTTTGAGAAAGTCCGGAGCCTGTTGACAGACGACGGCGTCGCTGTGATCCACGCGATTGGGCGTTCCAATCCGCCCACACTGTCCAATGCATGGACCCGCAAGTACATCTTCCCTGGAGGGTACATCCCCTCCATGAGCGAAGTCCCTCAGGCGGTCGAGAAATCTGGACTGTGGGCCACCGACATCGAAATCCTGCGCCTGCATTACGCCATGACCTTACACGCCTGGCGAGAACGCTTTCTGGCCAACCGCGAGCGCATTGCGGCGATTTACGATGAACGTTTTTGCCGTATGTGGGACTTCTACCTCGCGTCAGCGGAACTCACCTTCCGGTATGGCGATCTAATGATCTTCCAGATGCAGCTGACGAAGCACATCGCAACGCTGCCCATCACGCGCGACTATATGGTCGATTGGGAGCGCGCACACCGGAGCAACTAGGGCATGAAGACACACTGGACGGGCGTACAGGTCACCGCCTGATGACGACAAAGGAACCGACAACAACCGTAGCGCGCGTGAACGCGGCCGTCATTGGCAGTGGACAGGCTGGACCGGGGTTGGCGACGGCGTTCGCGTCTGGTGGTGACCGTGTGGTGTTGTTCGAAGGAGCAATGCTCGGCGGCACCTGTGTGAACGCGGGATGCACGCCAACCAAAACGCTACGCAAGAGCGCCCGGATTGCTCATTTGGCCCGACGCGCGTCGGAATTCGGCGTGCAGGTGGGGGCCGTGCATGTCGATTTTGCGGCGGCGATGGAACGCATGGCCAGCGTGGTGAACAGCTCGCGCGATGGCCTCACCCGTTGGGTCACCAACACGCCCAACCTCACACTGGTGCGCGAATTTGCCAGACTCGATGGGCGAGACAGCGACGCGTTCATCGTGCGTGCCGGATCGCGCACCGTGCTCGCCGACCGCGTTTACCTGAACGTCGGGACGCGGGCGTCGCTGCCACCCGTTCCGGGGCTTGCCGCTGCGAACCCGCTGCTCAACGATTCGCTGCTCGCTTTGCGTGAGCTGCCGGCCCACCTCGTCATCCTTGGTGGCAGCTATATCGGCGTCGAGCTGGGACAGATCTTTCGACGTCTGGGGAGTCGCATAACGATCGTAGAGAGGGCGCCGACCCTGGTAGCGCGCGAGGATGAGGAGGTGAGCAGTAGACTTGAGGCCCTGTTCCACAGTGAGGGCATCGACGTCGTCGTCGGCGCCAGTATCACCGCTGTCGAGGGGCTCTCAGGCTCCGCAATCACGATTCGCGGCACAACCGGCGAGGACGGGACCGCCTTCGAAGTACAGGGAACGCACCTCCTCGTGGCAACGGGCCGCATCCCCAATACGTCAGCACTTGGTCTCGAGAGCGTCGGCGTGACGATGGATGCACAGGGCTATATCCCCGTCAACGGCGCATTGGGCACCAACATCCCAGGCATCTGGGCACTGGGTGATGTGAATCGACGGGGCGCCTTTACCCACACGAGCTGGCAGGATCATGAGATCGTCGTGGCGAATCATCGCGGCGGCACGCGCACGGCCGACGGCCGAGTGAGCACGTATGCCGTCTTCACGGATCCGCCGATCGGGCGCGTAGGGCTCTCTCTCCGCGACGCTCGCGCCCTCACCGGGTCGGGACGGCGCTTTCTTGTCGCGACACACGAGATGCGCCATGTCAGTCGCGCGAAAGAAGAGGGGGAGACCACAGGCCTCATCACTGTCGTGGTGGATCAGGACACTTCGTGCTTTGTCGGAGCCACGGTATTTGGTATCGGCGGCGATGAGATCATACAGGTGATCTGCACCATGATCGCTGCCCACACGCCGTACACGGTGCTCCAGGATTTCTTGCCCGTTCACCCCACCGTCACCGAGTTCTTTCCCACCATCCTCGGCAAGTTGCGACCACTCGCCTGAGGCATACTCTGCGCTCGACTCGCACCGGAGTGCCGTGATGCGCGCGCGCACCGATGCCGTCAGTACCTAACCGCCCTGTCCTGTAGACCTGCGGGCGCAGATCACACCAGGCGCTCAAACCCTGCGCCTTGGCCACACGATCACGCTGCCGTAGAGGCTGGGACGATGTCGAGCAGAACCCCCCCACGAGGAGCGACGTCGCCAAACCAGCGAGCCCAACGGCCCACGTGAGGGCCAGCTGCACCGATTGTCAGCCCAGCGCCAGTCTGGAGTAGCACCTGGCGCCAGAAGCGCCCCGCATCGATGAGATCGGAGTGGTGCGCGTCGGCGCCCTGCAATAGCGTCGCGTATTGCATGGGGTTCTTGCTGACTTGTGTGCGACCACCGACGACGTCACCGATCGAATAGCCCACCGTGAGAAGGGCCACCGCGACGCCCGCGAGAGTCGCAATGCTGGACGGCGAACTCAGCGCGGCGCGCACGCGTGATGGCACTTGAAATGACCCACGGCGCCATGCAAGCAGTAGCCCGACGAGCGCCACGGCGAGGACAAGGTTGGCCATGCACGTTTCCTCAAGTGGTTGACGTACAGTCAGATCATGTGCCCATCAGTGCTACCTACTCGGCCGAGTCGAACATATGGTCGTGCCATCGCTCTCTATTGCGGCTAGCCTTTCCCTGAACTGACGAATCGATTGTGCGGGCGCACGCATATGGAGAATACCTGGCTCTCGCGCAACATTCCACGTTAGCGTGCTCGCCCCCTTCGGCAAGTAGTCGCGTGCGACACCTGCGGCATCGCTTTCTGACAGACAGGAGAGTTTAATTGTTGCGACCTGCAGCTCGTCCGAGGCTGGTGCCGCGCGACCGGAGCGGCCGCCGTATCCCAGCGCGGCGAGCGCGAGCAGCAACACGCCGGACAGCATGGCGAGAGTCCTGCTTTTCCAGAACACCCTCGCTGAGCGACCCGCACTGGCTGGTTCAACCGTTTGCGACGTCCCAGCTTCCTCCCGCATCTCCGAAAGTGCTTGCTCGAATGCGGCGGAAGATATTCCAGACTCGAGCGCGACCTCGCGCAGCTGCGTAGCGGTTAGGAAAGAGTCTGTCGCGTCGATTTCCACCGCACGCTGGAAACAGGCGCGCCGCTTCTGGTTCGCTGAACCCGTTGGTTTCGGTCAATTCCATTCCCGCATTGAGGTTGATTGAAGATGATCAGGCTTCAGAGCAGTAAGCGGCAGGCCTGGCCTAACCACCCAATCCGGAGCATCGCGATCAGCTTCAAGGGTCAGGTTCACGCAACTCTCCGCAGGCAGGGGGACCCAAATCATTAAGTGTACTTCGAAGTCGACATCGGTGTAGCGACACTGCTGCCGCAAATCGACCTCGCCAACGCCGCCAACACCTGCTTCCGCGTACTCGGCGCGCCGTGGCGGTTGCGCACCAACAGCGCCCTCCCGCATACTTCGTGAAGGCGTGTTGTGCGTCTTCCTCGGCACACGTGGAGTCCTACGTGTCCGCTGGCGAAGAGAACGATTTAATCGACGAGGACCTTCGACATGCACGGTAATCGCGGGCGCATGCTTCTGGTGACGACACTGCTCCTGTCAGCGAACTGTAGCCGCACCGATGCCGTCAGTCCCGAGCCGCCCTGTCCTGCCGACCTGCGGGCGC
>JANOPS010000686.1:0-13997 GCA_031421995.1 Gemmatimonadaceae bacterium
GCTGATGTTGGCCGTGGACAATCCGGTCGTTCAGCTGGTTGTCCAATCGCTCTTCTCGGTGGTCGCCGCGCCGATCGTCAACTTGGTCGTCATGGTGCTGTATTACGATGCGCGCATTCGCACTGAGGGATTCGACGTCGAGCACATGGCCCAGTCGCTCGGCACCAGTCCCGCCGCCGCGTAGCGGGCATCGTCGACGCGGCCACCCATGCTTGCGCAGCTTCGCGACTCCATCGTGCCGACGCCGTTGAGCGATCTGGCGATTCGCGACACGATCGCCGCCATCGCCAAAGACCCGGCGTATACCCGTGCCGTCGGACAGTCGCTCTGGGACCGATTCCAGCGATTCATCGTCGACCAGTTTGAGCGTCTGTTCGAAGCCGTCAGCGAGGTGCCGTTCGGGCGAACGGTCGTGATCGTCCTCGTCATCCTCGCGGTCGCGCTCGTTCTGGCGCGCCTCCTGATGGGCATCGTGGCAGAGCGAAAGGCTGGGAATTCAGACAACAGGGCAGCTGCATCAACTCGACGAACTGCCCAGCTCGCGGACGCCGAGCGTCTAGCCTCAAACGGGGAGTATACTGCGGCCGCGCATGTGTTGTTTGCCGTGGTGCTTGCCGCCGGCGGCGCGCGCGGAGAGTTCCGCGTACATCCGTCCAAGACCTTGGGCGACTACGCACGAGAAATACGGCGACGCGCAACCGGTTGGCAGCAACCGTTTGCCGCGTTTCGCCATCGCTTTGACCGTGCGATGTATGGCGACGCCGCGTGCAGCGCCGAAGACTATCAGGGGTTGCTCACCGACGTGCAGGCGATGCTCACGAGAGACCGTGCGGCGTAGGCACCGCGTCCGAGCACGACGCGCATGACGAAAGTCGTGTGGTACGCACGGTCAGGTCTTGTGCTCTCACTCCTCATCGTGCTCGTCGTGCTGACCGCGCTCTTCGTCAAGACACCGGTGACCGGTCGCGAGGGAGATCCTCGGCTCCTCTCCACCTCCACCGATCCGCTCGGCGCTGCGCTATTCTTCACTCTCGCGAAGCGCCTTGGCTACAACGCGCAGCGAGAGAAGTCGCCGGACACGCCGCCTCCGCCCGGTGCCATTGTCACGCAGCTCGATCCTGTGGAGGAGCTCACGCCTCCGCAGGTGCATCGGCTGCTCGACCACGTGCGGGCCGGCGGCGCGCTGCTGGCGGTTCTGGGCCGGTCCACCAAGGCGCTGTCCGATTCCATTCACATCACCGTGGATTCGCTGGGCCGTCAGATCGAATCGCGACTCGGCGACGCGCGCACGTGTTCCAAGGCCAGCGAGTTTACCCGCACTGGCCTGTGGTTTGGCACGCCAACGCTGTATGGACTCAAGGTGCGCGACTCACTCAACGTGGCACAGCGCACGTTCATTTTTGTTGGCGGAGCCAACCGCAAAGGCAGCGCCGACGCACCGCGCCCCGCCATGATTGGGGTGCCCTTTGGCGCAGGACGCATTGTCGTGGCTAGTGATCCCGACGTCTTGCGGAATGATGCACTCCGGAACTGCAGCTACGGCCTTGACGTTGCAGCCGTGACCGCGCTGCGCTATCTCACCGATGGCGGTCCGGTGCCCCGACGCACGGTGGTCTTTGACGACTCACACTTGACGAAAGTTATCGCGATCGGCCCGCTCAGCGTGGTGCGGTCGTACCTCGTACGCACCGCCTCTGGTCGATTCTTCTTTCAGCTCTGTGGCGCCGGCCTTGTGCTGCTTCTTGCGGCGGCCCCTCGCGTTCTGCCACCGCGCAAAGACTCGCGCATCGAACGACGGTCGCCGCTTGAGCATGTGGACGCGCTGGCCAGAGCCTATGGGCAAGTGGGCGCCACAAGAACCGGCGCAATGCGCTTGGTTCGAGGCCTCGAACGGCGCGTCGGCGCGACCGCTCGCGGATCGGGGCAGCCCGCCGACGAACATTTTCTTGCGCGCATCGCCGAGTCTACACCATCAGTCGCCAGTGACGTGGCAGTGGTTCGGCACGCATTGGGGCATACGGTGAACACCAAGGAATTCATCGAAGTTGGCCGAGCGATAGGTCGTATTGAGCAGGCACTCACGCACCCCTGACGGACATACCATGAGCTATACCATCGAGCAGGGCGCCGAGGCGCTGCTTCGCCTTCGCGGCGCTATCGCCACACATATCGTAGGCCAGGACGCGGCCATCGACGACGCGCTCATTGCATTCCTGGCGCGAGGCCATCTCCTGATTGAAGGGGTCCCCGGTACAGCGAAAACACTGCTGGTGCGCACCATCGCCAGCGCGCTCGGCATTCAGTTCACGCGCATTCAGTTTACCCCCGACCTGATGCCGAGCGACGTGACCGGCATTGCCATGCTGCGCGACGCCGGGCGCGGCTTCGAGTTTCAGCCGGGTCCGGTCTTCACCGATCTCTTGTTGGGCGACGAGATCAATCGTGCACCTGCCAAAACACAGTCGGCGCTCCTTGAGGCTATGGCTGAGCGCCAGGTGACGACCGATGGTGTGACGCGTGCACTCAGCCCGCTCTTCACGGTCTACGCCACGCAAAACCCCGTTGAACATGAGGGCACATATCCGCTGCCCGAGGCGCAGCTCGATCGGTTTCTCTTCAAGACCATCATGGGATACCCGTCGAGGGACGCGGAGCTCACCATGCTGTCGCAACATGAAGCGGGGTTTAATCCCGAACGGGCCGATGTGGCCCTGACGGAGCGCGTGCTGAACGAAGCCGAGGCGATACAGTTGCGCGCACTGGCCGACGGCGTTCGCGTTGCGCCCGATGTGCTGGAGTACATCGCCAGTATCACGCGCGCCACGCGCGCAGAGCCAACCCTTTCTCTTGGCGCATCACCGCGCGCCACCATTGCGCTGATGCGCGCGGCTCGAGCGGCGGCAGTATTGGAAGGACGCGCATTTGTGACTCCCGATGACGTGAAGGATCGCGTGTTCGCGACGCTTCGGCATCGCGTCACGCTGTCGCCGGAGCTCGAAGTTGAAGGACGCTCTGCTGACGACGCGTTGGCCGCCATTTTGCTGCGGGTCGTCGCACCGAAGTGAGCTCGCGTGTCGTCGCGAGCATGCGAGCGCTGTTCGTCGGCCTGACCCGGTACACGCCCCAACGACGCGTCGCGCTGGTGGTCGCGCTGTCGTCGGTGCTGTGGCTCGCGCCCGCGCCGTTCGGTGCGTACGCGGGACTCGCGGCGCTGGCGTGCATCGTGATGGCGGTCGCCATCGACCTGCTCTTGCTGCCGTCGCGGGCATCGGTCACGATTGCCCGTGAATTCCCGGCGCAGGTCGGGATTGGTGATGAAGCGTCGGGCCTGTACACCATTGCGAATCGGACCGCGCGCGCGGTAGTGGTTGAACTGCATGACCGCTTTCCCGATGTCCTTCGTGGCGGGCTTGGCCGGCGCTCGCTGCACCTCGCGGCAGATACCGTGCAAGAAATCCCGGTCACCGCCACCGGCATGACACGAGGCGCCGCGACGCTTGGCCCCGTCGGTGCGAAACTCACCACGCGCTGGGGCCTTATGGGCGTCACCTACGTCTACGATTTGCCCGCCGACGTGCGAGTGATCCCGTCGATGAGTGGTGTGCGACGCTATCGACTCATGGCCATGCAACAGCGCCTCAGTACGCTCGGCGTGCGCGCCCTGCGACGGAAGGGCGGCGGGCAGGCCTTCGCCGGTCTTCGCGAGTACGTACGAGGGGACGATCCGCGGCATATCGATTGGAAGGCCACGTCGAAGCGCGACAAGCTCATCACCCGCGAGTTCACCGTCGAGCGTTCACAAACCGTCATCACTCTCATCGATGCAGGTCGTGCCATGACGCAGCTGTCGGGCACGTGGTCGAGATTTGAGCAGGCACTCAGCTCCGCGCTCATCCTCACCGATATCGCGTCTAACGCGGGCGATCGGGTCGGCACGCTGGTCTTTGACGACGAAATCCGTGCGCATGTGCCCGCGCACGCCAGTCGGGGCGCCCTCACGCAGATACGCAATGCTTTCGTGCCCGTGACCGCCACCACGCGCGAGCCAGATTACGCGTCGGCATTTCGCTTCCTAGCCACGCATCAGCGCAAGCGCGCATTGGTCGTGTTCTTTACCGATGTCATCGACATCCGTGCGTCACAGGCGCTGTTGGCCCACGTCACGCGGAGCGCGGCTCGCCATCTGGTGTTGGTCGTGGCGCTCCGTAACGACCAGCTCTTTGAGGCAGCGGCGTTACCGGCCGATACGAACGCAACGCGACTCTTTGAAGCGGCCGCCGCCGAAGAAGTGATTCAGGCTCGCGACGCCGTGTTGCATCGCATGCGCCGGGCCGGCGTCATTGTGCTGGACGTATCGCCACGGGTAATGACGGCAGGCGTGGTGAATCAGTACCTCGATCTGAAGAATCGCGGGGCGCTGTAGCCGCCACGGTTGTGAACGGAAACACGTAAAGCACGAGAAGCACCGCCGTGATGGCCGAGACGGCGAATTTGGCGGTCTGTGTGATGGACGCGTTTGGGGAGATAAACCCTTCGATAGCGCCGGCGAAGATCAATAGGAATGCGCAGCCGCCCACGAGACGAATCGCGCGCCGCCCATTGATTGCAAGCGCAGCGCGGCGCGTGCGATCTCCAGGGATGAGCATTCCGGCAGCCAGCAACAGACCTGCGGCCCCAGCGATCACTATCGCCGAGAGCTCGAATACACCATGGGGTGCGATGAACCCGAAAATGAGATGGCCAATGTCTTTCGACATGTAGAGTCCGATGGCCGCTCCGATTGACAGCCCGTTCATGACCAGCACCCACACCGTCATGATGCCCGCGGTGATGCCGAACGCGAACGCCATGAACGCGACTTGCACATTGTTCGTCACCAGACGCGAGGCCATCATCGGGCGAAGGACCTGCGGATCTTCTATGTACCCTTTTCCCTGCTTCGCCTTGATCACGCCACTGTCGGCCCGTGCCAGCATGCTCGCGGGCAGCAGTGTAGATGCAAGCGTCGGCTTCACCACGATCGCACGCGCAGTGACCAGCAGGGGAACAAACAGCAACGCCGCGGCTAACGCGATGGGGCGAAACGACGCGCGAATTTCCGCGGGTACATCGCCAAAGAGATATTGCACGATGCGTCGAAGCGTGATTGTGCGGCGCCGGTACAGCAGGCTGTGCGCGCTGGCAACCAATCGATTCAAGTAAAACAGCTCGGCGGAATCGGTTCCACGCGTGGCCGTTCGCAGGCGGGCCAAGTCCGACGTGAGCTCGCGGTACTCCTGCACGAACTCGCGTACCACCGTCTCGTCCTGCCCTTTCAATCCGCCAGACTGTATGCGCTTGAGCCGCTCCGCAAACGCCGACCACCGCGGCGCGTTGATGGCTACAATGGCATGACGCTCGCGCGCTGCGCCGGCATCGCTGCGCGCCGCAACGCCTCGCACCCTCGCCTGCTGCTCCTCATCATGCAGTCGGACTAACGCACCGACCGGTGACGAATCCTTCGCATCGTCGCCGAGCGCCGCGGAAAGCCGTTCAGCGATGGATGCGGCAAGCGCGCCGCGCCGAACGGCGTCGAACTGCATGCGCCTTTGGACGAAACGGTCGAGCATCGCGTACTCCGGCTCCGTGAGGCGCGCGGTGATCGCCAGCGGTGCACCATCGGCGTCACGACGCTCGGCCTTGGCGACAATGGGTTGCCGGGTGAGATCCTCTTTCACCACGAGTGTGCCCGCCGCCATGTCTCCAAGGCGCTTGCCACGTGAACTGGTGACCAGTGAGACCATGCCCACCGCGTACAGGAACACGGGCTGCAGGTCGACAAAGCGCACAATATTGCGAATGGCCGACGCCTCGAAGGTCACCGCCAGGCCGCCATCCAGCACCACGCGAAGCCGCATGAGGCGCTTGCCCGGCGTCTGGCCGTCGTTCAGTGCTTCAAACAGCACGTAGTAGAGCCACACCAGCGCGAACAGCAGAAGGCCCATCACCGCGCCCACCCACGCCGCCGTCAGTTTGTCGTACGCCCCTCTCGTCACGAAGCCCGACCCCAGCGTCACCACGCCGATGGCGAGCGCGAGCCCGATCGCTATGCAGATGACGTAGTCAATGATCGCCGCCATGGCGCGTGAGCCGACGCCCGCCACCGTATACGACAGGACCACCAACTCTGGCGTTTCGACATCGACGGATTGCGACAGTGACACGGCTGGCACAGACGTACGCCCCTCTTTGAAAGTCTTGGGCGATCGCGCGCACACCACACGCGACCTTCGCGCTCAGCCTCCTCTCGAGAAGGTAGCGGATCGTCAGGTGATCCGTCCATTCCGCGTCGCTCTGGCGGGAGCGCGCGAGCGATGGCATCCTACTGGATACGCGTCTTGTCCCACTCTTTCCCGGCTCTGCGCATGTCTGCTCAACGCTGCTTCTCCGTCACCGCCGCACTCTGTCTCGCGATTGTCCAGCCCGCCGCTGCCCAGCTGCGCATGTCCGCGCCCGGGGCACCCACCACGCTGACGCCCCAGCAAGAGGCCGCGCGCGCCATCTACAAAGAGATGGTCGAGGTCAACACGGTCGACTCGGTGGGGTCGGTGACCAAACTTGTGGAACTGCTCGCCAAGCGTTTCCGCGCGGCGGGGTTTCCGGAGCGTGACATTGCGATTGTGGGCCCCGCGTACGCCCCAAACAAGCAGAACCTCGTGGTACGCTACCGAGGCAAGGACGCGGGCAAACCGATTTTGCTGCTTGCCCATCTCGACGTGGTTGCGGCTCTCCGAAGCGACTGGCCGCGCGATCCCTTCGCCATGATCGAACAGAACGGCTATTTCCTGGGGCGCGGCGTCGCTGACGACAAATCGATGGCCGCGATCTTTACCGCGAATCTCCTGCGCTACAAACAGGAAGGATGGGTTCCTGAGCGTGATCTCATTCTGGCCCTGACCGCCGACGAAGAAGGCGGTGGCGCGAATGGCGTCAGCTGGCTGATCGAGAATCGGCGCGAGTTGATCGACGCGGACTACGCCATCAACGAGGGCGGCGGCGGTACGTTGCAAGACGACAAACCACTCTTTCACTCCATTCAGGCTGCGGAGAAAGTCTATACTGACTTCACGCTGACCGTGTTGAATAGCGGCGGCCACTCCAGCGTGCCGCGCAAGGACAATGCGATCTACTCGCTGGCGACTGCGTTGACGAAAATTCAACAGTATGTCTTCCCGGTCGAGTTGAACGACATCACTCGGCCCTTCTTTGAACAAACCGCCAAGGTCGAAATGCCCTCGCTCGCAGTCGCCATGCGCGCGATCGTGAAAGATCCGACAGACACCGCCGCGGCACGCGCCATCTCCACAGATCCGCGCTATGCGTCGATGCTACGCACCACCTGCGTCGCCACGCGCTTGTCAGCCGGCCATGCCAACAACGCACTGCCTCAGACCGCGACCGCGAACGTGAACTGCCGCATCGCGCCAACCAGTAGCGGCTCCCAGGTGAAAGAGGTGCTTGAGCGAGCGGTGGGTGACACCACAGTGCGCATCGGGATGTCACGGGCTGACCGCAAAGACCCGCCGCCGGGTCCGATCAATGCATCACTATTGGCCGCCACTACGCAGCTCACGAACAAGATGTTCAACGGCGTGCCGGTGATTCCCACCATGAGCACGGGTGCGACCGATGGCTATCGGTTGCGGAGCGCGGGCATTCCCACGTACGGTGTGAGCGGCATCTTCTCGATGCCGGGCGAAACGAACGCACACGGGCGCGACGAGAAACTCCGTATCAAGTCGTTCTATGACGGGCTGGATTTCCTGTATCAGCTGGTGAAGATGGTGTCCAGCACGCGGCCCATCAGCTAATTCGCGCGCCATTCGCTCGTGATTCGCTCGTGATTCTCCCGCAATTCGCTCGCGATGCTCGTGATTCGCCCGTGAAGAAAGCCCCGCGCGCTGGCTAACCCAAGGCGCGCGTGGCACCTTTCATGAATTCTCGCTCCTTCGCACCTCCAGCTCCGGTCACATGTCGCGCACACGCCTGCTTCACGTTTCGCTTGCCATCACTTCGCTGCTCAGCGGCGCCTGCGCCTCTGGTGGCAAACGCGCACCAGCCTTGGCAGCAGCGCCAGCCTCGGCGGCCGCCGTCCGTGTGTACGATACGAAGGCGGCGCGCTTCATCAGCTTTGAGCAGCTCATCGACGCCGCGTCCAAGGCCGATGTGGTGTACTTCGGCGAGCAGCACGATGATCCGGCCACGCACTCGGCCGAAGTCGCCGTGCTTGCCGCGCTCGGCGCGCGGCGCGGCGAAGTGGTGGTCACGCTCGAAATGTTTGAGCGCGATGTGCAACCGCTGCTCGACCAATACCTGGCCGGCACCATCACCGAAAAGAATTTCCTTGACGGGTCGCGTCCTTGGGAGCGGTACGTCACCGACTATCGCCCCATGATCGAAGTCGCGCGTGTGCACGGTTGGCCGGTGATTGCCGGCAACGTCCCGCGTCGTATCGCCAGCGCGGTGGCCAAGAAAGGACTCGCCGCGCTCGACACCATGTCGCGCACTGAGCGCAGCTACGCGGCGGCGCAGAATCAATGCCCTCGTGGCGACGCCTATTACAAGAAGTTCGCCGAAACGATGACCGGCCACGGTGCCGGTGGCGGTCCGCCGACGGCCGGCGACGCGTCCGCGATGGCCAAGATGACCGACCTGTTTTACGAAGCGCAATGCGTGAAGGATGAAACGATGGCCGAGTCGATCGCGAATGCAATGACGCGGTGGCCGGGCCGGTTGGTGTTTCAGGTGGACGGCGCGTTTCACAGTGATGCAGGGCTGGGCACCGCCGCGCGAGTGACGCGCAGAATGCCCACGGCCAAGTCGGTGGTGCTCACCGGGGTGCCGGTGGCGGATTTGTCGAAGGCCGATCCGAAGGCGGATCTGGCACGGGCGGACTATTTGCTGTTTACGCGGGCGCCGAAGTAGGGAGTGTCGGCCCCGCCAGCCCGCCACGGTTTTCCTTACGCAGCGTAGGGGTTTCGCTTGTGGCCACCAGTGCGCGACTTACCGATCATTGGGAGCGTTCGAACGGATCGGCACGTAGCGTACCATTCACTGGGGCATACACGTGATGCAGAATCTCTTCGTCGGCCTGTTCTTGATGGTTTCGGCGGGCGCCGCCGATCTGCCATCGGGAAGCGGCTTCGCCGATCTCCCACCGGGCGTTGGCTTCTTTGAGCAGACCTTGGGTGAATTCAATCAGGTAGCGTGGGGCCTCGAGGGTGGGCTGTACGCGTTCGACACTCGTAGCGCTGGGGTTGGTCCAGCACCCTGCACCGGCACCTGCACCTTCAATTTTACGGCGTCGCCAAGGCCACTGTGGTTCTTCTTTGGTCCAGGATATGTCGTCATCCCGACGCTCGACTTCACTGGTCCAGCGGTCACAGCATCTGCGACGTGTACGCCCTGCCGCGCGCCACCGAATCAATACGACACGTTCTGGGGACCGGCGGCGATCACCGTCAGGGGCGTCGTCAGGTTCGTTTCAACCGGAGATGCGTCGCAATCCAGGGAGTTCAACATCATTGGTTCAGGAGTCGCACGCGCGGAGAACCACTTCAATCAGGCTCTGGGGCCGTGGAACTGGAGTTCAACGCGATATGACTTCACATACGCCGTCGTACCGGAACCGAACGCACTCATACTCTTCGCCGAAGGTCTCGTCTTGGTATTCATCTTGCTGCGTTCACGAAAGGCTCGCACGCGGGGCTTTCCCTTTTTGAGCGCGCCTACTACTGCGCCGTGATCCCACTCCGCCCACCACGCAGCACATATTTTTGAATCTTTCCCGTCGCCGTCTTGGGTAGCTCGGCCACAATCGTCAGTCCCTTGGGCACCTTAAAGCCCGCTAGCCGTTCGCGCGCAAAACTCCGCATCTCCTCCTCAGACAACGTGGCGTTGGCTTTGAGCACCACGAATGCATGCGGTGCCTCACCCCATGTCTCATGTGGCACGCCGACCACGGCGACTTCCTGCACCGACGGATGACGCAGCAGCACGCCCTCCACTTCCACTGACGAAATGTTTACGCCGCCGCTGATGATGACGTCCTTCAGCCGATCGCGAATATCCATGTAGCCGTCTGGATGCACCACGGCCGCGTCGCCCGAGTGAAACCATCCGCCGGCAAAAGCGCGCGCGGTTGCCTCGGGATCGCGGTAGTAGCCCTCCATCACGACGTTCCCGCGCACCACGATCTCGCCGACGGTGGTGCCATCACGCGGCACCTCGTGGCCGTGCTCGTCGACCACACGCAGGTCGCCGGATGTGATCAGCTCGACGCCCTGTCGCGCCTTGATCGTCGCCCGCTCCGACACCGACAAGGCCTCATGCTCGGCGCGCGGCTCGCACACAGAGATCAATGGAGCGGTCTCCGTCAGTCCGTATACATGCGTGATCGTCCATCCCAACTGCGCCTCCACCCGTTCGATGGTGTGCGCCGCCGGTGGTGCACCGGCCGTAAGCACGCGCACACCGCGCGGCGCGGTAGCCCGCAGTTCATCCGGCGCGCTGGCAATCGTGATCAACACCGTGGGCGCGGCGCACAACATCGTGCCGCGTTCCTCGCTGAGCAACCGAAACACCGTTGGGGCATCCGCCTTGCGCGCGCACACATGCGTGCCACCAACGGCCGTCACGATCCAGACGAACGTCCACCCGTTGGCGTGGAACATGGGAAGCGTCCAGAGATACCGATCCGCACTCGTCATCGGATGATGCACGAGGGTTCCCACCGCATTCACCCACGCATTGCGATGAGTGATCATGACACCCTTGGGCCTGGACGTCGTACCACTCGTATAGTTGATGGTCAGCAAGTCGTGTTCGCCGATGTCGGGGCGGGCGAACTCCCCGGTAGACGTGGCAAGCAACTGCTCGTAGTCCAGCCACCCCATACCCGCACCTTCCAGCGCCACGAAGTGCTCCACCGCAGGCATTTCGTGGCGCACCGAGTCCACGAGATCCAGGTAGTCCGCGTGCACACACACGACGCGGCTTCCGGAGTGGTTCACCATGTACACCCAGTCGGACGGCAGCAGCCGATAGTTCAGCGGCACAACAACGGCGCCCAGCTGCGGAACGCCGTAAAATCCCTCGAGGTGCGCATGCGTGTTGGGCGCGATGTACGCTACGCGATCGCCGGCGACCACGCCCAACTGCACCAGGGCCGCCGACCATCGGTCGCAGCGGTCGAAGAACTCTTGATAACTCCATCGTTGATCACCATCAACGACCGCCTCTCGATCGCTGTAGAGGGATCTCGCACGACGGGCGAATTCGAGTGGCGTAAGCGCGGTGTGCATGACGAAACGTGCGGAAGGTGGGCGGTTGTGTCCTGCGTTCGCGTCGTGCAGCGTCGCTTCGGTTGTTCAGCCCGCGTTCTTGTCGTATGCAGCGACCATGCGCTTCGGCGCGACTTGCCGCCACGCCTCAACCAGCAGGGGCTGCAACTCCGAGGGCTGCACGACGGCAAGTCGGACCAGCACGTACGGATAGTTCGTGTAGTGGTCGGTGAGAAAGAACGCGCCGGGCGCGGTGGCCAGCAAGTGATCGCGCACCACGAACGGCAGCCGCAATACGAGCGTCGTGCCGTCCTCCCACAGACGCGCCACGATCTTGCCCTTCACCTTGAGTGATGGTGTGCCGTAGCTCGTTGACTCCTCGACCTCTGGAAGCGGGCTGGCCAATCGTACAACATCGGCGAACGTGAGTGGCTTGGAACGACGCGACATGTCGGATGGCTTATCCGGCAACCGGCGGGTTCGCGTCGAGCGCCAGCACGGTGCGTAGCAACACCTCCGCGCCCTGCGTGATCTGCGCCGGATGCGTCAGCTCAAAGGGCGAGTGACTGATGCCGGCCACACTCGGCACAAAGATCATGCCCATCGGCCCCACGCGCGCCATACTCTGCGCGTCGTGCCCCGCCCCACTCGGCACATCGTTGGTGGTGCGACCCAACGCGCGCGCCTGCGTCCGCACCACATCGCGAATGGCCGGCACGCACATGCTCGGGCTTCTCGACTGCGCGAGTGCGAACGAGAACGTGGTGCCGTTGGCAGCGCCGATGTCGGTCGTCTCGCGCTGAATCGTGTCGAACAGGCGCTTTATGCGGGCTTCGTCGAGTGAGCGCAGCTCCAATGAGGCCTCCACGCGGCCCGGGATCACGTTGCGCGCGCCCGGCGCCACGGACAGTCGCCCCACGGTCCCCACCGCCTGCCCTTCCGCGCGCACGATGCGATCGACCGCCCCTACGTATCGCGACGCAGCAAGCAACGCGTCCTTGCGATCCACCATCGCCGTCGCGCCAGCGTGGTTCTGCTGTCCCGTGATCACCACGTCCCACGCGTAGATCCCCGCAATGCCCTCCACGACGCCGATCTCCAGCCGGTCCCGATCAAGAGACGCGCCCTGTTCGATGTGCAACTCCACATACGCGGCGTTGCGTCCCGGCGCCCAGACCGCCGTCTCCAGTCGCGTTGGATCGCCACCAAGACGCACGATGCCTTCGCGATGCGTGATACCGGCAACCGCGGTCGCCGCGAGGTCGCGCTCCACTAACTCGCCGGCAACAATTCGACTGCCAATCAGCCCGCCCTCTTCGTTCATCCAAATCACCACCTCAAGCGGATGCCGCAGCGCGGTGCGCGAGCGCTGCAAGGCATCGGCTCCTTCAATCGCCGACATCACGCCCACCGTACCGTCGAACTTGCCACCGGCCGGCACGGAATCGATGTGCGAGCCAATCACGATCGGCTTGCGCGACCGATCGGTGCCCTCGCGGCGACCTATGATGTTGCCCGCTGCATCTCCGCGTACCACGAGCCCCGCCTCGCGCAGCAGCGGCGCAATCCACGCGCGCGCGGCAAGGTCTGCGGCGGTGTAGGCGACGCGGTCCACACCGCCGTCGGTACGGGCGCCGAAGGTGGCTAGCTGCATGAGCCGCGCGTTCAGGCGCGCGCCGTCGATCACGGGTGCGGCGCCGCGAGTGCGGGCCAGCAGCGTGCGCGGTAGCATAAGCGCGGCAGCAGCTCCGGCAAGCGTGGCGGAAAATTCTCGACGCTGCATGGCGCGTGGGTTGGAGGTCGTTGTGAATGCGGCCACTTGAACCTCAGTAACCTATTGCATGAACGGGCCGGGCGTCCGTGCCATTCTATCGGCGTGGCACGAGATCACGCCGATCATACACATAGCGCAGAGCCAAGAAGTGTACAAGCTGCGATGCGAGCACAATAGCGGCCATCGCCGCCAACTGCGTAAGCAGTGAGTGTGGCTGAAGCTGGCCGACCACGAATCGCGGCAGCACCGCAGCAGCAATCATCGCGATAGACATATACACCACGCGCGAGGCGATCGCGGTGTTCGGCAAAGGGCCAAGGACACGCGCCCATTGAACAATTGGCGCACACGCTGCTACCACCAGCAGTTCGATTCTCCAGTCCTGCGGGGCTGTCGATGACATGAGGCCTAACGGCTTCAACGGCAACGCGTGTAACAGCGCGAAGACGGTGCTGGCCACGAGCATCATCAGGCTCAGATCGAGTGCACTACAGATGAATTGCACATGGGCTCGGGTACGGCGCGCCATCGGGTAGCAGTGTGTACCGGAGAGCTGTAGTCCGCGTTGCCAACCCGAGAAGAGCATCACGACCGATGACGTGCTCAAGAAAAATGTGAAGGCGGCCAGGAACGCGAACAGCATGGCCTGCAACACGACGGCGATGCGGGCTCCGCCACTCTCTTCGACTGCCGCAAGCACCCAAGCTGACAACGAGGAGCGAACGGGTGTACCGGCGGCAAAGCGTTTACCCGACTCAGCAACCTGGTGCGATCGGCCGAACCCTCCCGGTATAGTGAAGTGCGTGAGTGCTTCTCGGGTCACGGCATTGAGCACACGCCCAGTCAACGGGGTCCTCCGCAGATGCAAGATCCCACCGCTGCCCATCAACGCCGCGGCGATC
>JANOPS010000687.1:0-3843 GCA_031421995.1 Gemmatimonadaceae bacterium
GTCGACGTGGCATCTCAGGCGCCAGCGATACTCGCGCTTGTGGAAGCCGAACTCGGGCGCGTGATTCACGCGCTGTCGAAACTACGTGAGGCGAGCCGCTTGTCCGACGAAGCGGCTGCGGTTGGCGGCACCGAGTCGCAGCGCTAGCGAGGCCTCGCTCGGCGTCGTGCGGTGATGAGCGTGGCGATTTCGTCAGGTCGCGGATTGATGAAGTCCAATCGCACGCGTCCGTCCGGCAAGGTGGACACCGTTGCCGGCACCACGCTGTTGGTCAGCAGCCACCCCAACGGCAACACGACGGCGTTCGCCGGGCGCCCAAACGCACGGTCCCACACCAGCTCACCGTTGACCACGCGATACCGCACGCTGTCGGTGTAGGTCTCCGACATGCGTAATCGCGTCGAGGCACCAGGCGCGACGGCTGGGAAGCGAAAAACGACCGCCTCGGTGGATGGCGTCACGTCGCTGACGCCGACGTTGGCTTTGGTGATGGCGTCGCCCTTGAGAATCTCAAACGGCAACACCGTCCCCTCGTCGAGGTTATGGGCAGACGGTTTGGAGACTGTGCTCCCGGCGCGCACCACGTTCACATAGTAGCTGGTCCCCGCACGACTCTCCGTATAGTCGTGATACAGATCAAAGGCATGTGTTTCCGGCTGCTGCAGGAAATACACGATCTCGCGCGTCTGCTTGGCCCGCTCGTCCAGGCGGTTGGCGACCGACGACTTCGCGCTCGTCATCCCCGCGACGGGTTTCGCGCGTAGCACCAGGGGCGCCTCCGCCGGCGTGGCGTTCCAGAAACTGACGGCGATGCGACCATCGGCTTCCTGCAATACCTGCGCGGGATAGTTGCAAGCAATCAGTTCATAGCCTACCGGCAGCACGACCGCGTTCCGCTTGATGCCCAACGAGCGATTGAAGACAATAGCGTCGCCGTCCACGAAGTAGCTCTTCGCGTCCTCGTAGGTCTTGTCGATCAATACACGCGCTTCACCGCCGTCGGCGGGCACGGGATGTGCCAGCGTAACGCGGATGTACTGCTGGGTGCTGTCCGCAACACGAACACCGCCAGCGCGTGCTGTCGCCGCGCCCACGATGTCGAACGCCAGCGGTTTGCCAGTCGCACGATCGAACACGCGTTCATCCGTGGCAATGCTGCCGGCGCGGATCGCGTTGAAAAAGTGCGTTGCGCCAGCCGTGGTGGCCGTGACGTCGTACAGAATGCGAAACTTGCCCGAGCCCGGTGCGAGGAGCTCGTAGCGTGTGTAGTCGTCGGCCTGCGTTTGGCGAGCCGCGGTCGCTGGTTGGGCCGTGGCAACGCACGGCAACACGAGGAGCGCAACCGCGACAGAGCGAGCGAAAGCGGTGGCCAGGGCGGGGAGAGGGAGTCGAAGCATAGCCAATCTTGCACCGCATCCGCTCGCGGCGGAACCCTGACGAGGGTTGCGACGCCCCGCACCTTCCCCGCCTGTGCGCAACGCCACAGTTTACCGCAGTCACACAAGGGACACAACGTCGATGCATCCGGCAGTGCCGGCACCACGCGGACTTCTTTTCGCGCAGAGGCTGCGCTCGCGAATGACCTCGTTCTTCTGGATCTGTCTGCTCCTCGGTGGCGGCGTCGTCGTCCTGCAACTCGGCGCGTCCCTGCTGGGGCTGCATCATGACGCGCCGCACGATACGTTCGGACATGGCCCGGCGAGCGAAGGCCTCCAGCTCCTCAGTGTCCGCGCGCTCTCGGCGGGCGTCGCCTTTTTTGGCCTGGGTGGCCTCGCGGCGCTCAGAAGCGGCATGCCCTTCGCGGTGGCGCTTGGTGCAGGCCTTGCCGCCGCCGCGGTCGCGGCGGTTGGGGTCGCTTTCCTGTTGCGCAGCATGAAGCGTTTGGAAGGCGATCAGTCGTTCGTGCTGAAAAACACGGTTGGCTTGTCGGGCGATGTCTATCTCAGTATTCCCGCACGGCGTAGCGGCACCGGAAAGATCCATCTGACGGTCCAGCAACGCGTGATGGAGCTGGATGCAATCACGCCAGAGCATGACATTGCGACGGGCACCCGTGTCTTGGTGATCGACGCCATTGCTCCCGCAACGGTGATTGTCGTACCACAACCTCTAATACTCAAGGAAGGAGACAGTGATGACTAGCATGTTGCTGCAAGCGTCGGCGCTGGATACCGCGCTCAACGATCTCTCGCTGACGCTCATTGCGCCGGCGCTGGGGCTCGCGATCATTGTTGGTCTCGCGTTCCTCTTCGTGACACGCTATAAACGCTGCCCGGCCAATCGCGTGCTGGTCATCTCCGGCCGTGTCTCTGGTGACGGTGCCGCACGCTGCATCTCGGGCGGCGGCGCGTTCGTCTGGCCGGTCATTCAAGAGTACGCCTATCTGTCGCTTGAGCCGATCCAAATCGATATTCCGCTGAAAGACGCGTTGTCGCTGGAGAACATTCGCGTCGCCGTGCCGAGTGTGTTCACGGTCGCGATTGGCACCGAGGAGGCCGTGAGGCAGAACGCCGCGATCCGGTTGCTGGGTCTCAACCATGAGCTCATCAAGCGACAGGCGCAGGACATCATCTTTGGCCAACTGCGGCAGGTGATCGCCTCGATGAGCATTGAAGAGATCAACCGCGACCGCGAGGGGTTTCTGCATCGCATTCAAACGTCGCTGGAGCCGGAGCTTCGCAAGATTGGCCTGGTGCTGATCAACGTGAACATCACCGATCTGAAGGACGACTCGGGATATATCGAGGCGATCGGCAAAAAGGCGGCAGCGATGGCCGTGCAACAGGCGCGCGGTGACGTGGCCGATCAGGAGAAGTTGGGCGAAGTCCGTGTTGCCGATGCGGAACGCGATCGTGCCGTGCTTGTCGCCAACGCACACAAGATTCGCGAGATCGGCATTCGCGAGGCTGAGAAGGATCAGCTGGTGCGCGTCGCTGAAGTGGAGCGCGAGCAGAAAGTTGGCGAGCAGCGCGCGGCGTTCGAGCGGGACGCGCAGGTCAAGGATGCTGATCGCATTCGACGGGTGTCGATTGCCGAGAACGAAGCGAAGGCGATTGAGGGCGAAGCGGCGTCGATGGCGCTGGTGGCCGCCAGCCGCGCCACACTCCAAGTCCGGGAAGCGGAAGCGTATCAGTTGTCGGAAACACGGAAGCGTGAGGCCGAGGCCAGCGTGCAGGAATCGCAGAACCGCGCGATGGCTCGTACCGCGCTGGCGCTCCTTGAGCGTGTCGAGGCAGAACGTCGCGCCGAACTTGAAGCGCCCGCGCGCGCCGAAAAGGCGCGAACGATTGTCGAAGCGCAGGCAGCGGCCGAGAGTCAGCTGATTCAAGCGCAGGCCGAAGCGCAGTCGATCTTTCTCAAGCTCGAAGCCGAAGCGCGCGGTCAGTACGAAATCATGTCCAAGCGCGCCGACGCCATGAAGGAACTGGTCGCGGCCGCCGGCGGTGCCAAAGAAGCCTTCCAGCTCATGATGGTCGATCACATGGACACGTTGGCCGAGACGTCGGCCAAGGCGATTTCCAACATCAAGTTTGATAAGGTGGTGGTGTGGGATGGCGGGACGCCGGGCGGTGGGGCCGCTGGTTTTCTGCAGAACATGGCGCGGACGATGCCGCCCATGATGCAGGTGCTGCGCGATATCGCGGGAGTGGAGCTGCCGGGGTTCGTGGGGTCCATGACGACCGATGATCCCAAGGGGCCGCCACCGCCAGCACTGCCACCGGAAGTTCTCAAGCCGTAACGCGGTCGCCCCGCGTGCTTCACAGTGGTCCGACGGGATCCCTGCGCGGGGTGCGATAGCAGGCGGATGCTGGGGGTTGGTGCTCGCGGCACGCGAGCACCAAC
>JANOPS010000688.1:0-2018 GCA_031421995.1 Gemmatimonadaceae bacterium
TGCCGGTACCGCTGTTGGTCGCCGAGATTCTCTCCCCGACGACGCGTCGACGCGACTTGTCGCCCAAGCGCACATTCTACCGTGAGTACGGCGTGGCAACGTACTGGTGCGTCGATGGCGACGCGCGCTCCATCCGCGTGATGCGCGCGGGCGAGCGCGATATCGTTGCCGATTCGTCGATCACCTGGCACCCGGCCGGTGCCAGTGAAGCGCTGACGATCGACGTGGCGCAGTATTTCCGCGATGGGCTGGGGCCGGAATCGTCAGACTGAGCGCTGCGCCGTCAGCAGGGCAAGCGTCTCCCCTGCCGATCGTGTCTCGATCTGCGCGGCCTTGAAGTCGCGCGCGTTCCGTGTCACCAGAAACTGCGCGCCGCAACGCAGGAATGCCGTGACGTGCACGGCGTCTTCGAAATCGCGGATACCGAGCGAGAGGGCGCGCTGGAAATCATCACTGCTGGCTGGTACGACGGTCACTAGTTCGAGGAGATCGCTGACCGCCGTGTTGGCCACCTTTCGGCTCAGGGCGCGCTCGACGAGATAGTGAATGGTGGTGACGGCGTGGGCAGCGAGGCACGCGTGCGCTGCACCCTGTGCGCAGGCATCGAATAGACGCGCCGCATCGTGCGCCCAAGGCTCTCGTGCCAACAGCAGGTCGAGCACGACATTCGTGTCGATCAACAGCGTTGGTGCCGACGCATGCGGACGCGCTGACGTCGGCGGATTGCTGGCTGTCGGTCGGCGCGTCACGCGTCCACGTCGACGCCGTACTTGCGTGCGAGGAACTTCCGGAAGTCATCGCGGGACAGGTCGTGCCCGGCAGCCAGTCCATACAGTCGCCTCACGGCAGGTGCGAGCGACAACGCCGACGCGGCGTCGGGATCGGGGAGCGACTGTAGAAAACCCGTGACCAGCGTGGAGAGACTTACGCCCTCGTGTCGGGCAAATCGCTCGCCCCGTTCCACGGCGTCACGATCAAGCGTGAGATTCACGGGGCGTCGCCCGCGCGACGGCGCGGCGGTCGCTTCGTACGGGGCGGTCGCGGTCTCTCGGACTCGATCCGCCGGCTGGCTGGCGCGGGCGATCGGCTTGGCTGCCTTTTTCACAACACGCTCTTTATGCGCATATTTCACAAGTATACATGCGCATTGTTCGACCGGCAACCCGTTCTGGGAGGCAACGCGAAACACGTTCGTGTCGCGCCCGAGCCGCTACTCGCCGCGCAACGGGTTCTGCCAGCGCAGCCCGCGGAATCGCGAGAAGTCACCGTCGGCCGAATGCAACGTGGCGCCGCGTTCAATGCAGAGCGCGGCGAGATGCGCATCGTTCGTGAGGTTGCCAGCGCTGCCGTTTTCGCGCAACAATCCGCGCAGAATCGTCCAGTGCGATGTTGACGGCTCGATCGTGGACACCAACGGATTGTTGAGCCATCGGTCCACGATATCCGTGGCTTGGTCTACCGACATGGGCGCGCGATAGATGCGCGCGTTGCTGGAAATCCGAACGAATGCGACAACCACAATCCATGCCAACCCGACGGGCTCATCGCCCGTCATGATGTCGGACAACCACTGTCTCGCACGGGAGTGCTGGGGCACACTGCTGTTCGTGGCATAGAGCAGCAGGTTGACATCGGGGACGATCACGGGCTAGCGCCCTTGCGACATCTTGCGAACGATCTCCTCGTCCTCAAGGTCGCCAGCGAGCTGGAGCGCCTTGACAAGGCTGATGCCCTCGCGCACCGCGCCCATGTTAAAGGCCGGCGTTTCGTACACGATGTCTCGCACGGGCAAGGCGGGCTCCAGCCCGCGCAGAATCGTGCGGTGGAGGACGGCTCGAAACGGGATCCCTTCGCGATGCGCGAGGTCCCGGAGCCGCGTGAGGAGCGATTCGTCGATGTCTATGGTGGTGCGCATGTGTGATGCTAATAAACTGCCGTCTTGATGTCAACGCATCATTTTCACGCATGAGGTACCCCGAGAGCCTCTACACCACGGCCTTCCGCCAGCGCCCGCTGCC
>JANOPS010000689.1:0-2710 GCA_031421995.1 Gemmatimonadaceae bacterium
GGCAGATCGAAGAGAGGAAGCCACCGATCCAGCTGCTCATGGACCGGCTCATGAACAACTACGGGCCCGTGGTCTATGCCGTGGCGGCCGCGGCGTACGTTGGCTGGTTGTTGTCTTCGGGGAGCGTGCAGCAAGCGACGCTGATCGCCCTCACCGTGGTCATCATGGGATATCCCTGCGCGCTCGGTATCACGACGCCGATGGTACTCGCTATTGGCGGCGGACACGGCATCGCGCGGGGCCTGCTGGTGCGCGCTGGGGAATTCTTCCAAGCGTTGGCCGAGGTGGACACGGTGGTGTTCGACAAGACCGGTACGCTCACCTACGGACGTCCCACAGTGCGCGAGGCAATCCCTTTCACGGGGACCGTGCAGAACCTCCTCCTGCACGCCGCGGCTGCCGAAGCCGGAAGCGAACACCCGCTGGCTGGTGCCATCGTGCGCTTTGCGGAGTTCCAGGAGATCCGGCGCCCCGACGCCTCGGACTTCCGCACCGTCGCCGGCAAGGGTGTTGTCGCTCACGTCAGTGGCCGGCGCATCGTCGTGGGACGGCCGTCGTTCCTTGCGAGCGAAGGCGCTGGTGTCGCAGTGCCGCCTGCACTGAGGGACCGCGTCCGTGCGCTGGAGTCCGGGCACTCGGTCGTTTACGTCGCCGCCGACGCTCAGCTCTTGGGCGTGATCGCGCTGCAGGATACGCCGCGCCCCGGCACGGCGCGGCTCATGGCGCGCTTGAAGGCGATGGGGCTACGCACGGCGATGCTCACAGGCGATAGTCGGAGCGTGGCCGAGGCCGTGGGCCGCGACATCGGGCTCGATGAGGTGCATGCCGAACTGCTGCCGCAGGAGAAGGTGGACATCATTGCGCGGTTGCAGGCCGAAGGCCGCACGGTCGCGTTCGTGGGAGACGGCATCAACGATGCGCCAGGACTCGCGCAGAGTGACGTCGGGATCGCCCTTGGTGCCGGCACGGATGTGGCCATGCAGTCTGCGGGTGTTGTGCTCGTAAGCGACAAGCTGGACAGGGTGGCAAGCGCGATCATCCTCGGCCGGGCCTCGCACCGGAAGATGCGGCACAACATCGGCATCGCCGTTACCGCGAACGTGATCGGCATGACGCTCGCCATCGCCGGCGCGATCACTGCGCCGTTGGCCATCGGGATCATGGCGGTGTCGGTGCTTGGCGTGCTCGCCTCGACGGCCATGCTGGTGCGCCTGCAACTCGACGAGGAACGTGTAGGACAAGACGCGGAATCGGGCACCGCGGCGATGGCGCACAACGTGACCGAAACCGTGATCCCCGCGCGCCGCATGCACTGCGACGCCTGTGCACGGCGCATCGACACGACCCTTGGCAAGATCGAGGGGGTCCGGTCGGTCAAGGCGAACGCCGTCCGCAAGGAGGTCGTCGTCGCCTATGAAGCGGCACGCGTGACCGAGGAACGGCTTCGGGGCGAGCTCGAAACGATGGGCATGCGATGAGCGCAAGGGCGAAGAGCGTGTTGACCATGAGCGCGTCGTGAACCCGGCTGAATTCATTCAGCAACTGTCCGCGTCCGTCGCGCAGAGTCCGGCAGTCGCCGTCCTGGTCGCGGCGGCGGGCGGAGCACTTTCAACGAGTGCGTGTCCATGCACCATGCCGACGGGCTTGGGCCTCGTCAGCTACGTCGGCGGCGCGACGGGCAGTATGTCACGCGGTCTCGGCGTCGTCCGTGGCGAGACCGGCCGCCAAGACGCAACGGCGCCAGCACTACGAACAGGTGTGCTCTCGCTGCTCTTTTTCGGAGGGCTGGTGCTGAGTCTCACGACCGTGGGCGTGCTCGCGGCGGTGTCCGGCCGGGTGTTCACGAGCAACGGCCCAGCATTCTCCATCGTGGCCGCGGTCGTGCTGGGACTCGGCGCGGTCGCAGTGCTCGCCGGTCCATGGGTGCGCCGTCGCGTGCCGGATCCCGTAGTCCGCCAGCGTGGCGGGCGAGCGGGAGCGTTTGGGTACGGCGCCGCTTACAGCCTGGCGACGATCACATCCTCGGCCGGTCCGCTGCTGCTCCTCCTGACCGTGGCGGCCGCCGTGGGCCGTCCGGTGTACGGCGGGTTCTTGTCGTTTGCCTTTTCCATCGGGCGTGGAGCGCCGTTCCTTGCACTCGGCTACGGCGCGGAGCACGGGAGCCAACACTTGGGCCGGTGGCTCGAGTTCCTCGACCGCGGACGCCGCCCCGTGGAATTGTTGTCTGGAGTCGCCTTGCTTGGCTTGACGGGGTACTTCTTGTGGCTGGCCACCGTACTTCCCACCACACCATGATCACGCCGATGCTAGAATCCAACTCGGGAGTCGTAGGCGCGCGCACGTCGTTGGCCAAGCCGCTTTTCGTAGGCGAGGTCGCCCGGGCGACGGGTGTCGGCGTGCAAACGCTTCACTACTACGAGCGTGAAGGCATCATCCCGCCGCCGTCCCGCACCGCCTCGGGATACCGGCAGTACGACGGCGCCACGATCGGGCGCATCCACTTTATACGGAAAGCGCAGGCGTTCGGACTCTCGCTCGACGAGATCAAAGAGGTGCTCGATCTCGCGGCGCGAGGCACAAGTCCCTGCGGCCGCGTGCAAGCGGCGCTTGCCGACAAGCTCGCGGACGTCGACCGACGCCTGCAGCAGCTTCAGTCGTTTCGGAACGAACTCGCGCGCCTGACCGCGCTTGCGACGAACGCCGCAGCCAG
>JANOPS010000690.1:0-2301 GCA_031421995.1 Gemmatimonadaceae bacterium
CACCCCTCAAGCAGGCGCTCAAGCCTGAAACCGCAACGCTCACAGCCCACGCCTGCATGTGCCTCACCCCTCCCTCCGCCCTCAGCAGCGTGAGGGGTGAGCCCAGGGGTGAGCCCTGCCCAGAGCTGAGGCTAGGATAGAGGAGGAATAGAGGGGTGAGGGTCCCTCTCCCCCTGCCTCTAGCGCACGCGGAGTATGAAGGGCAGCCGAGCGTACGTCCCGCGGGGATCATCGTAGGTCAGTAGTGCACCAAGTTGCTGCAGGACGTCCCGCCCAAGCTGTTGGGCGGGGCCGCGACCGGTCAGCACGCTCGACCACGGCAGTGACGCGACGGGCGCGGGATTTCGCGCGAACATTTCGCTGAGCAGCTCCATGGTGGTCTTGTTGCGGGGATACTCCTTCACGTCGTAGTCTCCCGTCAGCTTGGCGAGCGAGGCGGCGCTTTTGATTGCCATGTCTAAGCCACCGAGTGAATCAACGAGGCCGATGCGCATGGCGTCGGTGCCCGACCACACCCGTCCTTCCGCGATACTGGCCACCGAATCGCTGGATAAGTGGCGGGCCGTCGAGACCCGTTCGAGGAAGGCCGCGTAGATCGCATCGGTGCCGCGTTGCAGCACCGCCAGTTCGTCTGCCGATCGCGGACGGGTGAGGGTGAGAAGATCGGCGTAGCGACCGGTTTTCACGGTGTCAAAGGTGACACCGTTCTTGTTCGCGAGCGCTTTGAAGTTCGGCACGAGGGAGAACACCCCAATAGACCCCGTGATCGTATTGGGCTGCGCAAACACGCGTGTGGCGGCCGTCGAAATCCAGTAGCCGCCACTCGCCGCCACGGTGCCCATCGAGACCACGATGGGTTTGGTGCGTCGAATGAGCGCGAGCTCCCGCTGAATCTTCTCGGACGCAATCGCGCTGCCGCCGGGACTGTTGACGCGCAAGACGACCGCTTGGACTGAGGCATCGGCGCGCAGGCGTCGCAGCTCGCGCGCCAGTCCATCGCCGCCGATCGAGCCGGATCCGCCCATACCGTCTACGATATCGCCCTCCGCATACACAATCGCGATGCTTTGTTTGGCGCCGAACACGCGCGATCGTGCCGTCGCAATCGGCGCGTAATCCTCCAGCATGACTTGCGGCAGCGTTGGTTGCGCCAGCATCGTCGCGAGATCACTCGTCGCACCGCCGCCCTCTCGCTTGACGAGTGGTACACTGTCGGAGACCGGACGTCCGGGAAGTCGCTTTTCTCGCACGCCGGCCAGGACTTCGAGATCGGTTAATACTTCGTCGAAATACGCGACGCGATCCACGAGTTTGGCGGACAAGGCGTCGGCCGGCAGAATGATCCCCTGCGCATCAACAAGTGTCTGCAGAGACGCCGTATCCACGCCGCGGCTCTCCGCAATCCCGCGTTTCACCTCACTCCACATTTCGCGGAGGTAGGTACTGGTCTGCAGACGACTCTCCGGGCTCATATCACGTCGCGTGTACGGCTCAACCGCCGCCTTGAAGCGACCCACGCGGCTGACTTGTACGCCAATGCCGTACTTCTCAAGCATGCCGGCAAAGAACAGTTGCTCGGACACCATCCCGGGCATCATCAACGACCCAAAGGGATCCAGCGTGACCGTTGATGCCGCCGACGCCAAGTAGTAGTCGCGCGTCTCGGGATTCACGAGGTACGCGTGCACCGGCTTCTTGGACTTCCGGAAGTCCGCGACGGCCGCCCGCAGCTCTCGCAGCGCGGCATACCCAGAGCCATACCCGCTGGGGTTGATCGTTCCGCGAATCAAGACACCACTGATGTCGTCGTCGCCCGCCGCAGCGCGCAGGGCAAGGATGGCCGCACGAAGCGGCACGGTGTTCTGGCCCCTGGCAAACAGCGCGTCGTCCAGCACGGTCTTGTGCTCAGTGGCCGTGGGCGCATCAACAAACGTCTGCTCCAAGTCCACCACGAGAATGGAGCCCTTACGCTCCACAGTCGGCTTGTCGCTTCCCGCCGCCGCTACGATTCCGACGATGAGGATGATGCCGCCAACCACGCAGATCGCGATCGTCACAAGATTCGCCGCAATCGCTGTAAAGAACGCCTTCATGTCACCGCTCCAGCAGGAGAAACCCCAAGAACCCGAAAATGCCCAGCCAAGGCCAATGCGTGAACTAATAACCGAGCGCTCCCCCAAAGTCCCCACCCCCACCCCCACCCGCAGTAATTCAGTCCACCCCCCACCCGCAGTCAATCAGTCCAACCCTCACCCGCAGTCAATCAGTCCAGCCCGCAGTTAAAACATGACGCCACCGTCA
>JANOPS010000691.1:0-3690 GCA_031421995.1 Gemmatimonadaceae bacterium
ACCCGGCGCCGCGATCAGGTCGATGGTGGTGTTCTCGCGCGACAGCGCATCGGCGAGGGCATGTTCGCGGCCGCCGCCGCCGACGATCAGAATCTTCATGCTACCAAGATAACGCGCTCGCTATCGTCCCGTCTCGCTCACTGGGATCTTGGCCAGCAGGTAGCTCCGACGCTTGTCGGCGAACTCCTTGAGCTTGGCCACGCCATCGGTAAACGCCTCGGTGCTGTAAATCTTGCGCGTGTCTCGCGACACGTCGTCACGAATCAACTTCTGGTACTTCTCCACCAGCGGGCCCATCGTCTTCCAATCCAGGTCGCGCTCGGCGATCTCGCGCACGTAGCGCAGATATCGCGCGCGCAAGGCGGGGACGGCGAGGAGCTTGCTGCGCAAGGGCATCGCGGGATTGTCGAGTCCTACCAGCGGATCCAGCTCCGGAGTGGCAGGAACCATCATGGGCATGCCGCCGCGTCCGCCCATTGGCGGGCCTCCGGCGGGCATTCCCGGTGGCATGGCTCCCGGCGGTCCACCCGCCGCGCCCGGTGGCCCGCCGCCAAGAGGCATTCCCCCTGGCGGCATCCCACCCGGTGGGCCTCCGCGGCCAAACATGCTTGGTCCACCACGACCACCTCCAGGTCCTCCGGGGCCACCTTCTTCCACGCCGAGTCCCTCGTTCATGTCGTGCGGGATCACGTGAAATTTCCCGGTCGAATCCTGAAACAGGCTGTAGTCGCTGGCGCGCGTCCAATAGCCATCGCCGTTGACCAATGCCACGTCGACGGCAAGAAATCGAAGCGCGCCGTCGATGTCGAGCAGTGGCGAGAGCGCGGCTTCGAGTTGCTCCGGTGCCGTTTGATTCAGCACGCGGAACATGCCGATCAGGTCGGTCCAGCGTTCCGGTGTGTCTTTGGTTTTGAGCTCGTACTTGGCTCTGTACGCACCAACGGAATCGCCGAGGTATTCCATGCCGGCGCGGGCGAACGGGCTGCCGGGCACATGCCAGCGTGCTCCGGTGGTGGTGCGATAGTTGTCGTGCAGAAAGTCCTTGTTGAACTGTTGTTGGCTCACGTACGTGCCCCACAGTTCGCCGTTGATCACCACGCGCACGAGGTTCACTTTCGGCGCCGGTGTGTATTTGTTGGCGATGCGCGAGAAGAGCACCGTGCGCACGAAGGTGGGATCGTTGTTCGCGTTCAGCAGGTTGAACGAGCGATATCCCCCCAGCTGCTGCGAGTCGACAACAAAGTCGAGTGACAGATTGAGCGAGCGCTTTTTCCCGGTGGGCACCATGAAGTACGACGAGTTGCCGCGGAAATGCACGCCGACATCGCGAAAAAGACGACCGTCAATAGTGACCTGCGCCGGCACTTCCACATCGGTGTTGTTGAACGCTTCGAGTTCCTTTTCCCAGTCGGCGTTTTCGAATTCGAGGAAGAAGGTGCGATAGGCGCCTTCGTCGTAGACCGGCGCCTTGCCTGATGATTTCACCTCGGCCGGCGTGATGCGCGGGCCGGGCGTGATGGGTTGGTTGGCATTCGTGCCGCCGGGGCGCATGCCGCCCGGGCCGCCGCGGCCAAACCCTTGGGCGGGTTGCGCGGCCAGCCACTCGCGGGCGGCTTTCCGTTCGGCGTTGTCGAGTCGTTTGCTTTTGTCTGTGTCGAACTGTGCGACCAGCTCGCGGTCGGCTTGCATGCCGGGCATGCCCATGGGGCCGCCGGCGCGGCCGGCAGCGCCGGCGGGGGGCTGGGCCAACACGGCGGTTGACGGCCGAAGCGCCAGGAGCGTGGCAAGCAGGACGGCGCAGCGAAGGATACTGGTGCGCGATGCTGCGGTTGTCAGAGAGCGAAGGCGCATCATGTGGTGCGGAGTGAGGGGCGCGAGCGAGCGCGAGTGGCGGATGAACAATAGACACGTGGAGGATGCTCCACCCCAGTCTACGCCTGGGGCGGCCTTTCCGTTTGGTCCATCGGTGGTCCTCGGTGATTGCCGGATCGGTCACGAAGAGTCCCTCCCAGAGATGGACTCGATCAAGCGGGCGGTGTGGCGACATCTGCGATGGGCTACGTCGAACGGCTATCGTCACTTGCGTGAGTACCCGTGCCCGGTTACCGGTTGCTACGGCACCCGTTATAATACCCAGTGTGATACGCCATTTTGCGGACGCGGCCACAGAGGATTTGTTCAACGGGATCGACAGCCGGAGAGCGCGCCGCGCGTGTCCGCCTACGCTTTGGGCGGTGGTCGCTCGCAAGCTGACGCAATTGAATCGCGTCAGGGAGCTACGCGAACTGGCAATCCCGTCTGGGAATCGGCTCGAGGCTCTGCGCGGGGCGCGTCGCGGACAACACCGTATCCGCATCAACGATCAGTACCGGATTTGCTTCCGGTGGGAGGAGGGCTATGCCGACGACGTCGAAGTCACGGACTACTACTAGGCGGCCGACGGCGCTCGTACAGCGTCGTCTGCCGACGCATCGCCCGCCAACGCATCCTGGCGAAATGCTGCTGGAGGAGTTTCTCCGGCCGCTGGGCATTTCGCAGTCCGCATTCGCGGTGCAGCTTGGCGTGTCGTTCCCGCGACTCAACGAGGTGATCAACGCCAAGCGCGCGGTCACCTCGGACACGGCCCTTCGGCTCGCGCAGGTCACTGGTATGAGTGCCGATTTCTGGCTTGGTCTCCAACAGGACTGGGATTTGTGGCACGCGTTACGATCGGATGAAGCGACGGAGATCGCCCGCTTGAAACCCCTGACGCGCGCCGGCTAGTCGCAATGGCATGTGTGTTCTGCGAGATCATCGAAGGGACTTCACCCGCCAGTATCATTTATCGGGACGAGTTCGTGATCGCCTTCATGACGATACATCCCTCCTCTCCCGGTGAGTGCACCGTAATTCCGCTTGCCCATGTCGACCATTTTACTGACGTCGAGGACGGCACCGCCGAACGAATCATGCGGGTGGCGCAGCGCATCGGACGCCGCATGCGGGAGGTGTTTCAGCCGCAGCGGGTGGGAATGGTTGTGCATGGGTATGGCGTCGCCCATGCGCACCTGATTCTCGTTCCACAGCACGGTCCGTATGACATCACGTCAGCTCGGTTCGCCCAAGTTGAGAACGGACAAGTCGTGTTCACGGTTCGACATATCGCGACCCCCGAACGTCGCGTGCTGGATGAACACGCCGGCCTGTTGTCCGGTGCCGACGCGGAGAACGTCATCGACAAAAAATCACTCTGACGGTTCCGCCTTGCAGACGGCGGCCTTCGGATCGGTGAGACAGAGTCGCGGCCACGTAGGCAAGCGCAGCGCGTAGAACGGCTCGTCCGTGACGCCGGCGCAACTCGGCGCACCGGTTTGACCACGCTTCGTGAGCAGTGATTTACCGTCCGGGTACGCGCAGGCGGCGACGACGGCACCCGGTTCGCCGCGCGGATTGTGCGATGCCAGAATCGCCAGCGTGCCGCTTTTGAAGTACAGCGTCGCAAAACGTCGCGTCGTGCTGCCATCGACGAGCCACAAGATCTTGCAGCCGGTGAACGTGTCGGTCAGCGCCGAGTTGCGCGGAAAGACCATCACAAACCCACCGGGTGTGGCGGCGAGCCCGGCTTGCGCGGGCGGATCCGTAACGGCGCAGTGCGTGGCCTTGGCCGGGAGGATCTCGGACAACGATTGCGCGCGTGCAGTGTCCGCGACA
>JANOPS010000692.1:0-3358 GCA_031421995.1 Gemmatimonadaceae bacterium
AAGCGCACCGCCGCCCGGCGCAGTCACTACCGGTGCCGCACCGCCGCCGGGCGCCGCCACGACCGCGCCGCCCGGCGTGGTGACCACTGGGGCAACCACGACCGCCGGGCCCGAGACGGCAGTCGCAACGTTGGGCAGACCCCCGGTGCCATTCGGGCATTGGCTGACCGAGCCCAGCTGGTCGCACGCCTGAGGCTGTGGCGCCGTGTCGGCCAGCAGGTTCGACCCGTCGGCCGAGAACGTCGGATTCTTGCACGACGAGATCGCGATGTCCTGAACCTCGACCCCAGGAATCTTGCGAATCTGGTCGAAGCTCGCCTCGACCAAGTTGATCGGCATCGGCGAGTACCCCAACGACGCAGACTGCTGCTGTGCCTGACACATCGCGTAGTAGGCGAAGGCACCCAGCGTCTTGCCCTTCTCCTCGTTGAACTGCCCTGCGACGACCGTCGGCACGATGAGGTAGGAGTATGACGACAACGAGTAGTTCCGCGGGTCCCTGTCGATGTACACGCCCTCCAACTGCTGGGTCAGATAGTTGGCCTGGTCGCTCTCGTCGGTGTTGATCCGCGCCTGAAGCAAGGAGACGGCCACGTTCTGCGGCGTCGGTTCCGTGTAAAAGCCGGCTGCGTTGAGCATCTTGACCACGGGAAACTGAACACCCAGCGCGTACGAGTAGTTGACATACCCAATGGCGCCCTCAGCGAAACCCTGGCTGACGTAACCGGAGATGCCGAGGTCGCCCGACTGGGAGATCATGCCGGGAAGGGTCGGGTAGAACGACGTTTCACCACAGGCGGGCGCCCGGCCAGAGTCCTCGCAATACGAGTTCCACAGGTCCGGGTACTGCGCAATCATCCACTTCGTCAACTGCCCAGTGGCGCCCGAGCCATCGGAGCGCACGACAGGAACGATCGCCCGAGCCGGCATCACCAGACCTGGATTGTCGGCCTGCAGCGCAGGGTCGTTCCAGTTCAAAATCTTGCCGGTGAAGATCTTGGTGACATTCTCACCCGACAGACGCAGGTTGGTCACCCGCTTGCCGTTGATCTGCAGGTTGTACATGAACGCCGTGCCACCGGCGACGATGGGAATGTAGGCATAGCTTCCCGGTGCAGGATTCTCGGGCGCAGAGCCATCCTCGGGCGCGAACTGGAAGGGAATGTCCGAACCGGCAAAGTCGACGGTGCCGTTGAGGAAGTTCTTGCGACCGGCACTGGAACCGCTGGGGTTGTAGTCGACGGTGATACCGAACTGGCGCACGTTGACGCGCATCGCGTCGATGGCGTTCGCCGACCACGACGAGCCTTCGCCGGAGATGCGCTGAAAACTGAGCGCGGTGACGGTCGGTGGCGTTCCGCCGATCGCGATGGTTCCGACGACCATCACGACGGCCAGGCGCCCCAACGAAATGACTTTCGGCCGTACACGCATCATGTCGCTCCCACTTGCGTCAGTTCGGTGGCCGTCTCGTGCTTCGAGTTGTGTCGCGCCTCGATGCGCTGCGCGTCCGCTCCGGAATCTGCCATGGCCTTGCGCGACTGGCGTTTCGACAGTCGACCGGCAGGCTTGCCACCGACAACTCGAGCGACGGTGAACAACAGCAGCACCAGCAGCATCAGCGCCGCCGAGGTAGCGAAACCGCGTGCGATCTGCGTGGGCTGCGGCGACCGCACCAACTCGAACGCGGCGAGGGGAAGCGAGACCATCGGGCCGCTCGTCGGGTTGTAGTTCATGGTCGAGGTGAAGCCGGCGGTCAGCAGAACCGGTGCGGTTTCGCCGATGCCACGAGCCACACCGAGGATGACCGAGGTCGTGAGACCGGATCGTGCTGTTGGCAGCACCACGTGCCACACGGTGCGCCACTGCGGTGCGCCCAAGGCCGCCGAGGCCTCGCGCAGGTTGCCCGGTACCAGGCGCAGCACCACGTCGGCCGAACGGATGATGATCGGCAGCATCATGATGCTGATTGCGATGGACGCCGCCAGACCGGACCGTTCGAAGCCCAAGATCAGGATCCACGTGGCGAAGATGAACAGACCGGCAAGGATCGAGGGCAGAGCCGTCATCGCCGTGACGACGGTGCGGACGAGCGCCGCACCACGGCCGCGGGTCTCGGTGATGAACACCGAGCAGGCCAGACCGAGTGGGACTGTCAGTACGAGCGCCAAACTGATCATGATCAGCGTTCCGACGATTGCGTGTGCGATGCCACCGACCTCCAACGGGCTGAGCGGCCCGGCAGCACTGAGGTCTTCCGTCCAGAAGTTCGACTTCAGTAGGGCCGTCCGGCCGCGGTAGAGCGTAAAGACGATCACCGAGACCAGCGCCGCACCTGCGACCAGCATGCAGGTACTGAGCAGAACGCTCATCACTCTGTCGATGACCGCCGGACCATCCTCGGTCAGCGACACGAGTACCGCAAAGGTGGCCAAGAACACCAGAAAGCCGACCACTGTGAACCCGAGCCAACCGGACAGCGACGTGAACTCGCCGAACAACAGCATGGTTGTGGCGACCGAGCTGATGCCGGCGCCGACCATCATCACCAGGTCCTGCCTGGAGAGACGGCCGAGCGAGCGTCGCTGCTGAGGCGGCAGGTTGCGCGAGGGACGCGGGGGAAGGACGGTCAGTTCAGTGCTCATGCTTCACTGTCCGCTCCGGATCGCGACCTGGCGACGAACCACGAGGCCGTGAAGTTGACGACCAGTGTCACTGCGAAGAGCGCGAGCCCTGCGGCCATCAGCGCCGACAGCCCGAACCCCGACGCCTCGCCGTAGCGCAGGGCGATCAAGCTGGACACCGAGTTGCTGCCTGCCTCCAGGATGTGGAAGTTGATGTCGAAACGGGGGGAGATGATCAGCAGCACGGCGATGGTTTCGCCCAGCGCACGCCCGAGACCCAGCATGGAACCGCCGATGATGCCGCCGCGACCGAAGGGCAACGACACGACACGAATCATGCCCCACCTGGTGGAGCCCAGGGCATAGGCGCCCTCGCGCTCGCCGATCGGGACCTGGGAGAACACTTCGCGCATCACGACGCATTGAATGGGCATGACCATCATCGCCACCACCACGCCAGCGACGAACGTCGACGCGCTGTACACCGTGGCGCTGGACAGCGGGCTGTTGGGGTCCGCGCGCGCGACATCGAAGAAGGGCAGCCAGCCGAACCACGTGTTCAGCCAACGCGAGAGACCGATGATGTGACCCTGCAGGAGAAACAACCCCCACAGGCCGTACACGACGCTGGGCACCGCCGCCATCAGGTCGACTGCGGCGATCAACGACGACTTGAGCCACTTCGGCGCGACTTCCGTGATGAAGAGCGCAGCGCCGATCGAGATCGGCAGTGC